>NZ_JBHVRX010000043.1:0-32800 GCF_042885515.1 Streptomyces sp. NPDC058052 | reverse complement strand
CGGGCTCCGGGCTCCGGGCTCCGGGCTCCGGGCTCCGGGCTCCGGGCTCCGGGCTCCGGGCTCCGGGCTCCGGGCTCCGGGCTCCGGGCTCCGGGGAGGGTACCGTAGGTCCTGGGGAGGGTCAGTAGCCCTCCTCCAGGCCGTCGGTGGACTCGCCCTCTTCCTCCAGGGCCTGGCGGACCACCCGCAGGGCCATGCCCTCCGGGTACCCCTTGCGGGCGAGCATGCCGGCGAGCCGTCTGAGCCGGCGGTCGCGCTCGAGGCCGCGGGTGGCACGGAGCTTGCGCGCCACCAGCTCGCGGGCGGTGGCCTCCTCCCGCTCAGAGTCCAGCTGGCCGACGGCCTCCTGCACGAGGCCGGGGTCGATGCCCTTGGTGCGCAGCTCGCGGGCGAGGGCCCTGCGGGCGAGGCCCCGGCCGTGGTGCCGGGACTCCACCCAGGCGTCCGCGAAGGCGGCGTCGTCGATGAGGCCGACGTCCTCGAAGCGGGCGAGGACCTCCTCGGCGATGTCGTCGGGGATCTCCCGCTTGCGCAGGGCATCGGCCAGTTGCTTGCGCGTGCGGGGGGTTCCGGTGAGCAGGCGCAGGCAGATCGCCCGCGCCCGCTCAGCCGGATCCTGGGGTGACAGCTCCTTCTCGGCCCTCGACGAGTCGGGGCTGTCACCCGGCCATTCGGTGCGACCGGTCACCGGTTCAGCTCTTGGCCGCGGTGGCCTTGGTCGCCTTGACGGTCTTGGCCGCCGTGGCCGGGGCGGCCTTGGCGTCGTCGGCGGCGGCCGTGTCCGCCGCGCCCGCCGTCTCGGTGCCCGGCTCGGCCTTCGCGGCCTCGGGGCGGACGCCGACGCCCAGCTTCTCCTTGATCTTCTTCTCGATCTCGTCGGCGAGGTCGGGGTTGTCCTTCAGGAAGTTGCGGGCGTTCTCCTTGCCCTGGCCGAGCTGGTCGCCCTCGTACGTGTACCAGGCGCCGGCCTTGCGGACGAAGCCGTGCTCCACGCCCATGTCGATCAGACCGCCCTCGCGGCTGATGCCCTGGCCGTAGAGGATGTCGAACTCGGCCTGCTTGAACGGCGGCGCGACCTTGTTCTTGACGACCTTGCAGCGGGTGCGGTTGCCGACCGCCTCGGTGCCGTCCTTGAGGGTCTCGATGCGACGGATGTCGATGCGCACCGAGGCGTAGAACTTGAGCGCCCGGCCACCGGTCGTGGTCTCCGGCGAGCCGAACATCACACCGATCTTCTCGCGGAGCTGGTTGATGAAGATCGCGGTGGTCTTGGACTGGTTGAGCGCGCTGGTGATCTTCCGCAGGGCCTGGCTCATCAGTCGGGCCTGGAGACCCACGTGGGAGTCGCCCATCTCGCCCTCGATCTCCGCGCGCGGGACGAGCGCGGCGACGGAGTCGATGACGATGAGGTCGAGGGCGCCGGAGCGGACCAGCATGTCGACGATCTCGAGGGCCTGCTCGCCGTTGTCCGGCTGGGACAGGATGAGGTTGTCGATGTCGACGCCCAGCTTGCGGGCGTACTCGGGGTCGAGGGCGTGCTCGGCGTCGACGAAGGCGACCTGTCCGCCGGCCTTCTGCGCGTTGGCCACGGCGTGCAGGGTCAGGGTCGTCTTGCCGGAGGACTCCGGGCCGTAGATCTCCACGACACGGCCACGCGGCAGACCGCCGACGCCGAGGGCGACGTCGAGGGCGGTCGATCCGGTGGGGATCACCTCGATCGGCTCCTGGGTACGGTCACCCATGCGCATCACGGCGCCCTTGCCGAATTGGCGTTCAATCTGTGCGAGCGCGGCGTCGAGCGCCTTCTCGCGGTCGGTTCCTGCCATGGGTTCCACCCGGGGTGTCTGAGTCGATCGCTTCATGTGAAAGACGCTAACCCCTGCCACTGACAATGGGCCCTCGCGTCTCTCCGACCTGTGGACAACTCGCCGAGATGCCCGCGATTCCAGGGGCCGGAACCTTCATGAGAATAGATGTTCGATTTTCGTGTCAAGCGCGCCACGCGCACCCTGTGGACAAGGTCTACTCGTCGTCCTCGTCCCAGCCCGGGTCGAGCCCGAGCCCCCGGTCCAGGCCGTTCCCCGGCGTCCCCTCGGCGCGGGAGAGCGTCTCGCCGATCATGCGGGTGGCGAAGTCGACGTCGCCGGTGATCCGGTTGATGTGCTCGGCCAGCAGGAGGGCGGTGGCCTCCAGGGCGGTCATCTCCTCCTGGGTCCAGTCCCCGTACTGACGCCGCCAGAGGCTGGGGCTCAGGCCGGTGCCCGCCGCGACCACCAGGCCGGCCATGGTGGGGATCGCCTCGGGGCTGACGCTCCGGGGCATCATGCGCAGCGTGGTCACGAGGCTGGGGACCACGGACTCGATGACGTCCCGGTCGTGGTCCTCGTGGACCCCGCGCAGCCACTTCATGAACATGAAGACGAGCGTGCAGGCGCCGTCGAGCAGGTCGTGGACGCCCCGCAGGTCCAGGGACGCGGTGAGCTGGTCGAGCAGCTTCTGCTGTTCGGGGTCGGTCCCGGTCCTGCCGTCATGGACGGCCTTGAGCCGGGAGTCGATCACCATGAGCGCCCCGTCCACGTCACCGGCGGGGGCGTAGCGGGGGTCGCAGGGCGATGACACGGGCTGCCTCCTCGTAGGACCGCGTCGGCACGGTCAGTCCGTACGGTAGGAGGCTCATCGGACGGGTTCCGGCGGATCGCGGGAAACGACCTTCAGACGACTGAACCGGACCCGGTGCGTTGACCGGCGGGGTACTTGCCGGGGGCGCCCGGACGTGCGCGGCGCGGGGACGGCGGCCGGGCCCGGATTCCGTTCACCCCACGGGCAGGAGGTCCGGGCGCTTGGCGGCCCGCCCGTCGCCGGAGGACCGTCCGCGCACGCGGCGCGCGATCCAGGGCCCGAGGAAGGATCCGGCCCAGGCGACCTCGCCCGCGGCGGCGCGCAGGCGTGTGGGGACCGGCCGGGGCGGCAGCGGCCGGCTCCAGCCGTCGTCGCTGTCCGGCAGGGCCAGGGCCTCGGCGACCGCGGCCGCGATGCGCGCGTGCCCGAGCGGCGAGGCGTGCAGCCGGTCGGCGCTCCACAGCCGGGGGTCGGTGACCACGTCGTGGCGGGCGGTCTCCGCGACGGTCACGCCGTGCCGGCGGGCGGACTCCCGGATCCGGTCGTTGAGGGCGTGGACGCGGGGCGCGAGGGGGCGGGCCAGCGGGGTGATGCGGCCGACGTCGGGGAAGGTGAGGGTCGCCACCCGGGCGCCCTGGGCGGTCAGGGCCGCGAAGACGGCCTCCAGGTGCCCGGCCGTCTCGTCGGCGTCGAAGCCCGGCCGGAGCAGGTCGTTCACGCCGGCGACGACGGTGGCGAGGTCGGGCCGGAGCGCGAGGGCCGCGGGGAGCTGCTCCTCGCGCACCGCGCCGGCCAGGCGACCGCGTACGGCAAGGTTGGCGTACCGGACGCCGGGTCCGGTCCGGGCGAGGTGCTCGGCGAGCCGGTCGGCCCAGCCGCGCAGCCCGGTGCGGTCGTCGCCGTCGCCGACGCCCTCGGTCTGGCTGTCGCCGAGCGCCACGTACCGCCGGTATCCGTGCGCGTCCATCCCGTGGCCACCTTCCCCGTACTCCACTCGCCACCTATTCAATTTTTTTAGTATAGAGCGGATCGGGCGGCCCCGCGCCCCGCCCGACCTTCGGCCGCTCGCCCCGCCCCGCCCGTCCTTCGGCCCGTGCGCCTCGCGCCCCGGACCGCCGACGCCTTGAGTCGCCTCCCTCAGGCGTCCTCGGCACCCCCCGAGCTCTCCTTCTTGTGCTGGAGGGCCTTCTGGAGCCGGGCCACGACCGCCTCGCCGTACCGCCGGTGGCCGTGCACCCGGGGGTCGTCCGTGACGTCGTACCGCTTCACGTACGCCCCGAGGAACGCCTGGAGGGTGGCCACGGCCGGGATGGCGATCAGCGCGCCGACCGCGCCGAGCAGGGCCGTGCCCGCGATCACCGAACCGAAGGCCACCGCCGGGTGGATGTCGACCGTCTTGGAGGTGAGCTTCGGCTGGAGGACGTAGTTCTCGAACTGCTGGTAGATCACGACGAAGCCGAGCACCCACAGCGCGTACCAGGGGTTCACCGTGAAGGCGATCAGCATCGGCAGCGCACCGGCCAGATAGGTGCCGATGGTCGGGATGAACTGCGAGACCAGGCCGACCCAGACCGCGAGGGCGGGGGCGTAGGGCACCTCCAGGATCTCGAAGAGCACGAAGTGCGCGACGCCGGAGATGAGGGCCATCAGACCGCGCGAGTAGAGGTAGCCGCCGGTCTTGTCGACCGCGATCTCCCAGGCACGCAGCACCTCGGCCTGGCGCGCGGGCGGCAGGACGGAGCAGAGGGCGCGGCGGAAGCGGGGGCCGTCGGCGGCGAAGTAGAAGGCGAAGAGGAAGATCGTCAGCAGCCGGAAGAGCCCGCCGAGGACGGTCGCGGAGACGTCGAGGACTCCGGTGGCGCTGTTCTGCACGTACTTCTGCAGCCAGTCCGACTTGAGCACGCTGTCCTGGACCTCGACCCGGGAGAGCTCGGTGTGGAAGTTCTCGTTGATCCAGTTGATGAGCGAGTCGAGGTACTTGGGGAAGTTCTCGACCATGTCGACGATCTGGCCGGCGAGCATCGAGCCGAGCAGCACGACGAAGCCGATGCCGACGGCCAGGACGCCGAAGAAGACGAGGAAGGTGGCGAGCCCCCGCCGCATCCCGCGGGCGGCCATGCGGCCGACGGCCGGTTCGATGGCGAGCGCGAGGAAGAAGGCGAGGAGGATGTTGACGAGCAGGCCGACGAGTTGGTGGAAGGCCCAGTCGCCGAGCAGGAAGCAGGCGTAGAGGGCGAGCGCGAGGACCATCGCGCGGGGCAGCCAGCGCGGCATGCGCGCCCCGGCCGCCGCGGCGACGACGCCGCCTTCCGAGGGTGGCTGTCCGCCGGGGTCGGCGGCGGTGCCCGGCGACGCGCCCGTGTCGGGCGTCACGCTCCGGACGGCGGCGGTCGCCGGGGTCTTCTGGGTGGTCTTCTCGGTGTCGTCAGTCGGGGCCACCCCGCCAGTCTCGCGCACCCGGCGGACTGTCCGCCCGCGTCCCGGCGGATCGCCGCCGATGGGCGCTCAGCGCTTGTCGGCGGGGACGCCCATGGCGGCGCAGACCACGCGCCACACGTCCTTCGCCTCCCAGCCGGCGTCCAGCGCCTCGTGCACGGTCCGGCCGCCCAGTTCGGACAGGACGTGGTCGCGCGCGAAGGAGTCCGCGTACCCGGAGCCGAAGTGATCGGCCATCCGCTCCCAGAAAATCGTCAACCGCATGACCCCAGTATCCCGCTCCCAAGAGTGCAGCCCGCCCGCCGGGGCTTGTCACCGCGCGGTTCCGCCCTACGGTCGGAACATGGCCGAAAAACCACTCTCCTCCCCGCCCTCTCCGCCGGCGGCCCCCGGATCGCCGCTGGCCCGCGCCGAGCGGTTCGTCTGGCTGACGGCCCGGGTGCTCGAACAGCGCCGTTTCGCCTACCACTTCCTGCGCGGCGGCGCGGACCCGGTGGAGGCGGCCCTGACCGCGTACCTCGACGAGGACGGCGGTTACGGCCACGGGCTCGAACCCGACCTGCGAGGTCCGGTCAGCCAACCCCTGCACACCGCCCACGCGCTGCGGGTCCTGGACTCGATCGGGCGCTGCGGCGGACTGCGGGTGGAACGGATCTGCCGCTATCTGACGGCGGTCTCCACGCACGAGGGGGCGCTGCCGGCGATCCACCCCTCGCAGCGCGGCTATCCGTCGGCTCCGTTCGTCCCGGTCGTGGACGACCCGCCCGGCGAACTGTTGTCGACGGGCCCGGTCGTCGGCACGCTCCACCGCAACCAGGTCTGGCACGCCTGGCTGTTCCGGGCCACCGAGTTCTGCTGGACGGCGGTGGAGTCGCTGGAGAAGTCCCATCCCTACGAGGTGCAGGCGGCGGTGGCGTTCCTCGACTCGGCACCGGACCGGCCGCGGGCCGAGGCGGCGGCCGACCGCCTCGGACGGCTGGTGCGCGATCAGCGGCTCGTCGTGCTGGACCCGGACCGGCCGGAGGACTTCCCGGTGGCCGACGGGTACGCGCCCGGCGAGCACCACCATCCGCACGACTACGCGCGGGTGCCGGACTCGCTCGCCCGCGGCTGGTTCACCGACGAGGAGCTGTCCCGCTCGCTGGACCTCCTCGCGGCCGAGCAGGCCGAGGACGGGGGCTGGCCGATCCGGTGGCGGGCCTGGGCCCCGGGCTCGGCCCTGGAGTGGCGGCCGATCGTCACCATCGAGGCCCTGCGGACCCTGCGCGCGTACGGGCGCCCGCTGGACGACTGATCCCGGTCCACGCGCGCGTGGACCGGGATCGGGACTCCGGGTATGGGCCGGGATCAGTCGCTCCGCGCGTGGACGGGGATCAGGACCCCGCGCGTGCCGGTTCAGCCGCCCAGGGCCCGGACTCCCGCGGTCACGGCCACGGCGGCGCCCACCACGACCAGGAAGGGGGCGCGCAGGACGAGCGCGAGCGCGGCGGCCGCGACGCCGGCGGCACGGGCGTCCAGGACGAGGGCCGTGCCCGTGCCGAAGGTCTGCTGGGCGGTGAGCGCCGCGAGCAGGGCGACCGGGAGGAGCGCGGCGAGCCGCTGCACGAGCGGGCGCTCCAGCGTCTGGGCCGGCACGAGCAGGCCGGTCAGTTTGACCAGGTAGCAGCCGGCGACGGTGAGGCCGATCGCGATCCAGACCTGGGTGCTGTTCAGGGCGTTCATCGGGCGGCCTCCGCGTCGTCGTCCCGCTTCTGTGCCCGGCGGCCCTGGAACCAGAGGACGGCCGGAGCGGCGAGCGCCGCGACGAGGACGGGCACGCCGGCCGGGAGCACGGGCAGCAGGCCCAGGCCGAGGACGACGGCGATCCCGGCGGTGGCCCGCTCGGTCGCGGTCCTCAGCATCGGGGCGAGCAGGGCGAGGAAGACGGCGGGCCCCGCGGCGTCCAGGCCCCAGGCGGCGGTGTCGCCGATAGCCTCGGCGCCGAGCGCCCCGAGCAGGGTGGTGAGGTTCCACAGGACGTACAGGGTGAGCCCGGTGACCGTGAAGCCGATCCGGGCGGACCTGCGGTCCGGCTGGGCGAGGGCGACGGCCGTGGTCTCGTCGATGACCCACTGCGCGGCGAACGGCTTCGCGGCCCTCGGCAGGGCGAGGAGCTGGGAGAGGCGCAGCCCGTAGAAGGCGTTGCGGGTGCCCAGGAAGAAGGCGCCCGCGGCGGCCGTGAACGGGTTCCCGCCGCCGGCGAGGGCGCCGACGAGGGCGAACTGCGAGGCGCCCGTGAAGACGAGCAGGCTGAGCGCGCAGGTCTGGAGGAGGGTCAGTCCGGCGCCCGCGGAGGTCACGCCGAAGGCGAAGCCGGAGAGCCCGACGGCGATGCCGACGCCGAGGGCGTCCCTGACCACGGCGGCGTCGGGCTTCCCGGCGCCTCCTGCGGCGGCCGTCCCGCTCCCGGCCTCGCCGTCGGGCGGGTGGTCGTCACGTATGTCCCGCGTGGCGGGGTGTGCTGTCTGTTCTGCCACGGACCCGACGTTACGGAGCGGCCGGCGGCCCGTCTTGTACGTTCTTGCGCCGCGGGCCCCGGGCCCGCTGGTAGGCGCCGGGCGGGACGCCGACGCTGCGGGTGAAGTGCCGGTTCAGGTGGGGCTGGTCCGTGAAGCCGACGGCGATCGCGGCCTCGGCCGGCGGCGTCCCCGCGTCCAGCAGCCGCCGCGCCCGACGCACGCGCGCGTCGGTGAGCCAGGTGTGCGGCGGCATGCCGTACTCGGCGCGGAAGGCCCGCAGCAGGGCGAACGGGCTGGTGCCCAGGTCGGCGGCGAGCCGCTCCAGGGTGGGCGGCTCCGCCATCCGCTCCTCCAGGACGGCACGCGCGCGTGCCGCGTCCCCGGCCCCGGCGGCGCGGGGCGCGAGCGGGCGCAGCCGGCCGCCGTGGCTGCGGAGCATCCGCGCGGTGACCAGGCGCAGCAGGCTGTCGGCGGCGAGCGCGTTGCCCTCCTCGGCGGCCCGGTGCACGCCGATGACGAGCTGGGCGGCGTACGGGTCGTCGACGACGGGCTGGGTGAAGCCGACGGGGCCGCGGACGGCGAGGACGTCGGCGGCGATGGACCGCACGAGCTCCGCGTCCGGGTAGATGGTGCGGTAGGTCCAGCCCTCGGGGACGCCCGCGTGCCCGGTGTGGGGGGTGTCCGGGTTCACCAGGGCGATCTGTCCCGGCCCGGCGTGGACGAGGTCGTCCTTGTAGTGGAACGCCTCGACGCCCTCGGTGATCGCGGCGTAGACGAAGCTCTCGTGGGTGTGGCGGGAGAACGCCTTCTCGATGTAGTGGGCGTGCAGCAGGTCCACCCCCGGCAGCTCGGGGTACTGCCAGTACCGTGCCCGCTCACCCCTCGCCATGCCTCCATTCTGCGCCCGCCCCGGCCGGGACGACGACCGGGTGTCCACAGGCCGGCCGCGGGTCCGGGCGCGGTTTTCCCCAGGTCCCGGCGGTTGTCGGTGGCGGGGTGCACGATGGAGGGCATGGTCACGTCCGCGCTCGAAGACTTCTCCCCGGCCACCCGCGGGTGGTTCACCGGGGCGTTCACCGCGCCCACCGCCGCGCAGGAGGGCGCCTGGCGGGCCATCGGCGCGGGCTCGGACGTGCTCGTCGTGGCGCCGACCGGTTCGGGCAAGACCCTGGCCGCCTTTCTCGCCTCCCTGGACCGGCTGGCGTCCGCGCCCGCCCCGGCCGACCCGAAGAAGCGCTGCCGGGTGCTCTACGTCTCCCCGCTGAAGGCGCTCGCGGTGGACGTCGAGCGGAACCTCCGCTCGCCCCTGACCGGCATCCGGCAGGAGTCCGTCCGGCTCGGGCTGCACGAGCCCGACGTGCGGGTCGGCATCCGCTCCGGCGACACCCCGGCCGCCGAGCGCCGCGCGCTCGCCACCAAGCCGCCGGACATCCTGATCACCACCCCCGAGTCGCTCTTCCTGATGCTGACCTCCGCCGCGCGGGAGGCGCTGGCCGGGGTGGAGACGGTCATCCTGGACGAGGTCCACGCGGTCGCCGGCACCAAGCGCGGCGCGCATCTCGCCCTCACCCTGGAGCGGCTCGACGAGCTGCTGCCCCGCCCCGCCCGCAGGATCGGCCTCTCCGCCACGGTCCGGCCGGTCGACGAGGTCGCCCGCTTCCTCTCCCCCGGCCGTCAGGTGGAGATCGTGCAGCCCCCTTCGGGCAAGGAGTTCGACCTCTCGGTCGTGGTGCCGGTGGAGGACATGGGCGAGCTGGGCGGCTCCCCCGCCTCCGAGGGGAAGGACGGCGGGGACAAGCCGTCGATCTGGCCCCACGTGGAGGAGCGGATCGCCGACCTCGTCCAGTCCCACCGCTCCACCATCGTCTTCGCGAACTCCCGGCGCCTCGCCGAGCGGCTCTGCAACCGGCTGAACGAGATCGCCTACGAGCGGGCGACCGGCGAGCCCGCCCCCGAGGGGGCCCCGCCCGCCGAGATCATGGCCCAGTCGGGCGCGGCGAAGGGCGCGCCCCCGCTGCTCGCCCGCGCCCACCACGGCTCGGTCTCCAAGGAGCAGCGGGCCCAGGTCGAGGAGGACCTGAAGGCGGGCCGGCTGCCCGCCGTGGTCGCGACGTCCAGCCTGGAGCTGGGCATCGACATGGGCGCGGTGGACCTGGTCGTCCAGGTCGAGTCGCCGCCCTCCGTGGCCTCCGGGCTCCAGCGCGTGGGCCGCGCGGGGCACCAGGTCGGCGCCGTCTCCACCGGCGTGGTCTTCCCGAAGTACCGCGGCGACCTCGTCCAGGCGGCGGTGGTCACCGAGCGGATGCGGTCGGGGTCCATCGAGTCGCTGCGGATCCCGGCCAATCCGCTGGACGTGCTGGCGCAGCAGCTGGTCGCGATGGTCGCGCTCGACACCTGGCAGGTGGACGACCTGCTGACCATGGTGCGCCGGGCCGCCCCCTTCGCCTCCCTCCCCGAATCGGCCTTCACGGGCGTGCTGGACATGCTCGCGGGCCGCTACCCGTCGGACGCCTTCGCCGAGCTGCGCCCGCGCGTGGTGTGGGACCGGGTCGCGGGCACGGTCACCGGCCGCCCGGGCGCGCAGCGGCTCGCGGTCACCTCCGGCGGCACCATCCCGGACCGTGGCCTCTTCGGGGTGTTCCTGGCCGGCGCGGACCCGAAGAAGGGCGGTGGCCGGGTCGGCGAGCTCGACGAGGAGATGGTGTACGAGTCGCGGGTCGGCGACGTCTTCACGCTGGGCACCACCACCTGGCGGATCGAGGACATCACCCGTGACCGGGTCCTGGTGTCCCCGGCGCCCGGGGTGCCCGGCCGGCTGCCGTTCTGGAAGGGCGACCAGCTGGGCCGGCCGCTCGAACTGGGCCGCGCGGTGGGCGCGTTCCTGCGCGAGCTGGGCGCGCTCGGCAAGGAGGACGCCCGGCTGCGGCTGATCGCGGCGGGCCTGGACTCCTGGGCGGCGGACAACGTCCTGGCGTATCTGAAGGAGCAGCGCGAGGCGTGCGGGCACGTGCCGGACGACCGCACGATCCTGGTGGAGCGGTTCCGGGACGAGCTGGGCGACTGGCGGGTCGTCGTCCACTCCCCGTTCGGGGCGCAGGTGCACGCGCCGTGGGCGCTGGCGCTGGGCGCCCGGCTCGCCGAGCGGTACGGCATGGACGCGCAGGTGATGCACGCGGACGACGGCATCGTGCTGCGCCTGCCGGACGCCGACCTGATGGGCCTCGACATGGGGCTGGACCTGCTGGACCACGAGCCGGTCGACCCGGGCCGCCACCAGGACACGGCGTACGACGCCGACCAGGCCCCGGTCGGCGCGGCGGACACGGTCTTCGACAAGGGCGAGGTCGCGCAGATCGTCACCGACCAGGTGGGCGGCTCGGCGCTGTTCGCGTCCCGGTTCCGCGAGTGCGCCGCCCGGGCCCTGCTCCTGCCGAAGCGGAACCCGGGGAAGCGAACCCCGCTCTGGCAGCAGCGCCAGCGGGCCGCGCAGCTGCTCCAGGTGGCGAGCGAGTTCGGCTCGTTCCCGATCGTCCTGGAGGCCGTCCGCGAATGCCTCCAGGACGTCTTCGACGTCCCCGGTCTGACCGAGCTGATGGGTGACATCGAGGCCCGCCGGGTCCGCCTCGTCGAGGTCACCACCCCCGAGCCCTCCCCCTTCGCCCGCTCGCTGCTCTTCGGCTACGTGGCGCAGTTCCTGTACGAGGGCGACTCCCCGCTCGCCGAGCGCCGGGCGGCCGCGCTCTCCCTGGACTCCCGGCTCCTCGCGGAGCTGCTGGGCCAGGCGGAGCTGCGCGAACTGCTCGACCCGGAGGTGCTGACGGAGCTGGAGCGGGAGCTCCAGTGGCTCACCGAGGACCGGCGGATCAAGGACCGCGAGGGCGTCGCCGACCTCCTGCGGGTCCTCGGCCCGCTGACCGACGCGGAGCTGGCGGCGCGTGGCGCCGAGGCGGACTGGGCGCGCGAGCTGGCCCGGTCCCGCCGGGCGATCGAGGTGCGGATCGCGGGCTCCGCCCACTGGGCGGCGATCGAGGACGCGGGCCGGCTGCGGGACGCGCTCGGCACCGCGCTTCCGGTCGGCGTGCCCGAGGCGTTCACCGAGCCGGTCAAGGACCCGCTCGGCGACCTCCTCGCCCGGTACGCGCGCACCCACGGCCCCTTCACCTCCTCCCAGGCCGCCGCCCGCTTCGGTCTGGGCGCCGCCGTCACCGACGGCGCGCTCCAGCGCCTGGCGGCGGCCGGCCGGGTCGTGCAGGGCGAGTTCCACCCCTCGGGCATCGGCCAGGAGTGGTGCGACGCGGCCGTCCTGCGCCGGCTGCGGCGGCGCTCCCTGGCGGCCCTGCGGCACGAGCTGGAGCCGGTGCCCCCGGCGGCCCTGGCCACCTTCCTTCCCCAGTGGCAGCACCTCGGCGGCAACAGCCTGCGCGGGATCGACGGCCTGGCCCGCGCGGTGGAGCAGCTCCAGGGCGCGCCCGTGCCGGCGTCGGCCCTGGAGAAGCTGGTCCTGCCGTCCCGGGTCCGGGACTACGCGCCGGCGATGCTCGACGAGCTGACCACGACCGGAGAGGTCGTCTGGGCCGGTGCGGGCTCGCTGCCCGGCAAGGACGGGTGGGTCTCGCTCTATCTCGCGGACGCGGCCCCGCTGCTGCTGCCCCCGCCGCACCCGCTGGAGCTCACCGCGCTCCACGAGTCGGTGCTGACGGCCCTCTCCGGCGGCTACGGCCTCTTCTTCCGCCAGATCGCCGACCAGGTCCGGATCACCACCCACCCGGACGCCACCGACCCGCAGCTCGCCGACGCGCTGTGGGACCTGGCCTGGTCGGGCCGGCTCACCAACGACACGGTGGCGCCGCTGCGCTCCCTCCTCGGCTCGGGGCGCACGGCCGGGTCGACCGCCCACCGGGCCCGCCGCACGGTGCCGCGCGGCCGGTTCGGGACGCTGGGCGCCACCCGCCCGGCCTCGCGCTCGGGACCTCCGACGGTCTCGGGCCGCTGGGCGCTGCTGCCGCCCGCGGAGCCCGAGCCGACGCACCGGGCGCACGCGCTGGCCCGCACCCTCCTGGACCGGCACGGCGTGGTGACCCGGGGCGCCGTGGCCGCCGAGGGCGTCGAGGGCGGCTTCTCGGCGGTCTACCGGATCCTGTCCGCCTTCGAGGACAGCGGCCAGGCCCGCCGCGGCTATGTGGTGGAGGGGCTGGGCGCGGCCCAGTTCGCGATGGACGGGGCCGTGGACCGGCTGCGGGCGGCGGCGACCGCCCGGGACCGGGGTGTCGAGGCGGGCGCGGGCCCGCGCGCGGTGGTGCTGGCCGCCGCCGACCCGGCGAGCGCGTACGGGGCGGCGCTGCCGTGGCCGGAGCCGCCGACCGGCGCCGGGCACAAGCCGGGCCGCAAGGCGGGCGCTCTGGTGGTCCTGGTCGACGGCGAGCTGACCCTGTACGTGGAGCGCGGCGGCAAGACGGTGCTGTCCTGGCCGACGGAGCCGGACGATCCGGCCCTGGCGGCGGCGGCCGGAGCCCTGGCCGAGGCCGCCCGGGCGGGCGCGCTGGGCACGGTGACGGTGGAGCGGATCAACGGCGCCACGGCCCTGACCTCCCCCCTGGCCCGCCCCCTGGAGACGGCGGGCTTCGTGGCCACCCCCCGCGGCCTCCGCCTCAGGGCCTGACCCGCGCGAAGGACCGCCGATGCCCGAAGGAGACACCGTCTGGCAGGTCGCCCACCGGCTGCACGAGGCGCTGGCCGGGCGGGTGCTGACCCGCGCGGATCTGCGGGTGCCGCGGTTCGCGACCGCCGACCTCGCCGGCCGCGCGGTGCTGGACGTCACCCCGCGCGGCAAGCACCTCCTGACCCGGATCGACGGCGGGCTCACGCTCCACTCGCATCTGCGCATGGACGGGGCGTGGAAGGTGTACGCGACCGGGGAGCGCCCGCGCGGCGGCCCCGGGCACCAGATCCGCGCGATCCTCGGGAACGAGCGGTACACCGCGTACGGCTACCGCCTCCCGGTCCTGGAGCTGATCCGCACCGCCGAGGAGTCCGGCGCCGTGGGCCATCTCGGCCCGGACCTGCTGGGCCCGGACTGGGATCCGGAGGAGGCGGTGCGCCGCCTGGCCGCCGACCCGTCCCGCCCCCTCGGCGAGGCCCTGCTCGACCAGCGCAATCTCGCCGGCATCGGGAACGTGTACAAGTCGGAGCTGGCCTTCCTCGCGGCCGTCACCCCGTGGCTCCCGGTCGGCGAGCTGGCGCCGGACGTCCCGCCCCGGCTGGTGGCGACGGCCCACCGCCTCCTGGAGGCGAACAAGGACCGCCCGGACCGGCGCACCACGACGACCCGCCGCCCCGGCACGCCGCTGCACGTCTACGGCCGGGAGGGCCGCCCCTGTCTGCGCTGCGGCACCGCCGTCCGCAGGGCGGAGCTGGGCGACCGGGTCACGTACTGGTGCCCGGGCTGTCAGCACGGCCCCGCCGGTGATTCCGCGGATCGCCGCCCGCCACCTGATTGACGGTCCGTCAGATCCGGTCGTACGGTCCCCTCATGAGCCTCTCGGCGTACGACCTCACCGGCCGCACCGCGTTCGTGACGGGCGCCGCGAGCGGCATCGGCCGCGCGAGCGCCGTCCTGCTCGCCCGGGCGGGCGCGACCCTGCACCTGGCCGACCGCGACGAGCCGGGCCTGAAGGAGACGGCCGCCCTGATCGCCCGAGAGGGCGGCGCGGCCGGCGTCCACCCCCTCGACGTGACCGACCGGGCCGCGCTCGCCGCCGCCGTGGACGAGGCGGGCCCCCTCCACGTGATGGCGGCGGTCGCCGGGATCATGCACACCAGCAGCGTCCTAGAGACCCGCGAGGAGGACCTCGACCGCGTCCTCGCCGTGAACTTCAAGGGCGTGCTCCACGCCTGCCAGGAGGCGGCCCGCTCGATGATCGCCTCCGGCACCCGCGGGTCGATCGTCACCATGGCCTCGGGCGCGATGGACACCGCGAGCCCCGGACTGCTCTGCTACAGCGTCGCCAAGGCGGCCGTCGTCCAGCTCACCAAGACCCTCGCCGTCGAGGCGGGCCCGCACGGCATCCGGGTCAACGCGGTGGCCCCGGGCTGGGTGCGCACCCCCATGACGGACCGCCACGAGCCCACCGCGCAGGAGCAGGCCGAGGCGGCGATGGTCCGTCACTCCCCGCTGCGGCGGGTCGGCGAGCCGGAGGACGTCGCACACGCGGTCCTCCATCTCGCCTGCGACGCCTCCTCGTTCACGACGGGCCAGATCCTGCGCCCGAACGGAGGCGTCGCCATGCCCTGGTGAGGCAGGCGGGCCGCGAGGAGGCGGCCACGTGCACCGGCAGCAGGCTCAGCCCCCAGCCGCCCGCGGCCACCGCCCCCTCGACCGCTCCGGACTCTCCCGGAACCAGCAGCAGACGCAGCACCGCCCACCACCAGAGCCCCCCGGCCACCAGCCCGACCGTGAGCAGCGTGAGCGTCACCAGCGGAACCCGTCGCCGTACCATGGCCGCCTCCTGCGCTCGACGCTAGACCGGCAGGATCACCCTGCGGGAGGGCGCACCGGTGTCAGCCCCGGCGCGCACACCGCGCGCGATCCGGCGGACGCCCCCGCGCACGGGACACCGCGCGCCCTCGGAACCGCCCCGGCGCACTCCCCCGCGCACCTCACAGATCACCTCGCCCCCGGCCTCGCGTACGGCCATTCCGGCCGCCTAGGCGCTCTCGGCCTGGAACATCCAGGAATGCTTCTCCAGGTCGGCCGTGAGGGAGATGAGGATGTCCTGGCTGACGGGGTCGGGGTCACCGGTGACCTCGACCCGTTCGCGCATCCGGGTGATGACGGCGGCCAGCGACGTGACGAGGATCCGCACCGCCTCCGCGTCCTTGATCCAGCCCTCCGGCACCGTGCCGATCGCGCTGCCGGAGGCCACCGTCGCCGCTCGCCCGTCGGGGTTGACCCCGATCGCCGAGGCCCGCTCGGCCACGGTGTCGGAGTGCAGCCGGGCGGTGTCCACCACCTCGTCCAGCTGCAGGTGGACGGAGCGGAAGCGCGGTCCGACGACGTTCCAGTGCACCTGCTTGGCGACCAGCGCCAGGTCGACGAGGTCGACCAGGGCTCCCTGGAGGGCGTTGCCGACCGTCTTGAGGTCGGCCTCGGACAGCGGGCTCTTCACGACAGACATGCGGAATCTCCAACCAGTCGTACGTATCCCCCACCATGGCACGCCTGTCCGGAATCCGACATCTCAAACAAAAAGCGCAGGAACAGAACATCCGGCACGACGAAGCCCCGACCGGCACCCTGTGAGGGGCACCGACCGGGGCTTCGACCCGTTCGGAATCAGGCGGCGACGACGTCCACGGCCTCAGCGGGCGCCTTGATGGTCACCCGCTCGGTGGGCACACCGGCCACCGACGTCACCGACACCGAATTGAGCATCGGACGGACCGGCGCCGGCACCGGTTCGCTCGAAGCTGCCGACTCGGCCAGTTCGGCCAGCGACAGCTCGTCGCTCACTTCGCGCATGAGCTCGGACATCCGTACGTCCAGCGCGTCGCAGATCGCGGAGAGCAGCTCGGAGGAAGCCTCCTTCTGCCCCCGCTCCACCTCGGAGAGATAGCCGAGCGAGACTCGGGCGGACGAGGAGACTTCGCGCAGAGTACGGCCCTGGCGCTGGCGCTGCCGACGCAGCACGTCACCCAGCAGGCGACGGAGCAGGATCATCGGTGGCTCCCTCCTCGGACCGCGTAGCCGCATCCTTCACGCCCCACCGTACCGCCTCGCGCCGCGGCCGTGCGGGGAGCGATGTCGTGTTCTCTCTGGGCTGCAAACATCAATTCCCCCCGTTCTGTTCCGTATCCTGTGCCCGCGCATTTTCCGAGAGTTCCGCGTGGAGCAGTTCCAGCACGCTCCGCACGCTCTCTCTACGGATTTCCGCGCGGTCGCCGTTCAATCTCAACGACACCACTTTCCCCGCCGCCGCGCCTGTCGTGGCGGGTCCGGCGACCGCCACGTAGACGGTCCCGACGGGCTGCCCGTCCTGCGGATCGGGCCCCGCGACCCCGGTCGTCGCCATCCCCCAGTCGGCACCCAGCCGGTCCCGCGCACCCCGCGCCATCTGCGCCGCGACCTCGGGATCCACCGCCCCGCGTTCGCTCAGCAGTCCTGCGTCCACCCCGAGCAGCTCGTGCTTGAGGGGGGTCGCGTAGGCGGTCACGGAACCGCGGAAACTGCGGGAGGCACCGGGCACCCCGGTCAGCTCGGCGGCCACCAGACCTCCGGTGAGCGACTCGGCGGCGGCCAGGGTCTGACCCCGCTCCGCGAGCAGGCCGAGGACCCGGGCGGCCGCCTCGCTCATCGCGCCGACGTCTCCGCGCGGGCGGCGGCCCGCTCGGCGGCGAGCCCCTGGCGCCTCAGGACGACCGCCTGTCGCACATAATCCAGACCGGTGACGACGGTCAGCACGACCGCCACCGTCATCACCCAGAAGCGGAGCGTCGCCAGCGGGCCGGTGAGCATCAGCACGTACATGCCGACCGCCGTGCCCTGGGCGAGCGTCTTCATCTTGCCGCCGCGGCTGGCCGGGATGACCCCGTGCCGGATCACCCAGAAGCGCATCAGCGTGATCCCCAGCTCGCGCGCCAGGATCACCACCGTCACCCACCACGGCAGGTCACCGAGTCCCGACAGACAGATCAGGCCGGCCGCCATGATCGCCTTGTCGGCGATCGGGTCGGCGATCTTCCCGAAGTCGGTGACCAGGTTGTACGTGCGGGCCAGATGTCCGTCGAAGACGTCCGTGATCATGGCGACGGCGAACGCCGCCCACGCCCACGCCCGCCACACCGGGTCGTGCCCGCCGTCCTGGAGGAGCAGCACCACGAAGCCCGGGACGAGCACGAGCCTGATCATGGTGAGGATGTTGGCGATGTTCCACACGCTGACGGGGTTCACGGCCGCCGAGCCCAGCTTGCCGCGGGGCGCCGGCCTTCCGGACCCGCCCGTCGCGGACGCCGGGACTCCGGTCATCTGCCCACCTCCTCGACACACTCCGCCACGAGGTCGACGCCTTCGGTGCCCACGACCTTCGCCCTGACCATACGGCCCGGAGCCAGGTCGAGGCCCGCACCGCCACCCGTGGTGAGCAGCACCTGCCCGTCCGTCTCGGGGGCCTGGTGGGCGGCGCGGCCGATCCAGCCGTCCTCCTCGTCCTCGGACTCCACCAGGACCTCCAGCATCTCTCCGATCCGCTCCTCGGCGCGCTGCGCCGTGAGCTCCTCGGCGAGCCGGGAGAGGTGGGCGAGGCGCTCGTCCACGACCTCCTGGTCGAGCTTGTGCTCGTACGTGGCGGCCTCGGTGCCGTCCTCGTCGGAGTAGCCGAAGACGCCGATGGCGTCGAGCCGGGCGTGGGTGATGAAGCGTTCCAGCTCGGCGAAGTCGGCCTCGGTCTCGCCGGGGAAGCCGACGATGAAGTTGGAGCGGGCACCGGCCGTCGGGGCCTTGTCGCGGATCGTCGCGAGCAGGTCGAGGAAGCGGTCGGTGTCGCCGAAGCGGCGCATGGCGCGCAGCACGTCCGGGGCGCTGTGCTGGAACGACAGGTCGAAGTAGGGCACGACCTTGTCGGTGGAGGTCAGCACGTCGATCAGGCCGGGGCGCATCTCGGCCGGCTGGAGGTAGCTGACCCGGACGCGCTCGATGCCGTCGACGGCGGCGAGCTCGGGCAGCAGGCCCTCCAGGAGGCGGATGTCGCCGAGGTCCTTGCCGTACGAGGTGTTGTTCTCGGAGACCAGCATGATCTCCTTGACGCCCTGCTCGGCGAGCCAGCGGGTCTCGTTGAGCACGTCCGAGGGACGGCGGGAGACGAAGCTGCCGCGGAAGGACGGGATGGCGCAGAAGGAGCAGCGGCGGTCGCAGCCGGAGGCCAGCTTCACGGAGGCGACGGGGCTGCGGTCGAGGCGGCGGCGGAGCGGGGCGCGCGGGCCGGAGGCGGGCGCGAGGCCCTCGGGCAGGTCGCCCGGGACGTTCTGCGGCTCCTCGGCGGCTCCGTGGCCGGGCAGGGCGACCTCGGCGGCGGCCTGCTGGCGGTCGACCGGGGAGAGCGGGAGGAGCTTGCGCCGGTCGCGCGGGGTGTGCGCCTCGACGCTGCCACCGTTGAGGATGGTCTGGAGGCGGTTCGAGATGTCGGCGTAGTCGTCGAAGCCGAGCACGCCGTCGGCTTCGGGGAGGGCGTCGGCCAGCTCCTTGCCGTAGCGCTCGGCCATGCAGCCGACGGCGACGACGGCCTGGGTGCGGCCGTGGTCCTTCAGATCATTGGCTTCGAGGAGGGCGTCGACGGAGTCCTTCTTGGCGGCTTCGACGAAGCCGCAGGTGTTGACGACGGCGACGTCCGCTTCTTCGGCGTTCTCGACGAGCTCCCAGCCGTCCGCTGCCAAGCGGCCTGCGAGCTCCTCCGAGTCCACCTCGTTACGGGCGCAGCCGAGAGTGACAAGGGCGACGGTACGGCGTTCGGGCATGGACTCAAGACTACTTCGTCCCGGACGTGACCCCGTCGCTCAGGGTTCACCTGCGCGACGGAGGTCACACATGACGCGGCCGTCACTCCCTGTGTCAGCCGGCCTCGGGGTCGCCCTTGGTGTAGCTGAGCCGCTCCACCTGGCCGTCCTCGAACTTCTCGGAGACCTTCTTGCCGTTGACGTACAGCTCGATCGCGCCGGCGTTGCCGAGGACGAGGTCGACCTGGTCGTCGTCCTGGAAGGTCTTCGTGTCGCCCTCCTGGAGGAAGCCGTCGAAGAGCATCTCGCCGTCGGACGCCTTGGCCGAGATCCAGCTCTTGCCGTCGGCGGTGAGCTTGACCGTGACCTTGTCGGCCGGGACGGCCGCGATGGCGCTCTCGGTCGGCTTCGGGGCGGGCTTGACCGGCTTGGGCTTGGCGGCGGAGGTCGCCTTCTCCGGGGCGGGCGCCGGACCGCCGTCGGCGGCCGTCGTCCCCTTCGGCTGCTCGGCGCCGTCGAACATGGTGAAGCCGACGAAGCCGACGACGGCGACGATCGCCGCGACCATGGCGGCGGTCCAGTTGGGCCGCCGGGGCTCGGGGCGGATCCGTTCCGCCTCGAAGAGCGGCGCGGCGGGGGTGGGCGAGGGACGGCCGCCGTGATCGGCGTCGTACCGCTCGATCAGCGGCGCCGGATCGAGCCCGACGGCACGCGCGAGCGTCCGGATGTGACCGCGCGCGTAGACGTCGCCGCCGCAGCGCGAGAAGTCGTCCTCCTCGATGCCGTGCACGATCGGGATCCGGACACGGGTGGAGGCGCTGACCTCTTCGACGCTGAGGCCGGCGGCGATGCGGGCCTGCTGGAGGGTACGGCCGATCGGTTCCCGGTCGTCTGACGGGAACGTCCGGTCGTCTTCGGGGGAGTTGCCGATGGACACGAGAGCGCCTTTCGAGCGTGTAGCCACCTGCTGGACGTTCAGTCTATGGGTGGTACGAAAGGGTGGGGCAACCGGGCGGGCGCGGTTTGTACGCCATGAGGTTGAGGTTGCGTAGCGCGAGGACGGGACATCCTTCTGTCCCTTCGTCCAACTTGACGTACGGCCAGGGGAAACGGTTGCCCCCGGTTCCCTTACGAGTGAGTCTCGGCCCGGTCTCGAACGGGTACCCCGCCCCCGCCGCCCCACGCCTCCCGCCCGGTCACTCCCCCGACTCGCCGCGGATCACCGCGAGCACCCCGTCCAGCTCGTCCGGCTTGACGAGCACGTCCCGCGCCTTGGAGCCCTCGCTCGGGCCCACGATGCTCCGCGACTCCATCAGGTCCATCAGCCGGCCGGCCTTCGCGAAGCCCACCCGCAGCTTCCGCTGGAGCATCGAGGTCGAGCCGAACTGCGTCGAGACGACCAGCTCGGCCGCCTGGCACAGCAGGTCGAGGTCGTCGCCGATCTCCTCGTCGATCTCCTTCTTCTGCTTGGTGCCGACGGTGACGTCGTCCCGGAAGACCGGCGTCATCTGGTCCTTGCAGTGCTGCACCACGGCCGCGACCTCGGCCTCGGTGACGAAGGCGCCCTGCATGCGGACCGGCTTGTTCGCGCCCATCGGCAGGAAGAGGCCGTCGCCCTTGCCGATGAGCTTCTCGGCGCCGGGCTGGTCGAGGATGACCCGGCTGTCGGCGAGCGAGGAGGTCGCGAAGGCGAGCCGGGACGGCACGTTCGCCTTGATCAGACCGGTGACGACGTCCACCGAGGGCCGCTGGGTGGCGAGCACCAGGTGGATGCCGGCCGCGCGGGCCAGCTGGGTGATGCGGACGATGGCGTCCTCGACGTCCCGGGGCGCCACCATCATCAGGTCGGCCAGCTCGTCGACGATGACCAGGAGGTACGGGTAGGTCTTGAGCTCGCGCTCGCTGCCCGGCGGCAGCTGCACCTTGCCGTCGCGGATGGCCTGGTTGAAGTCGTCGATGTGCCGGAAGCCGAAGGCCGCCAGGTCGTCGTAGCGGAGGTCCATCTCCTTCACCACCCACTGGAGGGCCTCGGCGGCCCGCTTGGGGTTGGTGATGATCGGGGTGATCAGGTGCGGGATGCCCTCGTACGCGGTCAGCTCGACCCGCTTGGGGTCGACGAGCACCATCCGGACGTCCTCGGGGGTCGCCCTTATCATGATCGACGTGATCAGGCAGTTGATGCACGAGGACTTGCCGGAGCCGGTGGCGCCCGCGACGAGGACGTGCGGCATCTTCGCCAGGTTGGCCATCTCGTAGCCGCCCTCGACGTTCTTGCCGAGCGCCACCAGCATCGGGTGGTCGTCCTCGGCCGCGGCCGCGAGCCGCAGCACGTCCCCGAGGTTCACCATCTCCCGGTCGCTGTTCGGGATCTCGATGCCGACGGCGGACTTGCCGGGGATCGGCGAGATGATCCGCACGTCCGGCGAGGCCACCGCGTAGGCGATGTTCTTCGTCAGGGCGGTGATCTTCTCGACCTTCACGGCGGGCCCGAGCTCGACCTCGTACCGGGTGACCGTCGGACCGCGGGTGAACCCGGTGACCGCCGCGTCCACCTTGAACTCGGTGAAGACGTTCGACAGCGCGTCGACGACGGCGTCGTTCGCCGCCGACCGGGTCTTCCCCGGCCCGCCCCGCTCCAGCAGGTCGAGCGAGGGCAGCGCGTAGCTGATGTCCCCGGCGAGCTGGAGCTGCTCGGCCCGGGGCGGCAGGTCGGTCGGATCGGGCGCCGGCTTGGTCAGATCGGGTACGGGGCCTCCCGCGGGCCGCTTCGCCCCGCCCCGCGCGGTCGGCACGTTCGGCGGAACCTTCGGCAGGGGCGGTACGGGCCCGGTGGCCTCGTCCGCCGCCCGGCCGACCCCTTCGGCGAGCGCCGCGTCGCGCTCGGCGGTCACGTCCTTGGTCAGGTCGGCGACCAGCGGCGACGGCGGCATGCCGTTGAGCACCGCGCCGTCCAGCGCGGCCGCCGCGGCCGCGGCCACGTCGACCGGGTCCAGCCCGTGCTCGTGGTCGGGGGTGGCCGTACGGGGCCGGGCCGTGCGCCCGCGCCGCTCCAGCGCCTCCGCCTCGGCCCGGTCCACGTCGTACGGGTCGGCCGGACCGCCGGTGCGGCGCCGGACCGGCCGGGCGGCGCGCGGCGGCGCCTCCCGCCGGTCGTCCTCGTACGGATCCGCCTCCGCGTATTCCTCGACGGCCTCCTCGTACGCGGGTTCGAGCAGACCGAGCCGGACGCCGAGCCCGCGCAGCCGCTGCGGGATCGCGTTGACCGGGGTGGCGGTGACGACGAGCAGTCCGAAGAGCGTGAGCAGCACCAGCAGCGGGACGGCCAGCGCCTCCCCCGTCATGAAGACCAGCGGCTGCGACGAGGCCCAGCCGATCAGCCCGCCCGCGTCCTGCATGGCCTCGGAACCGGCGTCCCGGCCGGGCGAACCGCAGGCGATGTGGACCTGCCCGAGGACACCGATGACGAGGGCGGAGAGCCCGATCACGATCCGGCCGTTGGCCTCGGGCCGCTCCGGATAGCAGAAGAGCCGGAAGGAGACGGCGCCGAGCAGCAGCGGAACGAGCAGGTCGAGCCGGCCGAAGGCGCCGGTGACCAGCATCTCGACGAGATCACCGACCGGGTTGTCCAGATGCGACCAGGTGCCGGCGGCGACGATCAGCGCGGCGGCGAACAGCAGCAGGGCCAGCCCGTCCTTGCGGTGGACGGGGTCCAGCCCCTTGGCACCGCGCCCTATCCCCCGGAACATCGCGCCGACGCCGTGCGCGGCCCCGCGCGCCACCTTGTACACGCCCCCGGTCGGGGACGGCGCCGGCCGGCGTGCGGGCCGCTTCGCCGCGGCCTTCTTCGCGGGCGCCCGCTTGGCGGGCGCGGCCTTCTTGGCCGCCGTCTTCTTCGCGGGCGGCTTGCCCGGGGACTTCGCCGCGGACTTGGCGGCCGCCTTCTTCGCGGCGCCCGTCGTCCGGCCGGCGCGCGATGGTGCGGTGCCCTGGGAACCCTTGCCGGACGTACGTGAAGCCATGGTGCTGAGGTTACCGGTGAGCGGCCGGGCTGTCCGCCTCACCCGAACGTGTCGCCCTTGCCCCGGCACGGAGCTGACGACCGGTCACCCGACCCGGCCGCCCGCTGACGGAGCCTCGGACCCCGCGTCGAGGGCGCCGGCCCGGCCTCGCGCGAGGACCGGCTCGGCCCTGCCGGAGGTCAGCTCTGCGCGGGCAGCGAGGGCGCACCGCCGGTGCCCGGCTCCAGCGCGTCCAGCGCCCGCCGCAGTCCGGTGAGCTTGCGCTCCAGATGGGCGGCGGTGGCGACGGCGGCCGCGTCGGCGGACTCGTCGTCGAGCTGCTTGGACAGCGCCTCGGCCTGCTCCTCGACGGCGGCGAGCCGGGCGGACAGCTCGGCGAGCAGCCCCGCGGCCTCCTTGCCCTGGCCGCCCTCGCCGCCGCCCTCCAACTGGAGCCGCAGCAGGGCGGCCTGCTCGCGCAGCTTGCAGTTCTTCATGTAGAGCTCGACGAAGACCGAGACCTTCGCGCGCAGCACCCACGGGTCGAACGGCTTGGAGATGTAGTCGACCGCGCCGGCCGCGTACCCGCGGAAGGTGTGGTGCGGGCCGTGGTTGATCGCGGTGAGGAAGATGATCGGGATGTCCCGGGTCCGCTCGCGGCGCTTGATGTGCGCGGCGGTCTCGAAGCCGTCCATGCCGGGCATCTGGACGTCGAGCAGGATGACCGCGAAGTCGTCCGTCAGCAGCGCCTTGAGCGCTTCCTCCCCGGACGATGCCCGCACCAGCGTCTGATCGAGCGCGGAGAGAATGGCCTCCAGCGCCAGCAGATTCTCCGGCCGGTCATCGACCAGGAGGATCTTGGCCTTCTGCACCATGCCCCGTCCTCCTCGTCCCGGCAACGGCTCGACCCGGCTTCCGGAACCGCTGCCGGAACCGGGGGAAGCACCGGGCGCCGCCCCGGAGGACGGCTTCCTGGCGCCGTCCGTCCCTGTGCCGGTCATCGTAGCCGCACCCCGCGCGTCGCCACACCCTGTCACCGCGATGTCACTGTGCACAGTTCGGAAACGGGGCGCGGGTCGAGAAGGTTCCCCGTCCCGGACGGTCTCACACTCCGACGGCGACAGTACGCCGTCCGGTGCCGGACCCCGCACGGGGTCCGGCACCGGAGGGCAGGGCGTCACGCCCCGCTCATCCACTGCTCCATGACGGACAGCAGGTAGTCCGGGTCGACCGGCTTGGTGACGTAGTCGGAGGCTCCCGACTCGATCGCCTTCTCCCGGTCCCCCTTCATCGCCTTCGCGGTGAGCGCGATGATCGGCAGCCCGGCGAACTGCGGCATCCGCCGGATCGCGGTCGTCGTCGCGTACCCGTCCATCTCCGGCATCATGATGTCCATCAGAACGACCGTCACGTCGTCGTTCTGCTCCAGGACCTCGATCCCCTCCCGCCCGTTCTCCGCGTACAGCACCGCGAGCCCGTGCTGCTCCAGCACGCTGGTGAGCGCGAAGACGTTCCGGATGTCGTCGTCGACGATGAGGACCTTCTCGCCGGAGAAGGAGAAGGTGCGCCGCGGCGCCGCGGCCTCCTCCGCCTCCGCCCCGGCGATCTCCCCGAAGGCGTCCGGCAGCACCTGCGGACCCGGCTGCCCGGGCACCGCGCCCCGGCCGCCGCCCGAGCCGCCCGAGCCGGCCGCGCCGGCCGTGCCCGGCTTCTCGCCCGCGGGCCCCGCCTTGCGCCGGTGCCGGAAGAGCGCCCCGGCCCCCGACCGCGCCTCGCTCCGTACCGGAGAGGGCGGGAAGTGCGGGAAGGGGTGCCCGGCCGGCCCCTCCTCGGCCGTCTCCCGCGGGTCGTCCGACTCGCCCTGCCCGTACCCGTGCGGCGGCACCTCCGTCGGGTTCAGCGGCAGGTAGAGGGTGAAGGTGGAGCCGCGGCCGGGCTCGCTCGCCGCGAAGATCTCACCGCCCAGCAGCCGCGCGATCTCCCGGCTGATCGACAGGCCCAGACCCGTACCGCCGTACTTGCGGCTGGTGGTGCCGTCGGCCTGCTTGAACGCCTCGAAGATGACCCGCATCTTGCTGGCCGCGATGCCGATGCCGGTGTCGGTGACCGAGAAGGCGATCAGATCGGCGTCCGCGTCGCGCAGCGAGCCGGCCTCCAGGAGCTGCTCCCGGATGGACTGCGGCACGTCCGCGCCGGCCGGCCGGATCACCAACTCGACCGCGCCGGAGTCGGTGAACTTCACCGCGTTGGACAGCAGGTTGCGCAGCACCTGGAGGAGCCGCTGCTCGTCGGTGTGGAGGGTGGCCGGCAGCTCGGGCGAGACCCGGACCGAGAAGTCCAGGCCCTTCTCCGCGGTGAGCGGCCGGAAGGTCGCCTCCACGTAGTCGACGAGCTGGACGAGGGCGATCCGGGTCGGGGAGACGTCCATCTTGCCCGCCTCGACCTTCGACAGGTCGAGGATGTCGTTGATGAGCTGGAGCAGGTCGGAACCGGCGCCGTGGATGGTCTCGGCGAACTCGACCTGCTTCGGCGTGAGGTTGGTCTCCGCGTTGTCCGCGAGCAGCTTGGCCAGGATGAGCAGCGAGTTGAGCGGGGTGCGCAGCTCGTGCGACATGTTGGCGAGGAACTCGGACTTGTAGCGCATGGAGACGGCGAGCTGCTCGGCGCGCTCCTCCAGGACCTGCCGGGCCTCCTCGATCTCGGTGTTCTTGACCTCGATGTCCCGGTTCTGGCGGGCCAGCAGCTCGGCCTTGTCCTCCAGCTCCGCGTTGGAGTTCTGGAGCTCCTTCTGCCGGTGCTCCAGCTCCGCCGACCGCTCCTTGAGCTGCTCGGTCAGCTCCTGCGACTGCTGGAGCAGCACCTCGGTCTTGGTGTTGACGCTGATGGTGTTGACCGTGGTCGCGATCAGTTCGGCGATCTGGTTGAGGAAGTCCCGCTGGATCTGCGTGAACGGCTGGAAGGAGGCCAGCTCGATGACGCCGAGGACCTTCCCCTCGAAGAGGACGGGCAGCACGATCACGTGCGCGGGCGCGGCCTCGCCGAGCCCGGACGAGATCTTGAGGTAGCCCGGCGGCACGTTGACCTGGATGGTCCGCTTCTCCTCCGCCGCCGTCCCGATGAGGGTCTCGCCGGGGCGGAAGGAGGTCGGCATGGAGCCGGCGGAGTATCCGTAACTCCCGCGCATCCGCAGCTCGTACGAGCCGCCGCCCTCGCCGACGAGTTCGGTGTCGTGGTTGGCGGAGCCGATCGGCGTCGCCACGAAGAAGGCGCCGTGCTGGGCGGAGACCACCGGCGTCAGCTCGCTCATGATGAGCGAGGCGACGTCGTCGAGGTCCCGGCGGCCCTGCATGAGGCCGGAGATGCGGGCCAGGTTGGACTTGAGCCAGTCCTGCTCGTCGTTGGCGAGGGTGGTGTCGCGCAGGTTGGCGATCATCGTGTTGATGTTGTCCTGCAGCGCCTGGATCTCGCCCGCCGCGTCCACGCCGTCGATCTTGACGTTGAGGTCGCCGCGGGTCACCGCGGTGGCGACGGCCGCGATGGCCCGCACCTGCCGGGTGAGGTTCCCGGCCATCTCGTTCACGGAGAGGGTGAGGTCGCTCCAGGTGCCCTCCACGTCCCGCACCCGCGCCTGGCCGCCGAGCTGCCCGTCGGTGCCCACCTCGCGGGCCACGCGGGTGACCTCCTCGGCGAAGTTCGACAGCTGGTCGACCATCGTGTTGATGGTGTTCTTCAGCTCCTGGATCTCGCCCCGGGCGTCGATGTCGATCTTCCGGGTGAGGTCGCCCTTGGCGATGGCGGTGGTGACCGCCGCGATCTGCCGCACCTGACCCGTCAGGTTGTCGGCCATGCTGTTCACCGAGTCGGTGAGGTCCTTCCAGGTGCCGGAACCGCCGGGCACCCGGGCCTGGCCGCCGAGGATGCCGTCGGTGCCCACCTCACGGGCCACCCGGGTCACCTCGTCGGCGAACGCGGACAGCGTCGTCACCATCGTGTTGACGGTCTCGGCGAGCTCGGCGACCTCGCCGCGGGCCTCGACGGTGACCTTCTTCGTGAGATCGCCGTTGGCGACCGCCGAGGAGACCCGCGCGATGTTCCGCACCTGGCTGGTCAGGTTGTTGGCCATCAGGTTGACGTTGTCGCTCAGGTCCTTCCAGATGCCGGTGACGCCGCGCACCCGGGCCTGACCGCCGAGGATGCCCTCGGTGCCCACCTCACGGGCCACCCGGGTCACCTCGTCGGCGAAGTTCGACAGCTGGTCCACCATCGTGTTCACGGTGGTGACGAGCTCCAGGATCTCGCCCTTGGCGTCGACCGTGATCTTCTTCGACAGGTCGCCGCGGGCGACCGCGGTGGTGACCTCGGCGATGTTCCGGACCTGGAAGGTCAGGTTGTTCGCCATGAAGTTCACCGACTGGGTGAGGTCCTTCCAGGTGCCGGAGACCCCCTGCACCTCGGCCTGGCCGCCGAGGATGCCCTCGGTGCCCACCTCGCGGGCCACCCGGGTCACCTGGTCGGCGAAGGACGACAGCTGGTCCACCATCGTGTTGAGGGTGTTCTTCAGCTCCAGGATCTCGCCCCGGGCGTCCACGTCGATGGTCTGCGACAGGTCGCCGCGGGCGACCGCGGTGGCGACCTGCGCGATGTTCCGCACCTGGGCCGTCAGGTTCCCGGCCATGCTGTTCACCGAGTCGGTCAGGTCGCGCCACACGCCGGCGACGCCCGGCACCTGCGCCTGACCGCCCAGCCGGCCCTCGGTGCCCACCTCACGGGCCACCCGGGTCACCTGGTCGGCGAAGGCGGAGAGCTGGTCGACCATCGTGTTGATGGTGTTCTTCAGCTCCAGGATCTCGCCCCGGGCGTCCACGTCGATCTTCTGCGACAGGTCGCCGCGCGCCACGGCCGTGGTCACCTGCGCGATCTGCCGCACCTGGGAGGTCAGGTTGCCGGCCATGAAGTTCACGGAGTCGGTCAGCTCGCGCCAGCGTCCGGAGACCCCGTCCACCCGCGCCTGACCGCCCAGCCGGCCCTCGGTGCCCACGTCCCGCGCCATCCGGGTGACCTGGTCGGCGAAGGACGACAGCTGCGACACCATCGTGTTGACGGTGTTCTTCAGCTCCAGCATCTCGCCGGCCACGTCCACGGTGACCTTCTGCGACAGATCACCGTTCGCCACCGCCGTCGTCACCTGCGCGATGTCCCGCACCTGGCCGGTGAGGTTGTGGAAGGCCGTGTTCACCGAGTCGGTGAGGTCCTTCCAGGTACCGGCCGCGCCCTGGACCTGCGCCTGACCGCCGAGCCGGCCCTCGACACCGACCTCCCGGGCCACCCGGGTCACCTCGGAACCGAAGGCGGACAGCTGGTCCACCATCGTGTTGACGGTGTTCTTCAGCTCCAGCATCTCGCCGGCCACGTCCACCGTGACCTTCTGCGACAGATCGCCGTTCGCCACCGCCGTCGTCACCTGCGCGATGTCCCGCACCTGGGTGGTGATGTTCCGGAAGACGGTGTTGACCGAGTCCGTCAGGTCCTTCCAGGTGCCCGCCGCGCCCGGCACCTGCGCCTGACCGCCGAGCAGACCCTCCGCGCCGACCTCGCCCGAGACGCGGGTCACCTCGTCGGCGAAGGTCCGCAGCGTATCCGTCATCTGGTTGATGGTGTCGGCGAGTTGGGCGATCTCGCCGCGCGCGCTCACGGTGACCTTCTGCGACAGGTCACCGTTGGCGACCGCCGTCGTCACCTCCGCGATCCCTCTCACCTGATTGGTGAGGTTGCCCGCCATCGTGTTGACGGAGTCGGTCAGGTCCTTCCACACGCCGGCGACCCCGGCGACCTCGGCCTGACCGCCGAGCTCGCCCTCGGTGCCCACCTCGCGGGCGACCCGGGTCACCTCGGACGAGAACGACGACAGCTGGTCCACCATCGTGTTCACGGTGTTCTTCAGCGAGAGCATCTCGCCGGCCACGTTCGCCGTGACCTTCTGCGACAGGTCGCCGTTGGCCACCGCCGTCGTCACCAGCGCGATGTCCCGCACCTGCGCCGTCAGCTGGTTCGCCATCGTGTTGACGGAGTCCGTGAGGTCCTTCCAGGACCCGGACACGCCCCGCACGTGCGCCTGACCTCCGAGGATGCCCTCGGTGCCCACCTCGACGGCCACCCGCGTCACCTCGGACGCGAAGACCGACAGCTGGTCCACGAGATGGTTGACGGTACGCGCGACCTTCAGGAACTCCCCGCGGAGCGGCCGCACCGTCCCGTCGGAACCCTCCGAACGCAGGTCCATCCGCTGTTCGAGGTCGCCCTCGGCGACCGCCGTCAGCACCCGGCTCACCTCGGACACCGGCCGCGCGAGGTCGTCGACGAGCGCGTTGGCCGCCTCGATCGCGGCCGCCCAGGCGCCCTCGGTGGCCCCCGCCTCCAGCCGCTCGGACAGCTTGCCCTCGCGTCCGACCACCCGCCGCACCCGCGACAGCTCGCCGGTGACGTGCATCTGCCGGTCCGCGACCTCGTTGAAGACGGCCGCGATCTCGGCCATCACCCCGTCGCCGGAGACGGTCAGCCGCCTCCGCAGATTTCCGTCGCGCATGGACACGAGCGCGGACAGCAACCGCTCCAGCGCGGCCACGTCCACCTGCACCGTCCCCCCACGGGAACGCCCGCCTCTCGCGCGCGTACCGCTGCCGCCGCCGCGTCGCGCCGCCGTGCCAGACTCCACCGTGTCCCTCCCGAAAGGGGTTCGACCGTTCCGCTCCGGCTCCCGCCGAAGCATGCCCAGTGTTTCACCGCGACCGAACCAGGCGATAACAGTTCGGCAGCTTCGCACAACGTCCCCACCCCCGGAGGGCGGAAACAGCGGAGACCGGCATCCGCGGGGACGGCGAAGGTAAGTAACCTGGCATCCGGCTGTCCAGCCGCCCCGGTCCGCCCGGCGGGGGCGGTGTGGAGCGCGTACGACCACCGGGCAGCGGGAGGGGCAGACCGAGCATGGCAGAGCCGGGCGTCGAGACGCGTACGAGGAGTGCTGTGATCACCGCGCGGGCGACTGCCACCTTCGACCCCGTCGGACGGTCCGTCGCCGCCGCCCGGGCCTTCGTCCGGGACACCCTCCAGGGCTGGGGCCACCCGGAGCTCGTGGACGACGCCGTCGTCCTCACCAGCGAGCTGGTCACCAACGCCGTGGTGCACGCCGGCACCGCCGCGGACGTCCTGTGCCTGCGCTCCGAGGACAGCGTCCGCGTCGAGGTCGCCGACCGCTACCCGGAGCGCGAGATCCCGGTCCAGAGCGGCCGCGGCATCGCGAGCCCGGACCGGGAGAACGGCCGCGGCCTGCTCCTGTGCGCCGCCCTCGCCGACCGCTGGGGCGTCGACTACTCCCCCACCCGCAAGCACGTCTGGTTCCACCTCGACCTCCCCCAGCGCCCGGTCGGCACCCGCTCGGCCGGCCCGGTCCTCCCCGACGCCCTCCTCCCGGTCGCCGACAGCCGCGTCCGCGTCGCCGTCGTCCAGATCGACCAGGGCGGCTCGATCACCTCGTGGAACGAGGACGCCGAAGACCTCTTCGGGTACGCCTCCGAGCAGGTCACCGGCAAGCCGCTCGGCGACCTCGCCGCCTGGCCGCACACCCCCGGCATCGGCACCGGCCTCGCCGAGGCCCTCCGGCTCTCCCGCTGGGAGGGCAGTTACGGGCTCCGCCGCTCCGACGGCCGTGTCATCCCCGTGTACGCCTCCCACCTGCGGGTCCGCGACGCCTCGGGCGAACCCTCCACCGTCTGCCTCCTGGTGCGCGAGGACGAGCGCGCGGTCCTCCAGACCCCGCAGCGCCCGGCCGCCGACCCCGGCGCGGAGAGCCGCGCCACGGACCCCTTCGAGGTCTTCATCGGCTCCCCCGCCCCCGACGACCTGGACGGCCTGCTCCAGCGCACGGTCGAGCGGGCCCGGGACATGCTCGACGGCGACTCCGCCTTCCTCCTCCTGGCCACCGACGACGAGACGGAGCTGGAGGTCCGGGCGACGACCGGCCTCCCGGCGGCCCGCCAGCGCTTCGCCCGCGTCCCGGTGGAGACGGGCGCCAGCCGGTACGGCTCCGCCCGCATGCCCGCGGTCCACGAGGACCTGGCCGCCGTCCCCGGTGCCGTGCCCCTCCTCGAAGGCACCGGCATGCGCTCGGTCGTCACGGTGCCCCTCAAGGTGGAGGGCCGCCTCACCGGCTCCCTCGGCGTCGCCGCCGAGGCCGCCAACCGCTATTCGAACGAGGAGGCCCTCCGCCTCCAGTTCGCCGCCGACCGCATCGCCCTGGCCGTCGAGTCGGCCCGCCTGGGCGAGCTGGAGCGGCTCCGCCGCGGCTCCCTCAGCTTCCTCGTCGAGGCGTCCGACCTGCTGGCCGGCACCCTCGACCGCGACCAGACGCTGGCCCTGATGGCCCAGATGACGGTCCCGACCCTGGCCACCTGGTGCGCGGTGTACACGATCGCCGACCCGACCTCGGACCCGTACCTGTCGTACGTGCTCCACGAGGACGAGGACCGCATCGACGGCCTGAAGGCCCTGCTGGGCTCCATCTCCCCGCCCGACCCGGTGCCGTCCCCCGGCGCCCGGCTCTGGACGGCCCCGGGCGACGCCGCCCACCGGGCCGCGCTGGCCGCCTCGGCCCGCGAGCTGGAGCATCTGGGCAGCCCGCTCTCGTCCGGCATCGACACCGCCCTGGCCACGGCCGGCGCGGTCGCGGGCGAGACGGTCGTCCTGCCCCTGGTCGCCCGCAACCGGGTGATCGGCATGCTGACCCTGGGCCGCCCGGCCGAGGACCACTTCCGCCAGGAGATCCTGGAGCTCGCCGAGGACCTCTCGCGCCGGGCCGCCCTGGCCCTGGACAACGCGCGCCTGTACTCGGAGCGCAACGCCATCAGCCAGTCCCTCCAGCGCAGCCTCCTCCCGCCGGGGCTCCCCCAGATCCCCGGCGTCGAGGTGGACGTCATCTACCGCGCGGCCGGCGAGGGGAACGAGGTCGGCGGCGACTTCTACGACGTCTTCCCCATCCGGGACGACGTGTACGGCTTCGCCATCGGCGACGTCTGCGGCACGGGCCCGGAGGCCGCGGCCGTCACGGGCCTCGCCCGGCACGCGCTGCGCCTGCTGGCCCGCGAGGGCTTCGGCGGCCCGGCCGTCCTGGAGCGCCTGAACGCGGCCATCCTCGACGAGGGCGCCCGCAGCCGCTTCCTGACCCTCCTCTACGGCGAGCTCCGCCCGCAGCCGGACGGCTCGGCGATCCTGAAGGTCGTGTGCGCCGGCCACCCGCTCCCGCTGCGTCTCCGCCCCGACGGCACGGTCACCCCGGCCGCCGAACCCCAGCCGCTGCTGGGCGTGATGGAGGACCTGGAGCTGTACGAGGAGACCTTCACCCTCGACCCCGGTGACGTCCTCCTCTGCGTGACGGACGGCGTCACCGAGCGCCGCGAGGGCACCCGCATGCTGGGCGACGACGGTCTCGCCGACGCCCTCAGGACGTGTACGGGCCTGACGGCCGGCGCCGTCGGCGGCCGCATCCTCCGCGCCGTCGAGCGTTTCGCCCACGCCCCCGCCTCGGACGACATGGCCATCCTGACGATGCGCCTGAGGGAACCGGACCCGAGCTGAGACCGCGAACGGCCGGCGCCTCCACCAGGAGGCGCCGGCCGCACAGTCTCAGGTCCGGACAGGGGCGGTGTCTTATAAACAAATCCCAGCGCCCCAGACCAATAAGCATGGCGGATTCCGGATTGGTCTTTGAAAAGT
>NZ_JBHVRX010000042.1:0-62585 GCF_042885515.1 Streptomyces sp. NPDC058052 | reverse complement strand
GTACTGCAGGGGGGACCCTGTGGGAGAGTAGGACGCCGCCGAACAATCATTGTGGGAAAGCCCCGCACCTCATGGTGCGGGGCTTTTCTGCGTTCACCGGAGCTTCTGCCGGGTGGCCGGCGGACCCGGGTCCCGGAGTGGGGCGGGGCGGGAGGTAAGGTCAAGGGTCAACGTCAGTACCGTTCCCAGCAGGAGGCCCCCGGGTGGAGGTCCAGGAGACCGAGGTCCAGACAGACCGGGTCCTCACCATCCCCAACATTCTCAGCATGGCGCGTCTCCTCGGCGTGCCGCTGTTCCTGTGGCTCATCCTCCGGCCGGAGTTCGGCGGGCCCAACAGTGATGTCTGGGCGCTGCTCGTGCTGATGCTCAGCGGCATCAGCGACTACCTCGACGGCAAGCTCGCACGCAAGTGGAACCAGATCAGCAGCCTCGGCCGGCTGCTGGACCCGGCCGCCGACCGGCTGTACATCCTGTCCACGCTCGTGGGCCTCACCTGGCGCGAGATCCTGCCACTGTGGCTGACCGCCGTCCTTTTGGCCCGGGAAGTCATGCTGCTGGTCATGGTGGGAATCCTCCGCCGGCACGGCTACCCGCCGCCGCAGGTGAACTTCCTCGGGAAAGCTGCGACTTTCAACCTGATGTACGCGTTCCCGTTGCTGCTTCTCAGTGACGGAACCGGATGGCTGGCGTCACTCGCTGAAGTTTTCGGATGGGCTTTCGCCGGATGGGGTACAACTCTGTATTGGTGGGCAGGGATCCTCTACGTGGTCCAGGTCCGTCGACTCGTGAAGGCGGATACCGCGGCCGATTGAGCCCGTCCGTCCCGTGCCGTGCAGCGTCGCCGGCAGGAACGAGGACGTCCGAGGGCGAGTGAGCGGACAGGTTCGGTCGGCAGGACCGTCGTCTCTTCAAGGAGGACGCTTCCGACATGAAGGCCGTCGTGATGGCCGGTGGCGAAGGAACACGCCTTCGCCCCATGACCTCGAGCATGCCCAAGCCTCTTCTGCCGGTGGTGAACCGGCCGATCATGGAGCACGTCCTGCGACTGCTCAAGAGGCACGGTCTCAACGAGACCGTCGTCACCGTCCAGTTTCTCGCGTCGCTCGTCCGGAACTACTTCGGCGACGGCGAAGAACTCGGGATGGAGCTCACCTATGCCAACGAGGAGAAGCCTCTTGGTACAGCGGGCAGTGTGAAGAACGCCGAGGAAGCGTTGAAGGACGACGCCTTTCTCGTGATCTCGGGGGATGCCCTCACCGATTTCGACCTCACCGACCTGATCCGGTTCCACAAGGAGAAGGGTGCGCTCGTCACGGTCTGTCTGACGCGTGTGCCCAATCCCCTGGAATTCGGCATCACGATCGTCGACGAGGAAGGAAAGGTCGAGCGCTTTCTGGAGAAGCCGACCTGGGGGCAGGTCTTCTCGGACACCGTGAACACGGGCATCTACGTCATGGAACCCGAGGTGTTCGACTACGTCGAGGCCGACGTTCCGGTCGACTGGTCCGGTGACGTCTTCCCGCAGCTGATGAAGGAAGGCAAGCCGATCTACGGCTATGTCGCCGAGGGCTACTGGGAGGACGTCGGCACCCACGAGAGCTACGTCAAGGCACAGGCCGACGTGCTCGAGGGCAAGGTCCAGGTCGACGTCGACGGCTTCGAGATCTCGCCCGGCGTCTGGGTCGCCGAAGGAGCGGAGGTGCACCCCGACGCGGTGCTGCGCGGGCCGCTCTACATCGGCGACTACGCCAAGGTCGAGGCCGGCGCCGAGATCCGCGAGCACACGGTCATCGGCTCCAACGTGGTGGTGAAGACCGGGGCCTTCCTGCACAAGGCGGTCGTCCACGACAACGTGTACATCGGCCAGCAGAGCAACCTCCGCGGCTGTGTCATCGGCAAGAACACCGACGTCATGCGGGCGGCCCGGATCGAGGACGGGGCCGTCATCGGTGACGAGTGCATGATCGGTGAGGAATCGATCGTGCAGGGCAACGTACGGGTCTATCCGTTCAAGACCATCGAGGCCGGCGCTTTCGTCAACACCTCGGTGATCTGGGAGTCCCGCGGACAGGCCCACCTCTTCGGTGCGCGCGGGGTCTCCGGGATCCTCAACGTCGAGATCACGCCGGAACTGGCCGTGCGGCTCGCGGGCGCGTACGCGACGACCCTGAAGAAGGGCGCCACTGTCACCACCGCCCGCGACCACTCGCGCGGCGCCCGCGCCCTCAAACGGGCCGTGATCTCCGCGCTCCAGGCCAGCGCCATCGACGTGCGCGACCTGGAGAACGTGCCGCTGCCCGTCGCACGGCAGCAGACCGCGCGGGGAAGCGCCGGCGGGATCATGGTGCGTACCTCTCCCGGTGTGCCGGACTCGGTCGACATCATGTTCTTCGACGAGCGCGGCGCCGACCTGTCGCAGGCCCGGCAGCGGAAGCTGGACCGGGTGTACGCGCGGCAGGAGTACCGGCGGGCCTTCCCGGGTGAGATCGGCGACCTGTCCTTCCCGGCCAGCGTCTTCGACTCGTACACGGGGTCCCTGCTGCGGAACGTCGACACCAGCGGGATCGCGGAGGCCGGCCTCAAGGTGGTCGTGGACGCGTCCAACGGCAGCGCGGGCCTCGTGCTGCCGAGCCTGCTCGGGCGGCTCCAGGTCGATTCGCTGACCATCAACCCCGGACTCGACGAGTCGCGGCCGACCGAGTCCGCCGAGCGGCGGAGGGCCGGGCTCGTCCGGCTCGGGGAGATCGTGGCGTCGGCGCGGGCCGCGTTCGGCGTGCGCTTCGACCCGGTCGGCGAGCGGCTGTCGCTCGTCGACGAACGGGGCCGGATCATCGAGGACGACCGGGCGCTGCTGGTCATGCTCGACCTGGTGGCGGCCGAGCGCCGGTCCGGGCGGGTCGCGCTGCCGGTCACCACGACCCGTATCGCCGAGCAGGTGGCCGCGTACCACGGAACCCAGGTCGAGTGGACGACCACCTCGCCCGACGACCTCACCCGCGTCGGCCGGCAGGAGTCGACCATCTTCGGCGGCGACGGGCGCGGCGGGTTCATCGTGCCCGAGTTCAGCAGCGTCTTCGACGGGGCCGCGGCCTTCGTGCGGCTCATCGGGCTGGTGGCGCGGACGCAGCTCACGCTGAGCCAGATCGACGCCCGGATCCCGCGGGCGCACGTCATCAAGCGGGACATCGCGACGCCGTGGGCCGTGAAGGGGCTCGTGATGCGGCGGGTGGTCGAGGCGGCCGGCAGCAGGTCGGTGGACACCACCGACGGGGTGCGGGTCGTGGAGGCCGACGGGCGGTGGGTCATGGTGCTGCCCGACCCCGCGGAGGCCGTCACCCATCTGTGGGCCGAGGGGCCCGACGACACCTCGGCGCAGGCACTGCTCGACGAGTGGGCGCAGGTCGTCGAGAGCGCAGGTCGCTGACCGGATGACCGACGGAGGCCGGGCGGCGGTGGGACGGAGCCGCCCGGTCTTTCGCAGGGCCATTCGGCGGTAAGGCGTACGACGTGCGACGATGTGCGGCATGTCGCAGCAGCCCCCCGTTCGGAGCACCGGATCTCCGCCCCCGCGCCCGGACGCGTCGATGTCGCTGCTGAACAACGTCATCGACCACGCGCTGGACGACGGGTACGCGGAGGCGACCGCCCGGCGCGAGGCCGAGGGCGGTGCGCTGCCCAAGCCGCTGCGGGCCAAGCTCGGGCTGGCGGCCGGGCTGGTGCTGGCCGCCGCCGTGGTGACCGTGGGTGCGGCCGAGGCCCGGGTCTCGGCCCCCGTCGTCGCCAAGGAGCGGCAGGAGCTCATCGACCGGATCGAGGGCGAGAACGAGACCGCCGACGAGCTGGAGCGGGACGTCGAGCGGATCCGCGCCGAGGTCGGCGAACGGCAGCGTGCGGCGCTCGAACAGCACGGCGGCGACCAGGCGGAACTGGTCGCGCTGCTCTCCGGCGCCACCCCCGTGCGCGGACCCGGGGTGAAGCTCGTGGTCGACGACGCCAAGGGTTCCGACGGCGGGGGCGGCGGACCGCGCGAGAGCGCCGGATTCTCCGACACCGGGCGGGTGCGCGACCGCGACATGCAGCGGGTCGTCAACGGACTGTGGGAGTCGGGCGCCGAGGCCGTGTCGATCAACGGCCAGCGGCTGACCTCGCTCTCCGCGATCCGGGCCGCAGGCGACGCCATACTCGTCGACAACCGGCCGCTCGTGCCGCCGTACACCGTGCTCGCCGTCGGCGACGGACAGCGGCTGAACACCGCCTTCCAGGACAGCGCGGACGGGCAGTACCTGCACGCGCTGGTGGAGAACTTCGGGATCCGCAGCGGCATCTCGGTCGAGGGCGAGCTGAGCCTGCCGGCCGCGCCGAGCCTGATCGTACGTACAGCTGAGCCGAGGGGGGCCGGGTCGGCGACGCCGACCGGTCGGGCCACGGCCGACAAGGGGAAGGCAACATCGTGATCGCCGTACTGGGCCTGATCGTCGGAGTCGTGGCGGGACTGCTGGTCCGGCCCGAGATCCCGGCGGTCGTCGAGCCCTATCTCCCGATCGCCGTGGTCGCCGCCCTGGACGCGGTCTTCGGCGGTCTGCGGGCCATGCTCGACGGGATCTTCGTCGACAAGGTCTTCGTCGTCTCCTTCCTCTCCAACGTGGTCGTGGCCGCGCTGATCGTCTTCCTCGGCGACAAGCTCGGCGTCGGCGCGCAGCTCTCCACCGGTGTCGTCGTCGTCCTCGGCATCCGGATCTTCTCCAACGCGGCCGCGATCCGCCGCCATGTCTTCCGGGCGTGAGGCCGATGACCATGAACCCGAACGAGAAGCCGGAGCCGGGCGGCGAGGAGCCGCGGGAACCGGAGACGCCGAAGACGTCCGAGGCCGCGGAGCCGCGTGGGACGAACGAGCCGCGCGAGGCCGTGACCCCGCCGTCGGCCGCGCCCGCGGAGGGCGGTGAGAGCGCTCCCGAGGGGGCCCAGCCCGCCCCGGAGGCCGGTGCCGGTGCCGGGGGCGCGCCGGACGGGCGGCGGCGCCTGGCGGACGCCCTGTGGCCGCCGCGGGTGACGCGGGCCCAGCTCGTCGTGGCCCTGCTGCTCGCCTGTCTCGGTTTCGGCCTGGCCATCCAGGTCTCCTCGACCAGCGAGGGCAGTGCCCTGCGCGGGGCCCGGCAGGAGGACCTCGTACGGATCCTCGACGAGCTCGACGACCGGACCCAGCGGCTGGAGGACGAGAAGGCGCGGCTGGAGAAGCAGCGGTCGGAGCTGGAGTCCAGCTCCGACCAGGCCGAGGAGGCCCGCCGGCAGACGCAGGAGAAGGAGCGGCAGCTCGGGATCCTGGCCGGCACGGTGGCCGCCGAGGGGCCCGGCATCACGCTGACCGTGACCGACCCGGTCGGCGCGGTCGAGTCCGACATGCTGCTCGACGCCATCCAGGAGCTGCGGGCGGCCGGCGCCGAGGCGATCCAGGTCGACGGCGTGCGGGTGGTGGCGAACAGCTATTTCACCGGTGACGGCGATGACATGCGGATCGATGGAACGCAGGTGACCGCTCCGTACGTCTTCAAGGTCATCGGCAAGCCCGAGGATCTCGAGCCCGCGCTCAACATCCCCGGTGGAGTCGTGCAGACCCTCGAGAAGGAGCAGGCCACGGCCACGGTGGAGCGGTCGTCGAAGATCGTCGTCGACGCCTTGCGACCCGCGAAGCGGCCTGACTACGCTCGGTCGTCCTCCCCGTGAGAGAGGGGGCGAGGGGTCCCGCGACATGGGCTGGAGCGTTGCGGGGGGTCGGCGCACCACAACGGTGGTGCGTGGTGGAAACTGTCCGGAGGATACGGACGTTGTGAAGGTGTCCGGGTCGGCAGGTGTGATGGATCTCGGTTCGTCCTGCCCCACGGGCGGGTCTGTTTCGGTCAAGGGGAATCGCCCGTGAAGTTGTTTGCGAAGTTGTTCGGCAAGAGCGCACGCGAGGACGGCGGCAACGCCAGGCACCGCGCGCCGCGCCATGCCCAGAGCGAGGAGCAGGGCGGCGAGCGCCCGCTCTTCCGTGACGAGGTCGGTGGCGACATTCCGGGCGCGCAGGGCGCGTCGTCTGTTGACCCCGCCGGTGCCGCGCGCATAGGTTTCGGTGAACCATCAACCTCAGGTACGGGTGGAGGGTTTACCCCCGATCCGTACGCGACCCAGACCTCCGCGGGGCAGCCGCGGCAGGAGGACGCGTCCATGCCGGTGTGTACGAGGTGCGGTCACCGCAACGCGGCGGACAGCCGTTTCTGCTCCCACTGCGGCACGCCGCTGCGGGGCGGGATCGCCGCCGAGCGTCCCTCCGAGACGACGTCGACCATCTCGATCTCGGGTCTGGAGGCGTACGACGCGGAGACCACCGGTCAGATCGCGATCCCCGCGCTGTCCCCCGAGGCCCTCGCGGCCGTCGAGGCGCTGCCGCCGGGCTCCGCGCTCCTCGTGGTGCGCCGCGGTCCGAACTCGGGCAGCCGCTTCCTGCTGGACGGTGAGCTGACGACGGCCGGCCGTCACCCGCAGAGCGACATCTTCCTGGACGACTTCACGGTCTCCCGGAGGCACGTCGAGTTCCGCCGGGGCCAGGACGGCAGCTTCACCGTCTCCGACGTCGGCAGCCTCAACGGCACCTACGTCAACCGGGAGCCGATCGACTCGGTCGTGCTCAACCCCGGCGACGAGGTCCAGATCGGCAAGTACCGGCTGGTCTTCTACGCGAGCCAGCGAGGCGTCTGACACACGCCTGGCGGAGATCCTTCAGGAAAGGTCCATGGTGCGAACACCGACGGGCGGTGCCGGTTCCGGCACCGCCACCGCGGGCGACCGGCTGGTGAGTATCGGCACCGTGCTGAGCCAGCTGCGGGACGAGTTTCCCGAAGTGACGATCTCCAAGATCCGCTTCCTGGAGGCCGAGGGGCTCGTCGAGCCCCGCCGTACGGCCTCCGGGTACCGGAAGTTCAGCCCGCAGGACGTGGAGCGGCTCGCCGCCGTCCTGCGGATGCAGCGGGACCACTATCTTCCGCTGAAGGTCATCCGGGAGCATCTCGACGCCCTCGCCCGCGGTGAGCAGGTGCAGCTCCCGGCGCCCGGGCGGCGGCGTGATCTGCTGGACGGCCTGCTCGACGGGCCCGTGGACGGCGAGGCCGCCGAGCGGCCGACCGCCGCGCGGCTGGGCCGGGCCGAGCTGGTCGCCGCGGCCGGGGTCACCGAGGCCGAGCTGGTGGAGTGGGAGTCGTACGGCCTGGTCGGCGAGACCGAGGGCGGCGGTTACGACGCGGAGAGCGTGAACGTGGCCCGGATCGTCGCCGATCTCGGGCGGTTCGGGCTCGAGCCCCGGCACCTGCGGGCCGTGAAGGCGTCCGCGGACCGGGAGGCCGGGCTCATCGAGCAGGTGGTGGCGCCGCTGCGCCGGCACCGCAATCCGCAGACCAGGGCCCATGCCGAGGAGACCGCCGCCGACCTGGCGCAGCTGTCGGTGCGGCTGCACGCCGCGCTGGTGCAGACGGCCCTCGGGATCCGCCTCCAGTGACGCCCTCCGGCGGTTCCGGCGGGGGTGCGCCGGGGTGCTGAGCGGGGGCCCGACTATCCAAACCGGTCGGGCACGTCCTAGGGTTGCTGTGTGAACGAGCTCGACGTTGTGGGTGTCCGGGTGGAAATGCCCTCCAACCAGCCGATCGTGCTCCTGCGCGAGGTGGGAGGCGACCGGTACCTGCCCATCTGGATCGGACCCGGCGAGGCGACCGCGATCGCCTTCGCCCAGCAGGGCATGGCGCCGCCCAGGCCGCTGACGCACGACCTGTTCAAGGACGTGCTGGAGGCGGTGGGCCAGGAGCTCACCCAGGTCCGCATCACCGATCTGCGGGACGGGGTCTTCTACGCCGAGCTGGTCTTCGCCAGCGGTGTGGAGGTGAGCGCGCGTCCGTCCGACGCGATAGCCCTGGCCCTGCGGACGGGTTCGCCGATCTTCGGCAGCGACGGCGTCCTCGACGACGCCGGCATCGCGATCCCCGACGAGCAGGAGGACGAGGTGGAGAAGTTCCGCGAGTTCCTCGACCAGATCTCGCCGGAGGACTTCGGGAGCCAGTGACCGGACCGTCCGGACGGTCCCGGACGCCGGTCCGGCGGGGGGCGTGAGGGGGCGGCCGAGGAGCGCTGTCGGCGCATTCGAGTAGCCTTTCCCCGGAGTGGGACACGTGAAACCACTCTCTGGGTGATTATCACTCGGCGTGCCGAGTGTGGCGATCGTTGACGCACCCCTAGCGACTGCCTACCTTCGAGTGGGCAGGTCAAGGACGGAGGGTCGGCGTGATGAGCAGCGCGGACGGTACGGCAGGGAGCTCGCTCGGACGCGTGTCCGAGGAGAGCGGTCCGTATCCGCTTCACGGCAGTGTGGGCGACTTCGGCACGGAGACGAGCGGCGGGGTGGCGGACGAGGCGATCGGCTACCGCGGCCCCACGGCCTGCGCGGCCGCCGGCATCACCTACCGGCAGCTGGACTACTGGGCGCGCACCGGGCTCGTCGAGCCGAGCGTGCGGCCCGCGTACGGCTCCGGGACGCAGCGGCTCTACAGCTTCCGGGACGTCGTCGTCCTGAAGATCGTCAAGCGTTTCCTCGACACGGGCGTCGCCCTCCAGAACATCCGGGCCGCCGTGCAGCACCTGCGGGCCCGCGGCTTCCGCGATCTGGAGCGGATGACGCTGATGAGCGACGGGGCGACCGTCTACGAGTGCTCCTCGCCCGACGAGGTCGTCTCCCTGCTCCAGGGCGGGCAGGGCGTCTTCGGCATCGCGGTGGGGGTGGTCTGGCGGGACGTCGAGTCGGCGCTCTCGCAGCTGCACGGGGAGCGCGTGGACACCGGCGAGACGCTGATCGGGCACAACCCGCAGGACGAGCTGGCCCGGCGCCGGCGCGACCGGGCCGTCTGAACGTCTTCCCGGGGCCGGTGCGGGCGGGTCGCCCGTACCGGCGATTGTCAGTGGCGTGAGGCAGCATCGGAGACGTGAGAGCCGCCCCCACGATCCTGCATCTGGACATGGACGCCTTCTTCGCCGCCGCCGAGCAGGCGTCGAAGCCGAGCCTGCGCGGCAAGCCGGTCGTCGTGGGCGGGCTCGGGCCGCGCGGCGTGGTCGCGACCGCCTCGTACGAGGCGCGGCGCTTCGGGGTGCACTCGGCGATGCCGATGGGACAGGCGCGGCGGCTCGCGCCCAACGCCGCGTATCTGGTGCCGCGCTTCGCCTTCTACCGGGCGATCAGCGGACAGGTCATGGAGCTGCTCGGGCGGTTGTCGCCGCTGGTGGAGCCGCTCAGCCTCGACGAGGCGTTCGTGGACCTGGAGGCCGGGGGGCTGGCGGACGACAGCGCGGGCGCGCGGGCCGTGGGGGAGCGGCTGCGGGCCGAGATCCTGGCGACGACCGGCCTGACCGGGTCCGTGGGGCTTGCGGGCTCCAAGATGCTCGCGAAGATCGCCTCGGAGGAGGCGAAGCCGGACGGGCTGGTGCTCTACGAGCCGGGCACCGAGCGGGCGCTGCTCGCGCCGCGGTCGGTGCGGATCATCCCCGGTGTGGGGCCGGCCACCGGGGACCATCTGCGGCGGGCCGGGATCACGACGGTCGCCGATCTCGTGGAGGCGGGCGAGGACGAGCTCGTACGGATCCTGGGGCGGTCGCACGGGGCCTCGCTGTACCGGATGGCGCTCGGGCACGACGACCGGCCCGTGGTGGCCGAGCGGGACGCCAAGTCGGTCTCCGTCGAGGACACCTTCGACGTCGACCTGCACGACCGGCTGCGGATCCGGCTGGAGGTGGAGCGGCTGGCGGAGCGGTGCGTGCGGCGGCTGCGGGGCTCGGGGCACTCGGGGCGGACGATCGTCCTGAAGGTGCGGCGGTACGACTTCTCGACGCTGACCCGGTCCGAGACGCTGCGCGGGCCGACGGACGATCCGCTGGTGGTGCGGGAGGCCGCGGAGCGGCTGCTCGAACTCGTGGACACGACGGGCGGGGTGCGGCTGCTCGGTGTTGGGGTCAGCGGGCTCGCCGACTACACCCAGGAGGACCTGTTCGCCCAGGCGGAGGCGGAGGCGGAGGCGGAGGCCGGCGCGGAGGCCGGCGCGGAGGCCGGCGCGGAGGCCGGGACGGAGACGGACGCGGCGGCCGGGGCGGCGGTCCCGGCGGCCCCGGAGGGGGTCGGGCCGTCGGCGGGCCGGGCCGGGGCGGCGGAGGCCGTGGAGGTGCCGGGGACGGCCGCGGAGAGCGCCGTACGCCGATGGGCGCCGGGGCACGACGTGCGGCACGCGGTCCTCGGGGCGGGCTGGGTGCAGGGCAGCGGGCTCGGGCGGGTCACCGTCCGGTTCGAGGAGCCCGGCAGTACGGCTCCGGGGCGGGTGCGGACCTTCGCGGTGGACGATCCGGAGCTGGAGCCGTCGGACCCGCTGCCGCTGGTGCCCGGCGGGGTGACGGGGGCGGAGGGATCCGCCCCCGTCGTCCGCGCGGGTGGGCAGCACGCCGGGTGAGGCGTGTGAGGCGTCCGGTGGCGGGCCGGCCGGGCCGGGTGCCCGATCGGACACGCGGGGCGCGTCCCGGGGCGTGGTCGGGCATCCAGGCCGGACGCTCCGGGGCCGGTCCGAAGGATCTGGGGACGGGGGCGGGTCTACGCGGCGTCGTCCTGGCCCGCGAGGCGGCCGAAGTCGGGGATCGTCTCCGGCGGGGGCGGGAGCGTCAGCTCGTAGTGGCGGTAGAGCTGGAGCTCCTGCTCGGGGGAGAGGTGACGGCCGACGCCGAAGTCCGGGGCGTCCTTGATCAGGGCGCGCTCGAAGGGGATGTGCAGACCGTCGTCGGCCAGCTCGCTCGGCTCCAGCGGGACGAACGCGTCCCTGCTGAACAGGCCGGTGCGGACGGCGGCCCACTCGGGGATGCCGGTCGCGTCGTCCAGGTACACCTCGTCCACGGTTCCGATCTTGTGCCCGTTCCGGTCGAACGCCTTGCGGCCGATCAGGCTGCGCGGATCGATGTCGGTCTGCACGGTCCCTCCAACTGGTCGCAACTGCTCTACACCCCTACGAAAGTGCACATCTGGGATGTCGGCCACTTGAGCGAAGAGAGCGACAACCGCGCTGGTAGGCTGGCTGTGGCTGTCGACACCGTGCGGGAGAGTCCTCCGGAGAAGGTTTCCGGGGGCGCCGAAGGAGCAAATCCTCCCCGGAATCTCTCAGGCACCCGGTACCGCGCGGGCGAGGTCACTCTGGAAAGCAGGGCGGGAGTCCGACGGCATCCGCTCTCACCGACGGTGAAAGCCGGCGTGCCCACGGGCATGCCGGTGAAGCTCTCAGGTTGAGATGACAGAGGGGGAGGCCGTCCGGGCACCCGCGCCGTGGTGCCCCTCGCAGGTCGTGACGACCAGGAGGCCCCCGCATCATGACCGCCAACCGCATTCCGCTCTCCGAGCTCGAGCAGGGCATTCCCTTCGAGCAGCGGCACATCGGACCCGACGCCGAGGCGCGGGCCAAGATGCTCGCCCAGGTCGGATACGGCTCGCTCGACGAGCTGACGGCCGCCGCGGTGCCGGACGTCATCAAGAACGCCGAGGCGCTGGACCTGCCCGGCGCCCGCACCGAGGCCCAGGTCCTCGCCGAGCTGCGCACCCTCGCCGACCGCAACCAGGTCCTCGCCCCGATGATCGGCCTCGGTTACTACGGCACCTTCACCCCGCCGGTGATCCTCCGCAACGTCATGGAGAACCCGGCCTGGTACACGGCGTACACGCCCTACCAGCCGGAGATCTCGCAGGGCCGCCTGGAGGCGCTGCTCAACTTCCAGACCATGGTCGCCGACCTCACCGGCCTGCCGACCTCCGGCGCCTCCCTCCTCGACGAGGGCACCGCCGCCGCCGAGGCCATGTCGCTCTCCCGGCGCGTGGGCAAGGTCAAGAACGGCGTCTTCCTGGTCGACGCCGACGCCCTGCCGCAGACCGTCGCCGTCATCGAGACCCGCGCCGAGCCGACCGGTGTCGAGGTCGTCGTCGCCGACCTGAGCGAGGGCATCCCCGCCGAGATCGCCGAGCGCGGCGTCTTCGGTGTGCTCATCCAGTACCCGGGTGCCTCCGGTGCCGTCCGCGACATCAAGCCGCTGATCGACGCCGCCCACGAGCTCGGCGCCGTCGTGACCGTCGCCGCCGACCTGCTCGCCCTCACCCTGCTCGTCTCGCCCGGCTCGCTCGGCGCCGACATCGCCGTCGGCACGACCCAGCGCTTCGGCGTCCCGATGGGCTTCGGCGGCCCGCACGCCGGCTACATGGCCGTCCAGGACAAGCACGCCCGCTCGCTGCCCGGCCGGCTGGTCGGCGTCTCCGTCGACGCCGACGGCAACAAGGCGTACCGCCTCGCCCTGCAGACCCGCGAGCAGCACATCCGCCGCGAGAAGGCCACCAGCAACATCTGCACCGCCCAGGTGCTCCTCGCCGTCATGGCCGGCATGTACGCCGTCTACCACGGCCCCGACGGCCTGAAGCAGATCGCCCAGCGCACCCACCGGTACGCGGCGATCCTCGCCGCCGGCCTCACCGCCGGGGGCGTCGAGCTCACCCAGGGCGCCTTCTTCGACACCCTCACCGCCCGCGTCCCGGGCCGCGCCGACGCCGTCGCCGCCGCCGCCCGCGAGGCCGGCGTCAACCTGTTCCGCGTGGACGCCGACCACGTCTCGGTCTCCTGCGACGAGACCACCGGCCGCGAGCAGCTCGCCGCCGTCTGGGGCGCCTTCGGCGTCACGGGCGACATCGAGGCGCTCGACGCCGCCGCCGGGGACGTCCTCCCCGCCGGTCTGCTGCGCACCGACGCGTACCTGACCCACCCGGTCTTCCACGCGCACCGCTCCGAGACCTCGATGCTGCGCTACCTGCGCCGCCTCTCGGACCGCGACTACGCGCTCGACCGCGGCATGATCCCGCTCGGCTCCTGCACCATGAAGCTGAACGCGACCACCGAGATGGAGCCGGTGACCTGGCCCGAGTTCGGCCAGATCCACCCCTTCGCGCCGATCGAGCAGGCCCAGGGCTACGTCACGCTCATCACCGAGCTGGAGGAGCGCCTGGCCGAGGTCACCGGCTACGACAAGGTCTCGATCCAGCCCAACGCCGGTTCGCAGGGCGAGCTGGCCGGTCTCCTCGCGGTCCGCGCCTACCACCGCGCCAACGGCGACGAGCAGCGCACCGTCTGTCTCATCCCGTCCTCCGCGCACGGCACCAACGCGGCCTCCGCGGTGATGGCCGGCATGAAGGTCGTCGTCGTGAAGACCGCCGAGGACGGCGAGGTCGACGTCGAGGACCTGCGCGCCAAGATCGCGCAGCACCGCGACGAGCTCTCCGTGCTGATGATCACCTACCCGTCGACGCACGGCGTCTTCGAGGAGCACGTCGCCGACATCTGCGCCGAGGTCCACGAGGCCGGCGGCCAGGTGTACGTCGACGGCGCCAACCTCAACGCCCTGGTCGGCCTCGCCAAGCCGGGCCACTTCGGCGGCGACGTCTCGCACCTCAACCTGCACAAGACCTTCTGCATCCCGCACGGCGGCGGCGGCCCCGGCGTCGGCCCGGTCGGCGTCCGCGCCCACCTCGCGCCGTACCTGCCGAACCACCCGCTCCAGCCCACCGCGGGCCCGGAGACCGGCGTCGGCCCGATCTCGGCCGCCCCGTGGGGTTCCGCCGGCATCCTGCCCATCTCCTGGAGCTACGTCCGGCTGATGGGCGGCGAGGGCCTCAAGCGCGCCACCCAGGTCGCCGTCCTCGCGGCGAACTACATCGCCAAGCGCCTGGAGCCGCACTACCCGGTCCTCTACACCGGCCCGGCCGGGCTCGTCGCCCACGAGTGCATCGTCGACCTGCGGCCGCTGACCAAGGCGACCGGCGTCTCCGTCGACGACATCGCCAAGCGCCTGATCGACTACGGCTTCCACGCGCCGACCATGTCCTTCCCGGTCGCCGGCACGCTGATGATCGAGCCGACCGAGTCCGAGGACCTGGCCGAGCTGGACCGCTTCTGCGACACCATGATCGCGATCCGCGCCGAGATCGAGAAGGTCGCCTCCGGCGAGTGGCCCGCCGAGGACAACCCGCTGGCCAACGCGCCGCACACCGCGGCCGCGCTCGGCGGCGAGTGGACCCACGCCTACGACCGTGACGTGGCGGTCTTCCCCGCCGGCGTCTCGACCGCCGACAAGTACTGGCCGCCGGTCCGCCGCATCGACGGCGCCTTCGGCGACCGGAACCTGGTCTGCTCCTGCCCGCCGCTGGACGAGTACGACCACTGACCGCGGGCATGACAGAGGGCCGGTCCGGAGTCTCCTCCGGGCCGGCCCTCGGCGTTCGCCCGGGCGGTGTCAGGCCGCCGTCGTCACCCGGCCCGCGGTGAGCGGCCGGTGCGGAGCGATGATCTGCCCGTCCGGCAGCAGTTCGCCGGTGTCCTCGAACAGCAGGACACCGTTGCACAGCAGGCTCCACCCCTGCTCCGGGTGGCACGCCACAGGGCGGGCGGCCTCACGGTCGGCGGAGTCGGCGGTGGGACAGGCAGGCTGGTGCTGGCACATGGGTGGGTTCTTTCGCTGCGTCGTGGTGGATGTCCTGCGGCTCTTCGCGCTCATGGCCGCCCCCGTCGGTCGGTTCGGTTCCGGTCCCAGTCTTGCCGCACGGACGGTCTTCCGCAGGTATTTCGCGTCAGCTCGTCCTCTCCGGGGAAGACGCGTCACCCGCAGGGGCGGTTCAGGTCAACACCCCGGCCTTTTCGGGTGGTTCGGAGTGGCCCGAGCGGGCTAGTCCGTACGGGAGGGGTGTTCGGCGACGGCGTTCGGACGCGGGTTCCGGACAGCAGTGCGCCCCGTGACCCGACCGGGTCACGGGGCGCACCGCTGTCCGGAGCGGGCCGGATCAGGCGGGTGCCGCCGAGCCGAGCAGCGGCGGCGGCGCCAGACGCGTACTGAGCACGGGCAGCAGATCGGCCACCCGGTAGGGACGGTTGGCGGCGATGCCGGGCGGCGCCGGGGCGAGCGGCACGAGGACGTCCGAGGTCTCCGCGTCCGGGTCCGTGGCGTCCGGGTCGGGCTCGGCGTGCAGCCACAGCGTCAGCATGTACAGCTCCGGCACCGACAGCAGCCGCGGCTGGTACGTGCCGGGCAGGGCCTCGGCCTGGACCAGGGCCCGCTCCGTGGCGGCGACGTACGGCCCCTCGAAGAAGTGCGAGAAGGACCAGCCGTCCGGGGTGAGCATGGTGTCCGCGGCGGCGATCGCCCGGTCCCCGCTCCGGATCAGGAAACGCCAGCCGACCAGCCGGGTGCCGGGTGTCTGCTCCGGTGCCCCGGAGATCCTCAGCACGTGGACGGGCAGCGGGAGTTCGGGACTCAGCGGTCCCTGGGCGGCACGCAGGGCCGGGGTGCGGGCCTCGCGTACGGCCGTGGGCGAGCCGAGTGCCGCGAGGACACTGCGGAGGGCCGGCGCGGGGGCCGGGGAGGGTCGGAGCATCGTGTGGGTCGCCTCTCGCTCAGGAGACACGGGGATACGGGAATGCGCGGCTACGGGGACAGGTACGACGGCGCTGTCGGCGGCGGGGGCGGAGCGGGGGGCCATGGGTCATGGCCGTCGCCGGCGCTCCGCTTCGTCCGCGGAGTTTATACGACACGTGTTCACAGAGTGTTTCCGCTAGGCGCCGCCGATATTCCTGGCAAGGCGTCATCAGGTCGTATTCGGTGGATCGCGGGACGGAATCGGAGCGAAGACAGGATCTCCGTCCTCGCATTCCCCGGCAAGCCGGACGTCCGAATTCCGAAAGTCGTGCCGCCCGCGCCGGCGGGGCAATATGACATTGGTATATGTCGTCGGCCGGTCCGGAGGTGGGAGGCCGTGCGCGCGGCGGCAGGTTCGTACCAGACTATCCGTGGAGCGGCCGGAAACGCAGGCGTTGTCGATCAGTGGCGTGGGCATCATCGTCCGTACGCGCGGCCCGCCCGGTGGCCGCCACGCGGGAGGGACGCCTCGATGGGGGAGAAGGTCGCGACGGACGGCTTCGGCCCGGCCGACCGGCAGCGCTACCGGCGCAAGCTCCAGCAGTGTCTGGCGGGGCTCGCCCGGCTCCTCGCGGAGCAGCGGTTCGACCGCCCGCGGAACCTCATGGGCGTCGAGATCGAACTCAATCTCACAGGATCCGACGGACTCCCGCGGATGCTGAACGACGCCGTCCTCGAAAAGATCGCGAGCGCCGATTTCCAGACCGAACTCGGAATGTTCAACCTGGAAGTCAACATCGCCCCGCGCCGGCTCGGCGGCCACGTATTCGACCGGCTCGCGGAAGAGCTGAGGACCGGACTGGGATATGCCGACCGCAAGGCGGCCGAAGTCGACGCAGGGGTCGTCATGATCGGCATACTGCCGACGCTCTCCCAGCGCGAGCTCGTCTTCGAGAACCTTTCGTCGGCGGACCGCTACGCCCTGCTCAACGACCAGATCCTCATCGCCCGCGGGGAGCAGATCACCCTCGACATCCAGGGCGTCGAACGGCTCCGGCACACCTCGGAGTCGATCATCGCGGAGGCCGCCTGCACCTCGGTCCAGCTGCACCTCCAGGTCACCCCGGCCCGCTTCGCCTCCGTCTGGAACGCCGCCCAGGCCGTCGCCGGGGTGCAGATAGCGCTGGGGGCCAATTCGCCCTTCGTCTTCGGCCGCGAGGTGTGGCGCGAGTCCCGCCCGCCGCTCTTCACGCAGGCGACCGACACCCGTCCGCCCGAGCTCCAGTCCCAGGGGGTCAGGCCGCGCACCTGGTTCGGCGAGCGGTGGGTGGACTCGGTGTACGACCTCTTCGAGGAGAACGTGCGCTACTTCCCCTCGCTGCTGCCGCTCTGCGACGAGGAGGACCCGCTGCGCGTCCTCGACGAGGGCGGGGTGCCGCAGCTCAAGGAGCTCGTCCTGCACAACGGCACCGTCTACCGCTGGAACCGGCCGGTCTACGGCTGGGTGGACGGCGTCCCGCACCTCCGGGTGGAGAACCGCGTCCTGCCCGCCGGCCCCACCGTCACCGACGTCCTCGCCAACGCGGCCTTCTACTACGGGCTCGTCCGCTCGCTCGCCGACGATCCCCGGCCGATCTGGAAGCGGATGGCGTTCGAGGACGCCGAGGCCAACTTCGACACCGCCTGCCGCCACGGCATCGACGCGGAGCTGCGCTGGCCCCGGCCGGGCCGCGCGGGCGGGATCGCGACCCAGCCCGCCGTACGCCTCGTCCTCGACGAGCTGCTGCCGCTGGCCGCGGCGGGGCTCGACGCCTGGCACATCGATCCGGCGGACCGCGACTTCTACCTGGGCGTCATCGAGCAGCGGTGCCGGCGGAAGACCAACGGCGCGTCCTGGCAGGCCGACACCTTCCACCGGGCCCTGGAGTCCGGCCTCGACCGGGAGGCGGCCCTGGCGGCGACCACCCGGCGGTACCGCGCGCTGATGCTGGAGGGGGAGCCGGTGCACACCTGGGCCGTGGGGGCCGAGGGCGCCTGAGGCGGCTCCCGGCGGGGGCCTGGATGGCGCTCCGGGCGTGCCGTCGCGCATGATCGTCGTACGGGGGACCGAGGCCCGGTCCCCGCGGCGGTCGCGACGGGAACGGGAGACGGGCGTGGTGTCGGAACAACGGGTCGTGGACGCGGCCCCGCCCCCGGGCGGTCTCTCGCGGCGGGTGCTGCGCTCCGAGACGCTCATCGTGCTGGCGCTCTCGCTCGGGGCGAGCGCGGTCTCGTCGCTCATCAGCTTCATCGGTTCGCTGACCCGGCCCGGCTCGCTCAAGGAGCAGGCCGCCAACCTCAACGGGTCGTACGCCCCCGGCCGGCCCTGGCTCGACCTCACCTGGCAGCTCTTCGGCATCGCCACGGCCCTCGTGCCGGTGGTGCTCGTGGCGCACCTGCTGCTGCGGGAGGGGGCCGGGCTCAGGGCCATCGGCTTCGACCGGACCCGGCCGTGGCCGGACCTCGGGCGCGGGACGCTGCTGGCCGCCGGCATCGGCAGCGCCGGTCTCGCCTTCTACCTGGTGGCACAGGCGTCGGGCTTCAACCTCACGGTCGTGCCCGAGTCGCTGCCGGACGTGTGGTGGAAGTACCCCGTCCTGATCCTCTCGGCGATCCAGAACTCCGTCCTGGAGGAGGTCATCGTCGTCGGCTACCTGCTGCGCCGGCTCGGGCAGTTGGGCTGGTCGCCGATGGCCGCGCTGGTGGCGAGCTCGGTGCTGCGGGGCTCGTACCACCTGTACCAGGGCATCGGCGGCTTCATCGGCAACATGGTGATGGGCGTCGTCTTCGTGCTGCTCTACCGGCGCTGGGGACGGGTGGGGCCGCTGGTGGTCGCCCACGCGCTGCTCGACATCGTGGCCTTCGTGGGCTACGGGCTGCTCGCGGGGAAGGTGGACTGGCTGCCCACCGTGTGAGCCGGGGAAGGGGGAAGGGGCGTACGGCACCGGTGCCGTACGCCCCTTCGTCGTCCGTGGGCGCGCTCCGCCGGGGTCAGGCGTGCAGGTCGCCGTCGATGACCGTCACCGCGTGGCCGGTCAGGAGGGTGCGGTCGCCGCGCAGGCGGGTGCGCACCAGGCCGGTGCGGGCGCCGCCCTGGAAGCCGGTGAGCTCGTCGCGGCCGAGGCGGGCCGACCAGTACGGCGCGAGCGCGGTGTGGGCGCTGCCGGTGACGGGGTCCTCGTCGATGCCGACGGCGGGGAAGAAGCCGCGCGAGACGAAGTCGTAGCCGTCGCCGGGGGCGGCGGCGAGAGCGGTCGCGATCACACCGCGCGAGGAGTGGGCCCTGAGGGCGGCGTGGTCGGGGGCGAGGGCGCGGACGGTGGCCTCGTCGCGCAGCTCGACCACGAGGTCGCCGACGTGGGCGGCGGTGTCGTGGACGGCGAGGATCTCGGCGCCGAGCGCCTCGGCCAGGCCGTCCGGGGCCGGGACCGGGGTGAGCGAGGAGGTCGGGAAGTCCAGGGTGATGCCGCCGTCCGGCTCGGTGACGGCGCCGAGGACGCCCGAGCGGGTGGCGAAGCGGACCGGGCCGGTCGCCTCGCCGGTGGTGTGCAGGACGTGGGCGGTGGCGAGCGTGGCGTGGCCGCACATGTCGACCTCGGTGGTCGGGGTGAACCAGCGCAGCGCCCAGTCGGCCTCGCCGCCGGCGGGCAGCCGGTGCGCGAAGGCGGTCTCGGAGAGGTTGACCTCGGCGGCCACCTTCCGGAGCCAGGTGTCGTCCGGGAAGGAGTCGAGGAGCAGGACGCCGGCGGGGTTGCCGGAGAAGGGCCGGTCGGTGAAGGCGTCGACGATTCGGATGCGCATGCTCCGGACCGTACCGGGGGCCGGAAGGGGCGGGCCAAGGCCAATCCGGGACGTCTGGCCCCGGGCTCCGCGCCGGCCGGGGCGGCGCGGTCGCCGCGCGACGGCGGCCGGCGGCAGTCAGTCGCTTGCTCGCCGAACAGTTCCGATATATCGTTGAAGCATCGCGACAGTTCGACGATGGAATCTCACGGAAGGAGCGTTGCGATGCGTTCACACGGACACGACCACGGACACGAATCCGGTCACGGCCACGGTGCCGGGCGCGGTGACTGCGGGCCCGGACCGCGGGGCGACTTCGAGCGACGGCGTGCCGCCTTCGGGCCCTTCGGCCCCGGTTTCGGCGGCGGGCCCGGTTTCGGCGGCGGCCCCTTCGGGCGCGGCCGGGGCGGCGGCGGCCGGGGGCGGGCGCGGCGCGGTGACGTGCGCGCCTCGATCCTGGCGCTGCTCAAGGACCGCCCGATGCACGGCTACGAGATGATCCAGGAGATCGGCGAGCGCACCGGCGGGGCGTGGAAGCCCAGCCCCGGCTCGGTCTACCCGACCCTCCAGATGCTGGAGGACGAGGGGCTGATCGTCAGCGCGAGCGAGGGCGGCAAGAAGCTCTTCTCGCTCACCGACTCCGGGCGCGAGGAGGCCGAGGCCGCGCCGGACGCCCCCTGGGAGGAGGCCGGCCGCGGTGTCGACTGGGAGGCCGTCAACGAGATCCGGCAGGCCGGTTTCGGTCTGATGGAGGCGTTCGGCCAGGTCTGGAAGACCGGCAGCACCGAGCAGCGGCAGAAGGCCGTCGAGGTGATCAACGAGGCCCGGAAGAAGCTGTACCTGATCCTCGCCGACGAGCACTGAGCCGGAGGCGGCGGACGGAGGGCCCCCCGCGGCGCGTGCCGCCGGGGGCCCTCCGTCGTGTCGCGGGTGCCCGGACGGCGGGGCCGTCCGGGTGCTCGGGCGACGAGGCCGTCCGGGGGCTCAGGCGACCAGGCCGTCCGGAGGCTCAGGCGACCAGGCCGGAGAGCTTGCGCAGCGACTCGTTGAGCGCCGCCGTCGCCGAGTCCTTCAGCTTGCCGGCCATCAGCGAGACGGCCGCCCCGGTGAACTCGCCGTCGATGCGGACCGTCGTCGCCCCGCCCTCGTCGGCGAGGGAGTAGCGCGTTCCGACGATCACGCCCATCGGGCCCTTGCCGCGGATGGCGAGGATCCGGCCGTCCTCCAGCTCCTCGACGGTCCACAGCACCTCGGCCGGGAACCCCATGAGCTTCATGTTCTCGGTGAACGTGGACCCGGCCGCCAGGGTCTCGGGGCCCCCGTGCGGAAAACTCGTGTGGGTGGCGTTCCACTCCCCGTACGAGCCGAAGTCGGTGAGGCGTTCCCACACCTTCCCGGCCGGTGCCTCGATCCGTGCCTCCGCGCTGACTTCGGCCATGACGACCACCCCTTCACGCGTGCCCGCTGGGTTCTGGTGTCGCGGAACGTAGCCGTAGGGGCGTGAACATTCAATACTGATGAACCGTCAGTTCTGCCGTGGCCGGCCCCGTACCGCCGATCCACCAGATCTCGGCGGCGTCGAAGGAGTCCGAGACGCGCGGGCCGCCGTCCTCCTCGTGCCGGTGGAAGGCCGCCCAGAACAGATCGCCCGGCAGCGCGTCCCGGGGTGCGTACACCCGGTACACGAACTGCCGGCCGTCACGCGCGGCCAGACCCACCATCCAGAACACACAAGAAGGACGTCCGGCGGCGGCACATGGTTGCCTTCCGGGCGCGAGGCAAGGCGGCGCGCGCCCCGTACGGGAAATCGTCCGGATCTCCTCCCGGAGGAGGAGGCGTCGCGCACGGGTGCACGACTCGGGTGGGACGCGGACATGGTTCTCCCGTGTGATGACCCGGGCGGGCGCGCCTGGTGAGGTGGGAGGGTGCACCCTCCCGTCCCGTCCCGCCCCACCCCGCCCCCGGCCGCCGCCGGGCACGCGCCGCTCCTCGCCACCGTGCTCGGGGCCGCGCGCCGCCGGGCCCTGCGGGACGGCGACCGCCAGGTGGACACCGCCCACCTCCTGCACGCCCTCGTCGAGTCCGACCCCGAGACCCGCGCCGCCTTCGACGGCGAACAGCGGGTCGCGCGGGTCCTCGGCTACCTCGTCCAGCGTTCGATCGGATACGGGCTCCGCTGGCAGCGGTCCGCCGAGGGCGGAGGAGCCCCGCGCCCGCTGCCCGCCGTCCGGGCCGGGGAGGGGACGCGGCGCCGCACCTCCCGCTGGTCCCCGGCCGCCGCGGCCGCCCTGGAAGAGGCGCTGTGCCGGGCCGCCGCCCGCGGCGAGGAGCAGCCGCGCGGCCTCGACGTGCTGGCGGGGCTCGCCGCCGACCCGGGCAGCCGCGCCGGCGAGGTGCTGCGGCACGCCGGGATCGACCCGTCCGTGCTCGGCGCCCGGGCCGTCGCGCTCGCCTCCGTCCTCGCGCCCCACGGCGCCGGGCTCCTCGACGGCGAGGGGGCGGCCCTGGGGGAGGGGATGCCGGCGGGGGACCCGGTGTGGCGGGGGGACGCGTCGCTCCAGGGGGACCCGGTGTGGCGGGCGGGCGTGGCGCTCCCGGGGGACCCGTCGCCGTCGGCGGGCGCGGAGCTCTGACGTCCGCCCCGGGGCCCGGCGCCGCCGGGGGACGCGGAGTGCCGGTCGCGTCGGGGGCGTGCCGTCGTCGGCCGGACGCGGAGTGCCGGGTTCCGCCCTGGGGAGGGGAATCCGGGCGACGCCGTCTCAACAGGTGCGACGGGGGTTACACGCCTGACCGGGTCCTGTCATGATGGCCCGATGCACGCGTCTCAGGGGAGAAGCGCCGGCCTGGGACTCGCCCTGGCCTCGGCCTTCGCATTCGGTGGTTCGGGAGTGGCGGCCAAGCCGCTGATCGAGGCGGGACTCGATCCGCTCCATGTCGTCTGGCTCCGGGTCGCCGGCGCCGCGCTCGTCATGCTGCCCGTGGCCTGGCGCCACCGGGACCTGCTGCGCCGCAAGCCCGGCCTGCTCGTCGGCTTCGGCCTCCTCGCCGTCGCCGGCGTCCAAGCCTTCTACTTCGCGTCCATCTCCCGCATCCCGGTCGGCGTCGCCCTTCTCGTCGAGTACCTCGCCCCGGCCCTGGTCCTCGGCTGGGTCCGCTTCGTCCAGCGGCGGCCGGTCACCCGCGCCGCCGCCCTGGGCGTGGTGCTCGCCGTCGGCGGCCTCGCCTGCGTCGTCCAGATCTGGTCGGGCCTGAGCTTCGACCTCCTCGGACTGCTCCTCGCGCTCGCCGCCGCCTGCTGCCAGGTCGGCTACTTCGTCCTCTCCGACCAGGGCGCCGACGAGGCCGAGCCCGCCGATCCGCTCGGCGTCATCGCGTACGGGCTGCTCATCGGCGCGCTCGTCCTCACCGTCGTCGCCCGCCCGTGGGGCATGGACACCGGCGTCCTGGCCGGGCGGGCCGACCTCGACGGCACCTCCGTGCCGGCCTGGCTGCTGCTCGGCTGGATCGTCCTGATCGCCACCGTCCTCGCGTACGTCACCGGCGTCGTCTCGGTGCGGCGCCTCTCGTCGCAGGTCGCCGGTGTCGTGGCCTGCCTGGAGGCCGTCGTCGCGACCGTGCTCGCCTGGGTGCTGCTCGGCGAACACCTGGAGGCCCCGCAGCTCATCGGCGGCGCGCTCGTCCTCGTCGGTGCCTTCATCGCCCAGTCCACCGCGCCGAAGGCGCCGTCCGGAGGACCCGTCGCCGGCTCCGACGGCGAGGGCGGCGACGGCGGCGCGGGCGCCCCGGGGGCGGGCCGCGAGGAGGAGTTGTCGGGCGGACGGACCACCCCGTAGGGTGCCGCTCATGCATGCGACCGTGCTTCCGCCGCCCGCCGCCTAGCGCGCGCGGCACCCTCTCCCGAGGACGACCGGCCGGCCCGGGCGGGCGACCACGCCCCCGAGCGGTCCGTCGCCGCCCGCGCGCGGAATCGGCGACCACCCTTCACCCCGGTCCGTCCGCACGGACCGTCCTCACGGAGAAACACGTGTCGAACCCGCAGTCCCTCCCTGCCCTGCCCGTCGGGCGGAGCCTCGTCCACCTCGTGATCGCCGGCATCGCCTGGGGCACCGCCGGAGCCGCCGGCTCCCTCGTCTTCCGCAACAGCGACATGGGGCCCCTGGCCCTCTCCTTCTGGCGCTGCGCCGGCGGGCTCCTGCTGCTGCTCGCCGTCCCCGCGCTGCGGCTGCTGCGCCCCGGGCGGGCCCGGACGGCCGCCGCCGCGCCCGTCGCAGAGACCCGCAGGACCCGGCTGATCCGGATCGTCGGCACCGGCCTCGGGCTCGCGGTCTTCCAGACCGCCTACTTCGCCGCCGTCGAGTCCACCGGGCTCGCGGTCGGCACCGTCGTCACCCTCGGCGCGGGGCCCGTCCTCATCGCGGCGGGCGCCCGCGTCACCATGGGCGAGCGCCTCGGCCTCGGCGGCCTCTCGGCCGTCGTCGGCGCGCTCGCCGGGCTCGCCGTCCTCGTGCTGGGCGGCGGGGGGACCGAGGTCCGGCTCGCGGGTGTCGGCTACGCGGTGCTCTCCGCCGCCGGCTTCGCCTCCCTCACGCTGCTCACCCGGTGGCTGGGTCGCACCGGCTCCGGCCCGGCCGGCTCGCTCGCCGGCACCGCGTGGACCTTCGGCGTCTCGGCCGTCGTCGTCCTGCCCCTGGCCGTCGTCGAGGGGCTGCTGCCGCACACCGAGGACGTCGTCCGGCTGCTGCTCCTGCTGCTGTACGTGGCGGCGATCCCGACCGCCCTCGCCTACGCGCTGTACTTCGCCGGCGCCGCGGTCGTCCGGGCCGCCACCGTCTCCGTGATCATGCTCCTGGAGCCGGTCAGCGCCGCGCTCCTCGCCGTCACGCTCCTCGGCGAGGAACTGACGGCGACCACCGTGCTCGGCACCGTCCTGCTGCTCGCCGCCGTCACCGGGCTCGCCCTCGCGGAGGCCAGGAGCGCGGCGGAGCGGCGCAGGAGCGCGGAGCCGGCGGCGGTGTAGCCGCGCGGGGGAGGCCGGTCAGGACCCGGACGCGAGCCGGCGCAGCTGGTGGGTGCGGGCGGCGAGGTCGCCCGGGCCGGCCCGCTCAGCGAGCCGGTCCGCGATCCGGGCCTGCACCGCGGCCGGCTTGTTGCCCGCGTACTTGAACTTCGCCCGCACCTCCGTCACCTCCAGGACCAGCCCGCGGATGCCGGGGAGCATCCGGCCGAACGGCGCCTCCCCGGCGGTGACGGGGGCGGTCCCGCCGTCCGGCTGGAAGTGGGCGACCTGGCGGTTCAGCAGGTCCGCCTTCTCCTCCGGATCGTCCACCACGCGCGCGGTGCAGCGCAGTTGCACCGCCGCGTAGTACGACGTCGGGGTGCCGTGCTCGGGCGGCGCGCCCTCGGGAGCCGTCCAGGGCCCGGGTGCGTACACGTAGTCGTCCACCACGCTGAGCAGCACCCGCGGGTCGGCCTCCAGGGCGCGCCACAGCGGGTTGGGGCGGGCGAGGTGGAGGAGGACGCGGCCGTACGGGCCCGGCTCCGCCTCGTACCGGAAGTGCGCCGGCTGCACCCAGGGCGGGTCGCCGGGCAGGCCGTTGACGGCGAGCTGGCCGAAGTCGTGCAGGGCGAGCCAGTCCCGCCACTCGTCGTCGGTGGCGGAGTCCCAGGGGTGGACGAGCATGCCGGTCCTCCTCAGAGCGCGGTCAGGTAGCCGGGCAGGGCGATCGCCGGGTCCAGGTCCGCCGACGGCACCGGGGAGCCGGTGCGCGGGGCGACCGGGACGACGCCGGCCCAGTGCGGCAGCGCCAGGTCCTCGGGGTCGTCGTTCGGTCCCGCGGCGCGCACCTTGGCCGAGACCTCGTCCAGGTCGAGCCGGACGACGGCGGTGGCGGCCAGCTCCTTCGCGTTCGCGGGCCGCGCGTCGGCGGCGCGGCCGGGGACGACCTGGTCGACGAGCGCGTCGAGGGCGGTGCGCAGCTCCTCGGGGTCGGTGACCTGGCGGGCGATGCCGTGGACGACGACCGAGCGGTAGTTGAGCGAGTGGTGGAAGGCGGAGCGGGCCAGGACCAGGCCGTCGACGTGGGTGACGGTGACGCAGACCGGCAGGCCGGGGGCGTCGGCGTCGCCGGAGCCGGTGGCCCCGGCGGGCCTCGCGCCGGCCATGCGGAGCGGGCGGGAGCCGGTGGAGCCGTGGACGTACAGCCGCTCGCCGACCCGGCCGTAGAGGGTGGGGAGCACGACCGGCGCGCCGTCCCGTATGAAGCCCAGGTGGCAGACGTACCCCTCGTCGAGGATCGCGTGGACGAGGGCCCGGTCGTACGAGGCGCGCTGCCGGGCGCGGGTGGGCACCGTCCGGTCGGTGGGGGCGTATTCCGCGGGGCGTTCGGTGGCGGTGGGCGTGGTGCTCATGGCGGCTCCCCTTGCCTTCCCTATTGCACTAGTGCATAATCTGGTTTGTGCTAGGAGAGTATCGGATCGAAGGCCGTCGCGCATCGGAGATCGCCGCCAGCGTGGAGCGGGGCGTGGGGGCCGGGGACCTGGAACCCGGCCAGGCCCTGCCGCCCATGCGGGAGTTGGCCGCCGTGCTCGGCGTGAATCCGAACACCGTCGCCGCCGCGTACCGGACCCTGCGCGAGCGCGGGGTCATCGAGACCGACGGCCGGCGCGGCAGCCGCGTGCGGCCGCGGCCCGCCACCACCGCGCGCGGCTCGCTGCGCGTCGAGGCGCCGCCCGGCGTCCGTGACCTCAGCCGCGGCAACCCCGACCCCGCCCTGCTGCCGCCGCTCGACGACGCCCTCGCCGAGGCGGCCCGGCGCTACGCCGCGCGGCCCGGGCTCTACGGGGAGGCGCCCGTCGACCCGGACTTCGCCCGGCTCGCCCGCGCCGCCTTCGACGCCGACGGCGTCCCCGCCGGGCCGGTCGGGGTGGCGTCGGGCTCCCTCGACGCGATCGAGCGGGTCCTCGCCGTCCACCTCAGGCCCGGGGACGCCGTCGCCGTCGAGGATCCCGGCTGGGGCAGTCTCCTCGACCTCGTCCCCGCCCTCGGGCTGCGCTCCGTACCGGTCGCCGTCGACGACGACGGGCCGCTCGCGGACGGGGTCGAGCGGGCGATCACGCACGACGGGGTCCGCGCGGTGATCGTCACCGACCGCGCCCAGAACCCCACCGGGGCCTGCCTCGGCGCCGCCCGCGCCGCCGCACTGCGCCGGGTGCTCGCCGCCCACCCCGGCGTGCTGCTCGTCGAGGACGACCACGGCCACGGCATCGTCTCCCGGCGGCTGCGGCCGCTCGCCGGGGTCACCGACCGCTGGGCGCTCGTCCGCTCGGTCGCCAAGGCGTACGGGCCGGACCTGCGCATCGCCGCCTTCACCGGCGACCCCGAGACCGTCGACCGGGTCCTCGGCCGGCAGCGCCTCGGCCCCGGCTGGGTCAGCCGCCTCCTCCAGCAGGCCGTCGTCCACCTGTGGAGCACGGACGCGGTCGATCCGGAGACGGTCGCCGACGCGTACGGGGAACGGCGCGACGGCCTCGTCCGGGCGCTCGTCCGGCGGGGCGTCGAGGCGCACGGGCGCAGCGGCATGAACGTCTGGGTGCCGGTCGCCGACGAGACGGGGGCCGTCGCACGGCTGCTCGCCGCAGGCTGGGCGGTCGCCCCCGGCGCCCGCTTCCGCATCGCCGCCGGACCCGCCGTCCGCCTCACGGTCTCCCCGCTCTCCCCGGACGACATCGAACCCCTGGCCGACGCCGTCGCGACGGCCGCCGGCCCGGCCCCGGCCCGCAGCTACGGCTGACGGGACCGCGCCGCGGGGCCGGGCGGGGTCTTCTCGGATCCCGGGGCGGCCGGGCGGGGGTCAGGTGCGGGCCGGGGTCTTCCGGGGCGCCTCGGCGGGAGCCGGAGCGGGGGCGGGAGCCGGGGTGGCGCGGGACGGGGCCGGGGTCCTGGGCGAGGTGCGGGTCTGGGTGAGGGCCGCGCCGAGGAGGACCACGGCGGCGCCCACGGGGGTGTTCCAGGCGAGGTGCTCGCCCAGGAAGGCCACGCCCGCCGCCGTCGCGATGACCGGGATGAAGTACGTGACCATCGAGGCCGTCGTCGGGCCGACCTCCGCGACCACGCCGTACTGGAGCAGCATCGCGTAGCCGGTGCCGAGGGCGCCGAGCGCGATCACCGCGAGGAGCGGGAGGAGCTCGACGGACTCCGGGAGCGTGGTGAAGAACGGGGTGACCAGCGCCAGCTGCAGGGTGGCCACACCGACCTGGCCGGTCGCCAGGGAGAGGTGCGAGGCGCCGGTGCCGCTCAGGGTGCGGCGGACGTAGATCCAGCCGACCGCGTAGCTGAACGAGGCGAGCAGCGCCAGCGCCGTGCCCGTCACGTCCAGGCCGGAGAAGCCCTGCCAGGCGCCGAGGACCGTCAGCACGCCGATGAAACCGATGCCGAGGCCCGCCGCGCGCACCCGGGTGGGCCGGTCCTCGGAGAGCGCCACGAGCGAGAGGACCATGCCCCACAGGGGTGTCGTCGCGTTGCAGATCCCCGCCAGCGTCGACGGGATCGTCAGCTCCGCGTACGCGAAGAGCGAGAACGGCAGCGCGTTGAGCAGGAAGGCCGCCACCGTCAGGTGCCCCCAGGTCCGCGCCCCGCGCGGCAGCCGGTCCCGCTTCACCACCAGCGCCACCGCCAGCACCGCCGTGCCGAACAGCAGTCGGCCGAAGGTGACCTGGAAGGGCGCGAAGCCCTCCGTCCCGACCTTGATGAACAGGAAGCTGAAACCCCAGATCAGGGCCAGCACGCCGAAGCGGACCCGCCAGTCGAGGAGGAGCGCGCGGAGGGGGCGGCGGGCGGGGGAGGGGGACGGTCCGGGCGGGGCGGCGGAGGCGGCTGCGTGGCTCATGCACTCAGGGTGACGGCCCCGATGTCGTAGAACAAGCGAGATTCTGTCGACCCCTTCCCTTAGCATTGCTTACATGTTGAACCTGGAGCGCCTGCGCACCCTCGACGCCGTCGCGCGCCACGGCTCCGTCAGCGGCGCCGCCGACGGCCTGCACGTGACCACCTCCGCCGTCTCGCAGCAGCTGTCCAAGCTGGAGCGCGAGGTCGGCCAGCAGCTCCTCGCCAAGAACGGGCGCGGGGTGCGGCTCACCGACGCCGGCCTGCTGCTCGCCGAGCACGCGGCCCGGATCCTCTCCCACGTCCAGCTCGCCCAGGCCGACATCGAGGCCCAGCGCGGCGAGGTCGTCGGCGAGGTCCGGCTCGTCGGCTTCCCGACCGCCGCGCGCGGCCTCTTCCCCGCCGCCCTCGCCTCCCTCCGTGCCCGCCACCCCGATCTGCGGGTCCGCACCGCCGAGTTCGAGCCCGAGCAGGGGGTGCGGGCGGTGATGCGGGGCGACGCCGACCTCGCGATCGTCCTGGACTGGAGCAACCGGCGGGCGCCGGTCCCCGGAGAGCTGGAGCGGGCCCATCTGCTCGACGACTCGGCGGACGTCGCCCTGCCGGCCGGCCACCGGCTCGCCGGGCGGGACGCGGTGGACCTGGAGGACTTCGCCGACGAGGACTGGGTGTCCTGGCCGGAGGGCGAGTTCTGCCACGACTGGCTGATGTTCACCCTCCGCTCCCAGGGCATCGAGCCGCGCATCGCGCACTTCGCGGGCGAGCACCACACCCAGCTCGCGCTCGTCGCCGCCGGACTCGGCGTCTGCGTCACGCCCCGGCTCGGCCGGCCGCACCCGGACGGCGTCGTCTGCGTGCCGGTGCGCCAGCAGATGCGCCGGCACATCTACGCCACCTGGCGCACCGACGCCGGCCGCCGGCCCTCGCTGCGCGCCGTCGTCGAGGCGCTGCGGGAGGCGGGGCGGCCGCACGCGGGGTGAACGGGGTACCCGCCGGCCGCGCGAGGGGCGGCCGTGGCGCCGCGGCCGCGTGCGGGAGGGCCGTGGTGCCGCCGCTCCCGTGCGGGACGGCCGTGGCGTACGGACCGGACGGCGGGGGCCGCGGCGTCCGCGTACGGCCCGGGCGGGAGGGCCTACGCGCCGCCCAGCTTGCGGAAGTCCCAGGAGGCGATCGCGTCCGGGGTCAGCCGGAGCCAGGCGTGCCGGCCGTCGTGCGGCATGGCGTCCAGGCCGAAGTTCTTCGCGGCGAAGAGGCGTTCCACCGCGTCGAGTTCGGGGCACGGCTCGCCGGTGCGCGGCGCCTCGCCGACGAAGACGGCCGTCCCCGACAGCTCTGCCCCGCGCAGCTCGCCGTAGTCCTCGCCGTCGTCCACCAGGACGGAGAGGCGGGGATCGGCCCGCAGCTCGGCCCAGCGGCGGCTGCGGGTCAGCGAGTACAGCCAGAGCGAGGTGCCGTCCCACGCGAACCAGAGCGCGCTCACATGGGGCCGCCCGTCGGCGGACACGCTCGCGACCCGGCAGGTGCGCTGTTCGGCGAGGAAGGCGTCGAGCTCCTCCGGGGTCATCATGATCCGGCGTCCATGGCGCTGTGCGACGGTCATCGTCCGCACCCTTCTGGATTTCTGATGAGACGTCAGAAATCATGGGTGCGCGTCCACGCCGGTGCAAGGGGTACGAGCGAGGGGGAGCGATGAGCGGAAGCGGAGCGACGGGCCGAGGGGGAGCGAGGGGCCGCGCGGAGGAGCTCGGCGAGCGGCTGCGCCCGGACTCGACGGTGCTCCTCACCGTCGAGTGCCAGGAGGGGGTGGTCGGCGCGCTGAGCGCCCTGCCGGAACTCGCCGCCGTCGCCCGGAAGTCGGGCGCGCTCGCCAACGTGGCCCGGCTGGTCGACGCCGCCCACGGCGCCGGCGTCCAGGTCGTCCACGCGGTCGCCGAGCGGCGCCCCGACGGGCGCGGCTCCAGCGGCAACGCGCGCCTCTTCCATGCCGCGGCACGACTGCCTGTGCAACAGCACAGCGGCTCCACCGCGGTGCGCGTCGCGGAGCCGATCCAGGTGGCGGACGAGGACCTGGTCGTACGGCGCCTGCACGGTCTGTCCCCGCTGGCCGGGACCGATCTGGACGCCCTGCTGCGCAATCTGGGCTGCCGGACCCTCGTCGTCACCGGGGTCTCCGCGAATGTGGCCGTGCCCAACACCGTCTTCGACGCGGTGAACCTCGGCTACACGGTCGTCGTCCCCCAGGACGCGATCGCGGGCGTGCCGGCCGACTACACCCCCGTGCTGATCCGCAACACCCTCGCCCTCGTCGCCACCCTCGCGACCACCGACGACCTGCTCACCGTCTGGAAGGCGCCGCGGCGCCGGGCGCCGTCCTCCAGGTCCACGGGAACGGAGTAGGCGCCTCGCCCCACGGGCCGGAGCGCCGGGGGACGGGCGGCGCGCTCGCGCCGCCCGTCCGGACTCGTCCGCCGCGGGCCGCTCCGTCCGCGCGGTCGTCCGCCGCGGGCCGCTCCGGCCGGCGGGGTGGGGGTGCCGGGCGTGCGGGGCCGGGGCGGTCAGCCGAAGGAGATGTCCTCGCCCTTCACCTCGATCGGCTCCGGGGGGAGGGGAGCGGTCGCCGGGCCGGACGTGACGCTGCCGTCGGAGATGTCGAACCTGCTCTGGTGACAGGGGCAGACGATCACGCCGTCCTTCACCTCGCCGACCGCGCAGCCCGCGTGGGTGCACTTCGAGGAGAACGCCTTGTACTCCCCGGCCTTCGGCTGGGTGATGACGATGCCCTTGTCCGCCAGGACCTTGCCGCCGCCCACCGGGATGTCCCCGGTCTTCGCGAGCGGGCCCTGCGGCACGCCGTCCCCGCCTCCCGTGCCGGTGCCGCCCTCCGCCTCCGAGCCGCCGCAGGCGGTCAGCGCCGCCGCGGCGAGCCCCGCTCCGCCGACCGCCACCACGGTCCGCCGTGTCACTCCGCTCATGTCTGCCCCTCTCCCGTCCGTACCGCACGCGTCCGCGCCGCCGCACTCCGGCGCGTTCCTGGAGCGACCGTAGACGCAGTTCCTGTGACGTACGCCCTGTTCGCCGCAGACTCCCCCCAAGGGCCTGACAGTTCGCATTAGAGTGTCCGAACCTGGACATCCATCAGGTGAAGTGTCAAGCGCGCCGAGGATCCGGCGGGGGCCGGCGCGGCCGGAACGGAGGCGACGGGCATGCGGACGGCGTCGGGGTCGGTCCACGCGCACCACGTACGGGCCGTGGTCCTGGGCGCCCAGCGGCGCGGAGTCGCCGCCGGGCCGCTGCTCGCCCGGGCCGGACTTCCGGCCGAGCTGCTCGCCGGTCCCGCGGCCGGCGGCCCGGACCGGGTGCCCTCCCGGCAGTTCGGGCGGCTCGTACGGATGCTCTGGGCGGCCCTCGACGACGAGCTGATCGGCTTCGGCGGCGCCCCCACCAAGGTCGGGTCCTTCGCGATGATGGGGCACGTCGTCGTCCACGGCAGCCGCGACCTGCGCGAGGCCCTGCGCCGCGCCCAGACCTTCTACTCCCTCTTCCCCGGCGGGCCGGACTTCCGGCTCGTCGAACCGGCCGCGCCGGCCGGGGAGTCCGCAGGTCCCGACGAGGCGCGCCTGGAGTTCGACGTCTCCGGGTACGACGACCCGCTCCACTTCGGCGTCGAGGCCACCGTCCTCGTCGCCCACCGCTTCGCCGGGTGGCTCGTCCGCCGCCGGATCGGGCTGCGCCGCGTCGAGTTCGCCCACCCCGAGCCCCGCCACGCGGCCGAGTACGCCCTGCTGTACGGCGCCCCCTGCGTCTTCGGCGCCGGGCGCACCGCCGCCGTGTTCGACCGCGCCGACCTCGACGAGCCCGTGCTGCGGGACGCGGACGCGCTGCGTGACTTCCTCCGCCGCGCCCCCGACGGCGTGCTCGTCTGCTCGGAGTGGGGGAGCACCGCCACCGGCCGGGTGCGCCACCTCATCGGCCGGGCCCTGCCCGAGGGGCCCGTCCCCACGCCCGAGGAGCTCGCCGAACGGCTCTCGGTCAGCCCGCAGACCCTCCGCCGCCGGCTGGCCGCCGAGGGCACCACGTACCAGCGGCTGCGCGACCAGGTGCGGAGGGATCACGCCATCGCGGAGCTTGCCGCGGGCCGGGTCTCCATCGAACGGCTCTCCCGGCGGCTCGGCTTCTCCGAACCCAGCGCCTTCCACCGGGCGTTCCGCCGCTGGACCGGCGAGACGCCGCGCGCCTATCAGGTCCGCGACCGCGCAGCCCTTCCCGTACCCGCCCCCGAGGTCTTGTTGACGCGCGGTCAACAAGGCTGAGCGGTACGGTCACAGCCGCCGCCCGCTGCCCGTCCTACCGTCCCGCCATGACCGAATTCGACCGGTCCGGGGCCGTACCGCACCCCGGCCGAAGGAGCCGCCGAAGGGGCCGCCCATGAGAGCGGGCCGCGCCCTCGGTGCCGTCGCCGGAGCCAGCGCCCTGCTCGCTCTGCTCGCGGGAGTGGCCGTCACCGCCCTCGGCGTCCGGGTCGACGGGTCCAGCATGGACCCGACCCTGCGCCCGGGCGACCGGATCCTCGTCTCGCCGGGCTCGGAGGGCCGGGTGCGCCGCTTCGACGTCGTCCTGCTGCGCGGCGGCCGGCAGGACTCCCTCATGGTGAAACGGGTGATCGGCGTGCCCGGCGACCGGGTGGCGATCCTGTCGACCGGCGGGCAACCCTTCCAGGTGCTGCTCCAGGAGGGCGGCGCGGGTCCCGTCCGCCGGGTCGTCGCCCCCCAGTGGGACGACCGGGCCCGTCGCGCGGGCGCGTGCTGCACGGCGGAGGGCACCGGATCGGCGCGCGCCGCGCTGCGGACCGTACCGGAGGGCGCCTTCTTCTACCTGGGCGACAACCCCGACCTGTCCGACGACTCCCGGCAGTACGGCTGGGGCGCGATCGACCGGGTCGAGGGGCGCGTCGGGCTGCGCGCCTACCCCGTCTCGGCGGCGCCGGGCCTCGGCAACCGGCCCGTCCTGGAGGAGTACGCGGGGCCCCGGCCGCCGTAGCGGCTCAAGCGCGGGCCGTGGCGGCCGGGAGGAGCTCCGCGCCGGTGCTGAGGGCGACCCGGACCACCGTGTCCGCGATCCGGCGGGCCGACTCCTCGGGCGAGGCGGTGGCCTGGACGACATGGCTCGCCGTCAGGCGGACCGCGGTGTCGACGGCCAGCTCGCGGGCGACCGGGTCGATCGAGGGCCAGGTCTCGGCCGCGTACGTGCCGGCCATGGTCGTCGCCAGGTCGAAGGCGGCGGCCGAGCGGGTCGTGAGATAGGGGAGGAGGCCGTCCTCGCCGGCGCTCGTCAGCATCGCCCTGATCAGCGGATTCCGCCCGGCCAGCGTCAGCGTGAAGACGACGGCCGCCTCCACCGCCGCACGGAGGTCGTCCCGGTGCGCGTCCAGGCCCTGCTGGATGCCGACCAGGCAGCGCTCCAGCTCGCGGCGGAACAGGGCCTCGCCGACCGCCTCCTTGGACGGGAACTCGGAGTACAGCGTCTGCCGGCTGACGCCCACGTCACCGGCCAGGTGCGCCATCCGCAGCTTGCCGAAGCCGTGCTGCGCGACGCGGTCGAAGGCGGCGTCCAGCAGGCGTTCGCGCAGCAGTGTCCGGACCGTCTCCCTGAAGCGTGCCATCGCGCCAGCGTAGAGCAGCGCCCGGCACCGTCCCGCCCGGCGTCAGAACTGCCAAGTCTGTCCGCTCTATTGACACAACTTCTCATAGTGTCCAATTCTCGAACAGGCAGCCGCTGAGTGTCCGTCGTCCCGGTCACCGGCCCCGGACGTACGGCTGCCTCTCACCCACCCCCGCGCCTCCGCGCGGACCGACGGTTGGAGAACCCTCATGCAGAACGAGCCCAGAGGCGTCACCCGCTGGCGCAGATCGGCCTTCCTCGCCGTCCCCGCCTGCGCGGCGGTCGCGGCCATGGCCACCGCGATGGTCCAGGGCGCCCTCGCGGCGAACCTCTCCCTGACCAGCGTGCCGTTCACCCTCAGCTCCAGGACGGTCGCGGCCCCGCAGGGCATCGGCGCGGTCATGCACACCATCGACGCCGGCGGGCCCAAGGGCGCCGCGCAGGTCGGCATCGCCAAGGCCGGCCTCGACGGGATCTGCGTCCACGCCACCCAGTCGGTCGACCTGCCGGTGATCGGCAGCCTCGGCACCTGGTCGCTCAACATCTCCTCGCCCGCCGCCCAGACGCCGCTCACCAGCGACCAGCTGGTCAACGGCGCCGGTCTCCAGGCCAACAAGCTCATCCTCGACGCGCAGGCGCTCAAGGCGGCCACCGCCACCCTCAACGCCAGCGACGCCACCCCCAACGTCATCGGCGCCGCGGCCGACGGCGACGGCATCAAGGCCACCGGCATCAAGGACGGCGCCGCCGGCCAGTTCGGCCTCGACGCCACCGGTGGCCGCACCGACATCAGCAACCTGAACGCCGACGCCAACGGTGCCACGATCGCCGGAGCCATCACGCTGCCGGACCTCGCGATCGCCATCAAGCACGGCGACTCGGGCTGCTGACACCCCCTCCGCACCGCATGAGCACCACCGCACGACCCGGACCGGGACGGCGCGCCACCGCGGGGCGCGCCGCCCCGGCACCGACCGCCCGCCCCCTTCCGAACGCCCCTGCGAGGCCCTCGTGACGACCACCGACCCGCCCGCCCCCGATGCCCTTGAGCCGACCGTCGCCCACGGGACGACCGTCACCCCCGAGGCGACCGGCACCGGCGCGGCGCCGCTCTCCGCCCCGGCCCGCGCCCGCCGCTCCTTCCGCCGCTGGCGCCGCACCCGGCCGTTCTGGGCCGCGCTGTGGATCGCCCTCGGCGGCTTCGTGATCTTCTTCCTGCCGATGGCCCCGCTGGGCAGGATCCTCCAGGTCGGTGTCGGCGGCATCGCCGGCATGGCGGGCGGCGTCGTCATCATGGCGATGGCCCTGCTCGTCCTCGCCCTGCCCGGCCAGCGCCACACCGCCGGCACCATCGCCGTCATCGCCGGCGTGGCCTCCTTCCCCCTCTCCAACCTCGGCGGCCTCTTCGTCGGCATGGCCCTGTCGGTCCTCGGCGGCGCCATGGCCTTCGGCTGGCTGCCCGAGAAGCCCGCCCGGCGCCGCGGCCTCCTCCGCCGCGCCCGCGCCACCGAAGGGACCTCCGGGTCCCCCGCATCCATGGGGAGCGGCACCGCATGAACTCCTTCCTCGCAGCCCGCCGCAAGGCCGGCGGCCCGCTCGCCCGGCTCGGGGCGCGGGGCGTCCGCGCCACCGCCGACTGGAACGCCCGGATGCTCGCCGAGGCCGCCGACGGCACCCGCCGGGGCACCCGCTGGGGCCGCGGCGCCTTCGCCCTCGTCCCCTCCTGCCTCGCCATCGGCGCGCTCGGCACCGCGATCGCGCAGGGCGCCCTCGCGGCCAACTTCAGCGTCACCGGACAGCCGTTCACCCTCACCTCCAACGGCGTCTCCGGCAGCGGCTTCGGCGCCATCGTCAACACCCCCGCCGTGGGCCGCCCGGACGGCAGCACCACCACCGACACCGCCATGGCGCGCGTCGGTTTCGCCAGCGCCGGCCTGGCCGGCCTGTGCGGGATCGTCCACCAGTCGATCGCGGGCGTGCCGTACTCGCTCCTGCTCACCGGCGGCCAGAGGGTGACCGCGACCCCGCCCGCCTCCTTCACCACCGACATCGACGCCTCGAACCTGTACATCCAGGCGACCGAACTCCAGGCGTACGGCCCCACCACCCTCCAGAACGCGGTGCTCGGCCAGTCCGCCGACCAGGTCACCGTCGCCGGCAAGCCGCTCACCGGTGCCCTCCCCGGCGGCTTCGGCCTCGGCTCGGCCGGCGGCGAGGGCGGCAGCTCCATCAAGCTGCACGGCCTCAACGCCACCGCGTACGACGCCGAGATGGCGGGCGCGCTGGTGCTGCCCGACCTCCGGCTGAAGGTCGTCGCCGGAACGGCCACCACATGCTGAGCCGGGCGCGGGCGGCGCACGCCTGGTTCCGGGCCTTCCGCCGCACCCGCCCCTTCTGGGGCGCGGTGTGGCTGGTGGCCGGCGGCTGGACCGTCCTCAAGTTCTCCCTCAGCTCGGTGCAGCTCATCGTCAGCACCGGATTCGGCGGGATCGCGGGCTACCTGGTCGGAGGCGGGATGATCCTGTGCGGGCTCATCCCGCTCGCCGCGCCCCGCCAGCGCTACACCTTCGGCCTCATCGGCTGCGTCCTCGCCGTCGTCTCGCTGGTCGTCTCCAACCTCGGCGGCTTCCTCGTCGGCATGGCCCTCGGCGTCCTCGGCGGCTCGATGACGGTCGGCTGGGGCGCCAGGCGCCCCCGCGCCGCCGCCGGCCCCGCCGCCCCCGGAGCCGTACCCGAGGCGGTGGAGGCGTGACGGGCGGGACGGCGCCGGGCGGCGCGGGCGCCCGGGGGAGGCGCAAGGCGCTCGCGGTCGTGGCGGCGCTTCTGCTGGCCGTCGCCACCGCGCTCGCCTCCGGGCAGCCGAGCAACGCGGCGGGCCGGCCGGCAGCCGCCGTGGAACCGCTCGGCGTCCCGTTCCTGCCCAGCCCCCACCCGCTCCGCGTGACGATCGACAGCATGGTCGCCGTCTCGCTGACCGTCGACAAGGGCGTCACCATCCGGCTCTCCGACGGCACCACCCGGGTCACCAACAAGTACACCTTCACCAAGCTGCAGATCCGCTCGCACATGAACGTCACCCAGCGGGCCGACGGGCACACCCTCGTCATCGACGTCCCGGACGAGGGCTCGCTGGGCGGCTACGACAGCGCGGGCAAGCCGGAGACCACCACCATGTGGGGGAACATCACCAACGTCTGCGTCCGGGTCCTGTTCAAGATCTGCGGGGTCCAGGGACTGCTCGACTTCTTCGGCTCGCTCATCCCCCTGACCGCCGGAGCGGAGGACTTCGCGGGCGACATCTACGCGATCAGGACCGTCGACGACCACGCGGAGCTCAACTCCACCGACAACCCCGTCCACCTCCCCGGAACGATCACGGTGACCACGCCATGAGCCGCTCGGACCTCCGCCGGCCCGAGGGCCGCACCCACTGGCGGCGCACCCTCGCCGTCGCCGTCCCCGCCCTCCTCGCCGCCTGCGGGCTGGGCTCGGCGATGGCCACCGGGGCGCTCGCCGTCGGCCTGCGCGTCCAGGACCAGCCCGTCGACTTCACGACCAGCAGCCTCTACGGGACGCAGTACGGCGCCGCCGTCGTCGACCAGGAGGTCGTACGGTCCGACGGCACCGCCGGCAGCGTGCGGGTCCTGCGGATGGGCTTCGCCGACGGCGTCCTCAACGGCCTCTGCCTCAGCCGGCGCCAGCAGATCGGCGGAGCCACGTACACCCTGCTGCTCACCCTCGGCGACGACAACCCCGGCTCCTGGGAGATCCGCACCAGGAACACCGTCCTCGACCTCAGGAACGCCACCGGAGAGCTCGACATGGACGGCATCGTCGACCTCAACGTCAACGGCGCCGACGTCCGCACCGTCAAGGACCCCGCCGGCGCCTACGTGCCCAACCCGCTGGGCGCCCCGCAGCACCGCTTCGGCATCCAGGCCCGCTACGCCAAGTTCGACCGGATCACCGGCACCGCCCAGGACTTCCAGATCCCCGGGCTGCTCACCACCCCCCGGCTCAAGCTCTCCGTGAAGCCCGGCTCCGTCGCCTGCCCCCCACCCGCCGCTCCCGTCGGCACGCCCGGCACACCGTGAGACGCGGCGGCCTTGCCCGGGGGCGTACGGCTCCGGGATCCTGCCGGGCATGACCGCACCCGCACCGGCGGACCGGCGGGCCCGGCACCGGCCGGCCGTGTTCGCCGGGGACCGGGACGTCATCGGCCTCCTCGGCGAGGAGGAGGACGCCTGGCGGGTCGCCCCCGGCACCGAACCGGACGCCGTCCTCGACCGCTACCGGCAGGAGGCCGCGCGGGAGCTGCTCGACGGGAGGCAGTGGCTGGTCCTCGACTGAGGACGCGGGTCAGTCCAGCAGGCCGAGCAGCCAGGCGAAGAGGTCCCCCACCGCGCCGAAGGCCCACTGCGCCGCGATCACGAGCAGCACGCAGAAGCCGAGGAGGAGCACGGTGCCCCAGCCGCAGCCGTGGCCCCCGACGTCCGGTGCGTCGCCGCCGCGGCCGCCGGCCTCGAAGTCGAACAGATCCATGGACTCCCCCTGATCGCCCGCGCGGAGCCCCCCCCGGCTCCGTCCCCGTGATACCGAGACTCCGCGAGGGCCCCGCCGGTTCCCGGACCGGCGGGGCCCTCGCGGCGGGGGCTACGCGCCGTCCGGGGTGCGGCGTTCGGCCCGGAAGCCGGTCACGACCACGGTGACGAGACAGAAGGCGATCACGGTCTCGGCCCAGAGGAAGGCGACGTAGTCGATGAGGCTGCCGATCGGGGGCGCGCCCGGGGCCGTGTTGCGGAAGGCCGCGAGGGCGAAGAGCGTCGCCGCCATCCATCCGAGGGCGGGCCAGGTCAGGCCCTTCCGGCCGGTGACGAGGAACCACGCGCCGGTGAGCACCGAGACGGCCAGGGCCCACATCGCGACCATCATGAAGACGGCGAAGACGAGCACGCTGTCGGAGCGGCCGAGAGCGACGTCGAAGAGCACGGTCCCGTTCTCCTCGGCCGCGTCCACGCGCGCCGAGAAGAGCGCGTCGGCGTTGGTGAGCGTCATGCGGACGGGGACCTTCTGGCCCCCCTGGACGGCGCTGAACTCGATCGCCGCGTCGTAGGAGTCGAAGGGATAGTCGGTGATCGAGCCGCCCGTCAGGGTGACGGGCAGGTCCATGGTCGCGATGCGGCTGTGCGCGGCGAAGGACAGGTCGCCCCGGGTGGAGGTCGAGGTCTGGAGGGTCAGGTCCTCGGTGGGCGAGACGCCGCCGGCCTCGGCCAGCTCTCCCCGGGGGGTGACCAGGACACGGAGGATCAGTTCACGGCCGGCGGCGTCGACGCGCTGGACCGAGGCCCGCACGTCGACCCGGTCGGGGGCGTCGCCGCCGGCGGCGTACACGGTGTCCTGGGACTGGCGTTCGCCGAACTGGACCCAGACGCCCAGGGCGATGGCCCCGACGATCAGGAGGCAGGCGAGCGCGGCGGGCAGCAGGCCGCCGCGGGCGGGTCCGCGGCGTCGGGTGGGGGACACGCGGTCTCTCCTCGGGTCCGCGCTCAGTCGACCGGCTCGCCGGGCTGGTCGTGGGTGGCGCAGTGGATGCCGCCGCCCCCGGTGGCGATGGTGTCGATGTTCACCTGCACGACGTCCCGCTTGGGGAAGTGCTCCTGGAGGATGCCCCGGGCGCGGTCGTCGGCCTTCCGGTCGCCGAACTTGGGCATGTACACCGCGTCGTTGCCGATGTAGAAGTTCGCGTACGTCGAGAGGAAGTCGTCGCTGTAGCCGCTGATCCGGTCGGGGTCGGGCTGCGGCAGGTCGATGACCTCGAAGGGGCGGCCCTTCGCGTCGGTGGCGTCGCGCAGCACGGCGGCGGCCTGGTCCGAGGAGCGGGACCAGGAGTCGGCGGGCATGCCGGGGAAGGCCCGGTCCAGGAGGATCACGCCGGGGGCGGTGAAGCGGACCAGGCTGTCGACGTGCGCGTCGGTGATGTCCTCGCCGCGGACGCCCTTCAGCCAGATCACCTTCTCCATGCCCAGGAGCTCCTTGAGGTCGGCCTCGATCTCGGCGCGGCTCATGCCCGGGTTGCGGTTGGCGTTGACGATCGAGCTCTCGGTGACGAGGAGGGTTCCCTCGCCGTCGGTCTCGAAGGAGCCGCCCTCGGCGACGAGGGGGGCCTCCTCGCGGGGGATGCGGTACTTGGCGAGGAGCTTGCGGCCGACCTGGGCGTCGTTGTCGTGGACCTGCTTCTCGCCCCAGCCGTTGAAGTTGAAGTCGACGCCGACGACCTCGCGGCCCTCCTCGACGAAGACGGGGACGGTGTCGCGGGCCCACAGGTCGTCGACGGCGAGCGGGATGACCTCGACGTCCCTGCCGCACGCCTTCTGGGCCGCGGCCACCTGGTTCGGGCGGGCCATCATCACGACGTACTCGTACGCGGCGATGGCCCGGGCCACGCGGGCGATGTCCTGCCGTACGTAGGGCAGGTCCTCGCCCCAGACGGATTCGAGGGCGGGCCACGACATGAAGGTGCGGGCGTGGCTCTCCCACTCCGCGCCCAGGCGGCGGTCCACGTCCGTGGCGGTGCCCCGGCCGGCGGGGGAGCCGGTGGAGGCGGCGCCCGGCCGGCCGGGGTCGTCGGGACCGCACGCCGTGGAGCCGAGGGCGAGCGCGCCGATCCCGGCGAGCACCCGCAGGGCGGAGCGGCGGGAGGGGCGGAAGTCGGACATCGGGGTCTCCGATCATGTGGGGGGCGGGACCAGGTCAACAGGGTGCACGGACGGGCCCTCGGATCCCTGGCATCGCCGGGCCGGACGAGGCGGTCGTGTCGCCTCCGGGACTGTCGTGCTGCCACTCTGACACTGACTGAATATTCAGTCAAACCCTGAGGGGTGGGTCACGCGGTGTGCGGGGGTGCGGCCGCGGGGTGGCACGGGGGCCCGGCACCCTGGTGCGGCGCCGGTCTCCGCCGTCAGCGACTCAGGCGTTCGAGTTCGAGGGTGACCGCCTCCTTCACCAGCTCGCGGGCGTGGGGCAGGGGGAGCGCGCCGCTGAGCCAGCGCGTGCTGAGCCCCTCCAGGAGGCCGGTGAGCCGCTCCGCGGAGGCCGTGAGGGCGGGCGCGGGGGCGGTCGGCCGGATGCCGCCCAGGAGGTCCGCGACATCGTGGATCCAGGACAGCGTGGCCCTGGCCAGGTCGCCGCGCAACTCGGGCTCGAAGACCGCGCTGGCGCGCAGCTCGCCCCAGGCGGTGCTGTTCTCCCGGACCTCGGGGAGGTCCTGGAACTCGAGGAGCAGGGACTGCTCCAGATCCTGGCGGGGGTCGTGCGGCGCGTCGGCGCCGTCCTCGCCTGAGGTGTACCGGTCGGCCCGGTCGCTGATGAACTCCAGGGTGTGCCGGAGGACGCCGGCCCGGTCCTTGAAGTGGTAGTAGATCAGCGCGGTGGAGACCCCCGCCTCGGTGGCCAGTTCCTCCATGCGCAGCCCGCGCACTCCTCGCCGGGCGATGACCCGGGCGGCGCCTTCCAGGATGGCGCTTCGGCGGTCCGTCGTCACGTGTGTTCCCCTCCCGAGCGGTCTGAGCCACCAGTGTCGCATGTTGACTGAATCTTTAGTTAGATGCACGATGCGCCCGTTGCGTCCCTCGAACCCGCGCCCCTCGTTCCACCTCGTCGAAAGAGCCCCGCATGTCCGCTCAGCTTCCTGGTGCACAGCCCGCCCACGCGGCGCTGACGGCCGACGACCCGCGAGAGATCGGCGGCTACCGCCTCCAGGCGCGGCTGGGCTCGGGCGGCATGGGCGTCGTGTACCTGGCCCACACCCCCGGAGGCCGTCCCATCGCGCTGAAGGCGGTGCGGGAGGAGTTCGCGGGGGACCCCGAGTTCCGCCTGAGGTTCGCCCAGGAGGTGGCCAGCGCCGAGCGCATCCACGGCCTGTTCACCGCGCAGGTGGTCGCCTCGGGCGTGGACGCCCCCACCCCGTGGCTGGCCACCGCCTACGTCCCCGGCCCCTCGCTGCACGAGGTGGTGCGGCGGCACGGCCCCCTCCCGGTGCGTACGGTCCTCATGCTGCTCGCCGGGATCGCCGAGGCGCTGGAGGCGATCCACCGGGCCGGTGTCGTCCACCGCGACCTCAAGCCCGCCAACGTGCTGATCGCGGAGGACGGCCCCCGGGTCATCGACTTCGGCATCGCGCGGGCCGCCGACGCCGTCGCGCTGACCGGGACGGGGCTGCGGATCGGCACGGCCGCGTTCATGGCCCCCGAGCAGGCGCTGGGCGGCCCGGTGTCGCCGGCCACCGACGTCTTCGCGCTCGGCGCCCTGGTCACGTACGTGGTCGGCGGCGAGGCGCCCTTCGGGGCGGGGCCGGAGTCGGCGGCGCTGTACCGGGTGGTCCACGAGGAGCCGGACCTCTCCCGCGTGCCGCAGGACCTGCGCGACCTGACGGCCTGGTGCCTGGCCAAGCGGCCCGAGGACCGGCCGGCGCCGGCGGACCTGATCGCGGCCGTCCGCGCCCACCCCCTGGTGGGGTCCAGACCCGAGTTCGGGGAGGGCTGGCTGCCGTGGTCGATCAGCAGCGAGGTGGCGGGCCGGACGGCGCACCCCGCGCCCGCGTGGCCCACGGCGGCCCCGGTGCACGCGCAGCCCACGCTCGCGGCGGCGCCTCCGGGGACGCTTCCGGCGTCGCCGGCTCCGGCCGCCGCTGCTCCAGGGGGATCCGGCGTACGGCCTCCGGGCGCCGTGGCGGCTCCCCGGGCGCCGGAGGATCCGCGGGTGCGGGACGGTGGCGGGCGCTCCGGCCCGCCCTCCTCGCGGCGGGCCCGACGGGGCCGGCGGCGTCCGGTGGCGGGGGCCCTCGCCGCGTGCGCGGTCGCCGGGGCGGTCGTCGGCGGGGTGTACCTCCTCGGCCCGTCGTCCGGTTCCGGCCCGGCCTCCCCGGCCTCCTATGTCCGGGTCGGCCAGGAGGTCACGCTGACCGCCCCGGACGACAGCTACGAGTTCGACCTGAGGGACCGCAAGGTCGTGCCCACGGACACGGCGGGCTGGTACCTGGCGCGGGACCGGTCGGAGTTCGTCCTGCCCGAGGACAGCGACGCCTTCGTCGCCGAGGGGGGTGAGCTGGGCCCCGCCGACTGCGTGCGGGGCGTCGACACGGAGCCGGTCACCCGGATCGCCTTCGCCGATCTGGCCGACGAGCGGCCCTTCTGCATCCGCGGCGCGGACGGCCGGGACCTCGTCGTCGTGTGGCTGCTGGAGGCCGGGGCCGGCGGCGGACCGGTCACGGCGGTCTTCGAGCACTACCGCCGGGAGTAGCCGGACGGTTCCTCGCGGACAGTCCCGACGAGATCATTGACTGAATTTTCAGTCTGTTGAACGATGGGTGTGCCCCTCCTCCCCTCCCTCAGGCAGGAACCCTCATGGACACACCCACCACCTCCCGTCGTCGCCTGCTCCAGTTCGGCGCGGCGGCCCTGCCGCTGGCGGCCCTCGGGTCGGCGCTCCCCTCGGCCGCCGCCCACGCCACCGCCGGCTCCGCGGCCGCGCAGCTGCGGATGCCCGCCGAGACCGACCGCCACGTGCGCACCTTCATGGCCTGGCCGGCGCTCTCGTCGATCTGGTCCACCGGGCTCGACGGAGTCCGCCGCGACATCGCGAGGGTCGCCGACGCGATCTCCCGCTACGAGCCGGTCACCGTGCTGGCCCGCCCCTCGCAGGCGGCCGACGCCCGCTACCAGTGCGGAGCGGGGGCGTACTACGGCATCGACATCCTGGAGATCCCCAACGACGACCTCTGGATACGGGACTTCGGCCCCACCTTCGTCGTCGCCCCCGGTGCCGTCGCCGGTGTGGACACCAACTTCAACGGCTGGGGCAAGGCCGGCACCTCGTACGCGCAGCCCTACGCCAACGACGCCCTCGCGGCGGAGGCCCTGCTCGCGCAGTACGGCGTCCCGCGCGTGCGGGCCGGGTTCGTCGGCGAGGGCGGCTCGCTGGAGACCGACGGCGAGGGCACCCTCCTCGCCACGGTCAGCTCGCTCGTCAACCCCAACCGCAACCCGGGCATGACGCAGGATCAGGTCGAGCAGACGATGAGGTCGGCGCTCGGCGCCACCAAGGTGATCTGGGTGCCCGGACTGGCCGGCCAGGACATCACCGACTGCCACATCGACTGCCTGGCCCGCTTCGTCGCGCCCGGACACGTCATCCTGGACCGGCCCGGTCCCCGTACCGACCCCAAGTGGGTCGCCGTCTACGAGGAGACGAAGCGGATCCTGCAGAGCGCCACCGACGCGCAGGGGCGCCGCCTGACCCTCACCGAACTCCCCGGCCCGGACCGGTTCAAGATCCGCCGCGGCGGCTCCGGCTTCCTCTCCAGCTACACCAACTACTACACGGTGAACGGCGCCGTGCTCGTCCCGCACTTCGGCGACCCCGACGCCGACGCCGCGGCCTACTCGATCCTCGGGGCCGCCTACCCGAACCGGAACATCGTCCAGCTGAACATCGACAACATCGCGAGCGGCGGCGGCGGCATCCACTGCGCCACCCAGTCGCAGCCGGCCGTCCCGCCGGCCGTCTGACCGGCCGTCCGCTCCCGGCCCGTCGGCCGGTCGCCCCGGTTCCCGCCGGCCGGTCGCCCCGGTTCCCGCCGGCCGGCCGTCTCCCTCCGGCCTCACGGCCTTCCGGCTCCCGGCCGTCGGGGGGCCGGGACGGGTGCCCGCCCGTCCCGGTCAGGGGGTGGGCCGGGTCCGGGCGGGGCCCGGTAAGGTTCGGGCCATGGCGTCTCGCAGTACTCAGATCCTCGAAGCGGCCGCCCGGGTGATCGCCCGGCGCGGGGTCCGTGGCCTGCGCGTGGAGGAGCTCGCCGCCGAGGCGGGCGTCTCCACCGCGCTGATCTACTACCACTTCAAGGACCGCAACGGGATCCTGCTGAAGACGCTGGAGTTCATCAACGACCGCGCCGAGCGGTACACGACCGAGCGCGACCCGGACGCCCCGCCGCTCAGCCCGCGCGAGGAGCTGGAGCACACGCTGCTCCTGGAGCTCCAGGACACCACCGAGGTCCGGGAGAACAGCAGCGCCTGGGGCGAGCTGCGGGCCAGCGCCGTCTTCGACGACGTCCTGCGCGAGGACCTGACGCGCGCCACCCTGGTCTGGGTCCAGGAGGTCGCGGCGCTGCTCGGCCGGGTCCGCCCGATGGCCCCGGCGGTCGCCCTCGCGGGGGCCGCGGAACGCCTCACCGCCCTCCTGGAGGGGCTGAGCATGCGCTGGCTCAGCGGCACGCTCCAGATCTCCCACGCCCGGACCCTGATGAACGAGGGCATCGACGCCGAGCTGGAGCGGCTCGGCCGCCGCTGACGCGTACGGCCTCCTGACCCGGGCGCGCCCAGGCGTCGTCCGGCGTCATGCCGGGGTCGCGAGGAGCGCCTTCGTCGGGTGGGTCCGGTCGTCCCGGCGGATCCCGCGGAGGGTCGTCGGCCCTCCGCCGGTTCCGCCGCCGGCCCGGTGACCCTCGACGGCGATCCGATGGGCCGGGAGCCCGCGCGGCAGATCTCCCCGAGCCGCCACTCCTTCCTCCGGGGCGCGTGCTCCACCCCTCCGCAGCCCGTCCAAAACCCACGCCCCTCCTCTTGACTGAATTTTCAGTCGGGAGGAGGATGCTGTTCACACCGCGTACCCGTCCCCACGTTCGCGCCTGGCTGAGCCGGCGCCGCCGACAGGTACTTCTGGCGAAACGAAGAGAGACCCGTGATGACTGCATTCCGTATGCCCGCCGAGTGGTCCGAGCACGAGGCGTGCCTCATGGCCTGGCCCGTCCGCGAGGACCTGTGGGGCAGCGTGCTGGACGACGTCAAGGAGGAGTACGCGAACGTCGCCCGCGCCATCGCCGGGTTCGAGCCCGTCACCATGGTCGCGCCGCCCGGCCACGGCGACGAGGCCCGGGCCAGGTGCGGCGACGGCGTCACCGTCGTCGAGCTGGCGCAGGACGACTCGTGGTTCCGCGACTCCGCCCCGCTCTTCGTCCTCGACGGCGACGGCAACCGCGCCGGCGTGGACTTCCGCTTCAACGCCTGGGGCCGCAAGCACCACCCGTACGACTCCGACGACCGCGTCGGCGCACTCCTCCTGGAGCACCTGGGCGTCCACCGCATCGCCTCCGGCATGATCCTGGAGGGCGGGGCGATCACGGTCGACGGCGAGGGCACCCTCATCACCACCGAGCAGTGCCTGCTCCACCCCAACCGCAACCCCGGCCTCACCCGCGAGCAGATCGAGGCCGAGCTGAAGGACCGGCTCGGCGTCGAGAAGGTGATCTGGCTGCCGTACGGCGGCCTGCTCGACACGGAGACCGACGGACACGTCGACGGCGTCTGCGCCTTCGCCGCCCCGGGCACCGTCGTGGTCTCCCTGCCCGACGACCCCGACCACCCGGACCACGCCCGGATGCGCGCCAACCGCGCGGTCCTGGAGGCCACCCGCGACGCCCGCGGCCGCCGCCTGGAGATCGTCGACGTGCCCCAGACCGCCTACGCCGACATGCCGGACGGCGAGGTCGAGGTCTCGTACCTCAACTACTACGTGGCCAACGGCGGCGTCGTCGTCCCCGTGGCCGGACAGCCCCAGGACGAGGCCGCGCTCGCGGTGATCGCCTCCGCGTACCCCGGCCGCAAGGTCGTCCCGGTGCGCGCCGTCGCGATCGCCTACGGCGGCGGCGGCGTCCACTGCATCACCCAGCAGGTGCCGGCCGCCGGCGCCTCCGCGTAGGACGGGCCCCGCGGACCACGCCGGACCGGGGCGAGCGGCACCGCGCGCACCGGGTCCGGTGGTCCCGCTGCTCCGCCCCTCCGCCCTCCGCCCCTCCGCTCCTCCGCTCCTCCGCTCCACCTTCCTGGCGACACGCCCCCGCCCCCGAGTCCGCCGCCGACGGGCCGGCCCCGCGGCCCGTCAGTCCCGTCACCCTCACGGAAAGACAGCGCGACGATGACGACAGCCCCCTCCCCGCGTCGCAGACGCTCCTCCGGCCGGCGCGGCCGGACCGCCGCCGCGACCGCGGTCCTCTCCGCCCTCGCCCTCCTCGCGGCCTGCTCCGGCCCGCCCAAGGGCGGCGCGAACGGCGTCGAGGCCAGGCTCTCCGCCTCCACGCCCCCCGCCCGCGCCGAGATCGACTCCTTCACCTGGGCCCTCTACGCCGAGCCGCCCACCCTCGACTACACGGTGGCCTTCGACTACCCGCAGAACACCGTCCTGTCCAACGTGTGCGAGAGCCTCATGCGCTGGACGCCGCAGCTCACCCTCGAACCGGGGCTCGCCCGCAAGGCGTCCAACCCGGACCCGCGGACCTGGGTCTACGACCTGCGGCCGGGCGTGCGCTTCCACGACGGGCGGACGATGACCGCCGGCGACGTCGTCTTCAGCCTCGGCCGGCAGACCGACCCCAAGAACGCCGCGGCCTGGGCGCAGGTCTTCCAGAACGTCGCCTCGATCCGCGCGACCGGACCCCTCCAGGTCACCGTCCGCCTGAAGCGGCCCGACTCCCAGTTCCCGCAGTACATGGCCACCGCCGCCGGCGTCGTCGCCTCGAAGGCGGGCGTCGAGGCGGCGGGCAAGGACTACGGCACCACCGGTGGCCTCGCCTGCACCGGCCCCTTCCAGCTCGGCGCCTGGCAGAAGGGCCAGTCCATCGAGCTGAAGCGGTTCGACGGCTACTGGGGCACCCCGGCCAAGGCGAAGAAGGCGGTCCTCCGGGTCCTCACCGACCCCTCCGCCCGCACCAACGCCCTGCTCAGCGGCGAGATCGACGGCGGCTACCTCATCCCCACCGAGAGCTACGCCCGGCTCAGGGGCAGTGGGGTCGGCACCCTGTACTTCGGCGAGGGCCTCAGCACCGTCAACGTCAACATCACGAACATGAAGGGCGCCCTCGGCGACGTCCGGGTCCGCCGCGCCCTCTCCCTCGCCCTCGACCGCTCCGGCTTCGTCAAGGCCGGACTCGGCGGCGCCGGTACCGTCACCGGCTCCCTCACCACCCGCGCCGCCTGGGGCTCCGCATCCGAGAGCGCCCTCAAGGCCGCCTTCGACGGACTTCCGCCCACCGAACCGGACATCGAGAAGGCCAAGGCCCTGATCAAGGAGGCCGGTGCCACCGGCAAGACCCTGACCATGGTCACCAGTCCCATCGGCCAGGACGTCTCGCTCCTCGCCACCGCCGTCCAGGCGGCCGGCACGCGGATCGGCCTCGACATCCGCCTCAAGACGGTCTCCCCGAACGCCTTCACCGCGCTGTTCACCGATCCCGAGGCCCGCGAGGGCGTCGACATGTTCCCGCTCACGATCTACAACTCCATCACCGACCCGCTCGACCTCCTCACCAACTTCAAGACCGGCGCCTACCTCAACTACGCGGGCCACAGCGATCCGCGGTACGACGCCCTCGTCGACCGGGCCGCCGCCGCGTACGATCCCGCCGAGCGCACGCGGATCGAGGCCGAGCTGAACAGGATCGCCGCCGAACGGTTCCTGTGGATCCCCGTCGCGGAGTGGCCCACCTCGGTCTTCCTCAACAAGAGGATCACCGGCGCCCCCACGACCATCTCGTACATGTACCAGCCGTGGGCCGCCTCCGTGGGGGCCGCGCAGTGAGCTTCCTCCGCTTCGCCGTGCGGCGCGTGGCGGAGATGGCGGCGACCCTCCTCGCCGCCTCCCTCGTGGTCTTCGGCGCCCTGTACCTCGCCCCGGGCAGCCCGGCGAGCTTCCTGCTCTCCGGCCGCTCGGCCTCGCCCGACGCGCTGGCCGCGATCAACGCCCAGTACCACCTGGACGACCCCTTCGCCGTCCGGTACCTGAGCTGGCTCGGAGACATGCTCCAGGGCGACTTCGGGCGCTCCCTCACCTACCGCACCGACGTCTCCCGCCTCCTGGCCGACCGGCTGCCGACCACCCTGCTCCTGATCGGCATGGCGCTCGTCGTGGTGGTCGTCGTCGGCCTGTTCCTCGGCCGGCTCTCCGCCGTCCGCGGCGGCGCCACCGACACCGCCGTCCTGGTCGGCACGACCTTCGCCGTCGGCACCCCGTCGTTCGTCGCCGCCGTGCTGCTCCAGGGCGTGTTCGCCGTGCAGCTCGGCTGGTTCCCCAGCAGCGGCGCCGGCGACGGCCTCCTCGACCGGGTCTGGCACCTGACCCTGCCCGCGATCGCCCTCGCGCTCTACCTGATCGGCATGCTCGCCCGGGTCACCCGCTCCGCCATGCTCGAAGCCCTCGACAGCGAGCACGTCACGGTCGCCCGCAGCCGGGGCGTCCCCGAGCGCCAGGTCATCCGCCGCCACGTCTTCCGCAACGCGCTCGGCACCGTCCTCACCACCGGCGGCCTCGTCGTCTCCACCCTGCTCGTCTGCACGATCCTCGTGGAGACCGCCTTCAGCATCGGCGGCGTCGGCCAGCTCCTGGAACTCTCCACCTCGACCAAGGACTTCCCGACCGTCCAGGCCATCTCCTTGATCATCGTCGCTCTCTTCATGTCCGTGAACCTGATCGTCGACCTGCTGCTGCCCCTGGTCGACCCGCGGATCACGCTCGGATCGAGGAGCTCCTCCGCATGACCGCCGTCCTCACGCGCCGACCCGGCCTCGCCCGGCTCCGCACCACCCGGTCCCCGCTCCACCTGCTCTGCCTCGGATTCGTCGGCCTCGTCACCGCCGCCGCCCTGCTCGCACCCTGGATCGTCCCGTACGACCCCAACGAGATCGACCTCGGCAACGCGCTCGCGGGCCCCTCCGCCGCCCACCCCCTCGGCATCGACGCCGCCGGCCGCGACACCCTCTCCCGGCTGCTGCTCGGCGCCCGCACCTCCCTCCTCGGGCCCCTCGGCGTCGTCCTCTTCTCCACCCTCGCCGGCATCGCCATCGGCATGGCCGCCGCCTGGCGCGGCGGCTGGCTCGACTCCGTCCTCTCCCGCTCCACCGAACTCGTCTTCGCGTTCCCCGGCATGCTGCTCGCGATCCTGATCATCTCGATCCACGGCGAAGGGCTGCTCGCCCCCGTCATCGCGCTGTCGCTCGCCTACCTGCCGTACGTCAGCCGGCTCACCCGCTCGCTGGTCCTCGCCGAACGCGCCCGGCCCTACGTGAGCGCCTACCAGGTCCAGGGCCACTCGGCGCTCCAGATCTGCCTGCGCCACATCCTGCCCAACATCGCCCCCGTCGTCCTCGCCCAGTCCACCATCAACTTCGGCTACGCGCTCATGGACCTGGCCGGCCTGTCCTTCCTCGGCCTCGGCGTCCCCGCCCTCACCCCCGACTGGGGCCGCATGGTCTTCGACGGACAGACCGCGATCCAGCACGGCTACCCGCTCTCCGCGGTCCTGCCCTGTGTGTTCATCGTGCTGACCGTCGTCGCCTTCAACGTCGTCGGCGAGCGCTGGGCCGACCGCGTCGCCAGGAGAGACCGATGACCCCCACGAGACCCCCGCACGCACTCGACGTCCAAGGACTGCGCGTCACGCTGCCCGGCACCGCCCGCCCCGTCCTCGACGGCGTCGACCTGCACGTCGCCGCCGGCGAGACCGTCGCCCTCGTCGGCGAGTCCGGCTCCGGGAAGTCCCTCACCTCGCGCGGCGCGCTCGGCCTGCTGCCCCCCGGCGCCGTCGTCGAGGGAAGGATCCGGGTCCGCGGCCACGACGTGCTCGCCATGAAGGCCGAGCAGCTGCGCGCGCTGCGCACCGACACCGTCGCCATGATCTTCCAGGACCCCCGGGCCGCCCTCAACCCGATGCGCCGCATCGGCGACTTCCTCACCGAGAGCGTCACCCTCACCCGGACCATGAACCGGGCCGACGCCACCGCCCGCGCCGCCGAACTCCTCCGCGCCGTCGGCCTGGACGAGTCCGCGCTGCGCAAGTACCCCAGCCAGGTCTCCGGCGGCATGCTGCAACGCGTCATGATCGCCGCCGCGCTCATGGGCGACCCCGAGCTGCTCCTCGCCGACGAGCCCACCACCGCCCTCGACGTCACCACCCAGGCCGAGGTCGTCGCCCTCCTCGCCGAACTCCGCGCCCGCTTCCGCACCGGACTGCTCTTCGTCACCCACGACCTCGACCTCGCCGCGGCCATCAGCGACCGCGTCTACGTCATGTACGCCGGCCGGATCGCGGAGAGCGGCCCCGCCGAGGCCCTCTTCGCCCGGCCCCGGCACCCGTACACCGCCGCCCTGCTGGCCTCCACCCCCCGCCTGGAGGCCCCCGGTGGCCGCCTCGCCGCCATCGACGGGCAACCCCCGGACCTGCGGCAGGAGCTGAACGGCTGTCCGTTCGCCGCCCGATGTCCCCTCGCCACGGAGCTCTGCACCCAGCAGGCGCCCGAACCGAGGCCCGCGCCCGGCCTCCCGGACCACCGGGCCGCCTGCCACCACACCGACCGGCTCGAAGGGAGCCCCGTCGATGCCTGAGAACGCCCTGGAGGCCGTCGGCCTCCACCGCGCCTTCGGGAGCGTCCGTGCCGTCGACGACGTCTCCTTCGCCCTCCCCGAAGGCGGATCCCTGGGCATCGTGGGGGAGTCCGGCTCCGGCAAGACCACCACCGCCCGCATCGTCGTCGGCCTGGAACCCGCCGACGCCGGAGAGGTACGGATACGGGGCAGGGCCCGGGCCGGAGGCCGCGGCCGCGCCCGGCGCCTGGCCCGCGCCCGCGAGGTCCAGATGGTCTTCCAGGACCCGTACCTCTCCCTCGACCCCCGCACCAGCGTCGAACAGGTCCTGCGCGAGACCCTGAGCCTGCACTTCCCCGGCACCGACCACGACCGGCGCGTCCGCGAACTCCTCGACCAGGTCGGCCTGGGCACCCGGGCCGCCGACGCCCGCCCCCGGCACCTCTCCGGCGGCCAGCGCCAGCGGGTCGCCATCGCCCGCGCCCTCGCCGTCGAACCCGCCGTCCTCGTCCTGGACGAGGCGGTCGCCGCGCTCGACGTCTCCGTCCAGGCCCAGATCCTCAACCTCCTCGCGGACATCCGCGAACAGACCCGGATCGGCTACCTGTTCATCACCCACGACCTCGGCGTGGTCCGGTGCGTCACCGACGACGTCATCGTCATGCGCCACGGCCGTGTCGTCGAGGCCGGCCGCACCGCCGACGTGCTCGCCGCGCCCGCCCACCCCTACACCCGCCTGCTGCTGGAATCGGTGCCCCGCCCCGGCTGGGACCCCGAGGCGATCGCAGCCGCCCGCCGGGCCCTCTGACCCTCCCGGCGCGGGCGCCCTCGCCCGCCCATCCCTCATCGGCCCGCGCGACCATGCGGCCCGCGGGCCCGCCGCCCCCAGGAGACCGACCATGAACGAACAGACCGCCGGACGCCACGCGCGCCGGGGCCTGAACCGGCGGGGATTCCTCGTCGCCGCCGGAGCGACCGCCGTCGGCGCCGCCCTCGCGACGACCCTCCCCGAACACGCCGACGCCACCGCCCGGCCCTTCCGCGTCCCCATCGAGGACGTCCGCCACACCCGCACCTGGATGGCCTGGCCCGACTCCACCTCCATCTGGGGAGGCCGGCTCGGCGGCGTCCAGGCGGACATCGCCCTCATCGCCCGCACGATCGCCCGGTACGAACCGGTCGTCCTATGCGCCAACTCCGGCAGCGCCGCGCGGGCCCGCGCCCTGTGCGGCCCCCAGGTCACCGTGATCAGCTCCATCCCCGTCGACGACTGCTGGATGCGCGACACGGGCCCCGTCTTCCGCACCGACGGCGCCGGCCGGCTGGACGCCGTCGGCCTCAACTTCAACGGCTGGGGCGACAAGCAGGCCCACGGCCGGGACGCCCGCGTCGCCGAACGGATCGCCGCCTGGGCCGACGTCCCCTTCACCTACGCCGACGTGGTCGGCGAGGGCGGCGGCGTCGAGCAGGACGGCGCCGGAACCCTCATGGCCACCCGCAGCAGCTGGGTGAACCGCAACCGCAACCCCGGGATGTCCGAGCGCCAGATCACCACGGCGCTCTGCGACGCCTACGGCGCCTCGAAGGTCATCTGGTTCGACGGGGTCTACGGACAGGACATCACCGACGACCACGTCGACGCGACCTCCCGCTTCCTCGCCCCCGGCGAGGCCCTCGTCCAGATGCCCCTCTCCTCGGACACCGACGACTACGCCCGCGACGCCCGGCAGCAGTTCGCGATCCTGTCCCGCTCCACCACCGCCTCCGGCCGCCCCGTCGACGCACTGCGGCTCCAGGGACCCGACTACGGCAGGATCCGCTCCACCGACCGGGGCTTCCTCGCCTCGTACGCCAACTTCTACCTCTGCAACGACGCCGTCGTCAGCGCCCGCTTCGGCGACCGGCGGGCCGACGAGGCGGCCCGCGCCACCCTCGCCCGCCTCTACCCGGACCGCGTGATCGAACAGCTCGACATCGACCGCCTCGGCACCGGTGGCGGCGGCATCCACTGCGTCACCCAGCAGCAGCCCGTCGCCTGAGCCGAGGGGGAATCGACCGGCATGCGGACGACGGACGGACGGCTCCGGAAACGGGGCCGCCACCTGGTCGCCTCGCGCGGCGGCACCTCGGGCGAGGAGTTCGAGCAGTACCGCCGCTGGGCGGCGGAACGCATGCCGCACCTCGCCTTCGGCACCTCCGTCGACGGCGTACGGCCCGGCTCGCCGCGACTCGCCCCGGCTCGCCGCGAAGAGCTCCCGCGCGGCCGGCGCGCGGCGGGCGGATCGGGGTGCCGAGCGGGCCGCCGACGACGAAATCCGTACGGAAAGTTCCGCCAATTCATCGTGTGCGAAGGATTGACTGAAATTTAAGTCAGTTCCTACGGTGTCTGCATCCGAGCGGCGCCCGGGGGTCCCGAGGCGCCCGCCGGATTCGTGGAAGCACCCGTGAACAGGAGCCCGCATGGGGCCAGTTGCCTCGCAGACGAATAATCCCGCCCCCCTCGCCGGGATCGAGCAGCACTCGATCGACTGGGTGCCCCTCTCGGAACGGCACGGCAAGCCGTCGGACGTGGGAGCCATCTGGTTCGTCGGGAGCCTCAACCTCACCGGCCTGGCGACCGGCGTCGTGACGCTCTCCTTGGGCGCCTCGCTCGTCTGGACGGTCGTCGCCACCGTCCTCGGCTCCCTCTTCGGAACGTTCTTCATGGCGTTCCACTCCGCCCAGGGACCGCAGCTGGGACTGCCTCAGCTCGTCCAGTCCCGGCCGCAGTTCGGATACCTCGGCGCCGCGCTCACGGTCTGGGTCTTCGCCCTGGTGAACTACGTCGCCTTCAACACCTCCGACGCGCTCCTCTCCGGCCAGGCCATGAACCTGCTCACCGGGATGCCGAACACCGTCGGCTACCTGCTGGCTGCCGGGGTGGCGACCGTGGTCGCCCTGTTCGGGTACGAGTGGATCCACCGCATCAACGGCTGGCTCACCTGGCCGTTCGTCGTGATCACCGCGGCCGTCACGGTGGCCGCCCTCTTCGGCGGCGGACTGCCGGACGGCGTCTGGGCGCCGGGCCCCTTCGAGCTCGCCCCCTTCATGCTCGTGTTCGTCTTCGTCGCCGGCTTCCAGCTGGGCTGGGCACCGTACGTGTCGGACTACTCGCGCTACCTCAGACCCGACGTCCCCGTCCGCAGCACCTTCTGGTGGACCTACCTCCCGAGCGCGGTCTCCGGGATCTGGGTCTTCGTCCTCGGCGCCGTCGTCTCGGCCGGCGCCCCCGAGGGCACCGACCCCGTGACGGCCCTGAAGCTGGCGGCGGACCGGCTGTTCGACGGATTCGGCACCGTCGCGGTCGTCGTGCTGCTGGTCGGGCTGCTCTCCATCATGGCGATCAACCAGTACGGCGGCAGTCTCACCATGATCTCGATCCTGGACTCCTTCCGTCCGGTCAAGCCGACGCGGACGCTCCGGATCGCCACCATCGGCATCATGCTGGCCGCCGTCGGCACCGTCTCCACCCTCGTCGGCATCGACCAGTTCAACTGGTTCTTCGCCAACGTGGTCGTGGTCCTGACCTACCTCTTCATCCCCTGGACGGCCATCAACCTGGTCGACTTCTTCTTCGTCCGGCGCGGTCAGTACGTCGTGAAGGAGATCTTCAACCCCCGCGGGATCTACGGCCGGTGGGGCTGGCGCGGCAACCTCGCCTACGCGATCGGCCTCGCCTGCATGGCCCCCTTCATGGTCATCACCGGCCTCTTCGTCGGACCCGCCGCACGGTTCCTCGGCGGCGTCGACTGCTCCCTCCTCGTCGGCCTTCCGGTGGCCGGCGGCCTGTACTGGGCCTTCGCCCGGAGCCTCGACCTGGCGACCGAGCGCCGGATGGTCCGGGAGGAGGGGCTGCTGGACCGACTCCACTGACCGCACGGCACCGCGCCCGCGTCCGTACCCCCGCGAACCCCGCGGACGGACCCGCGCACCGCCCCGCGCACACCCGCGGAGAAACCCGCGGACGGATCCCCCGTACAGACCCCTCGCAGAGAAGGAGCACCACGTGAAGAACGCACACGACGGCGACCGGCCGGGCCTCGGCCGCAGATCGTTCCTCGCCCGCACCGGAGCGGTCGCGGCCGCCCTGGCGGCGGGCCCGGTCCTCGGCGCCCAGCCCGCGATGGCCGCCTCCTGGCGCGTGCCGGGCGAGGACGAGACACACCGCAGGACCTGGATGGCCTGGCCGTCCAGCTCCACCATCTGGGGCAGCGACCTCTCCCTGATCCAGGCCGACATCGCCAAGCTCGCCAGGGAGGTCGCGAAGCACGAGCCGGTCATCATGTGCGCGGACGGCTCCACCGCCGCGTCGCGGGCCAGGAGCGCGTGCGGCTCCACGGTCACGGTGATCAGCTCGATCCCGGTCTCGGACTGCTGGATGCGCGACACCGGCCCGCTGTTCCGCGTCGACGACGCCGGCGGCCTCGACTCCTTCGGCCTGAACTTCAACGCCTGGGGCGAGAACGCCACCCGCTTCTACGGCATCCCCGCCTCCGCCTACGACAAGGACCGCGTCGTGGCCGGGCGGGTCGCCTCCTACGCGGGCGTCTCCTTCGCCAGGTCGTCCGTGGTCGGCGAGGGCGGCGGGGTGGAGTACGACGGCGACGGCACCCTGATGGCCACCGAGAGCTGCTGGGTGAACTCCAACCGCAACCCCGGCAAGTCCCGCGCCCAGATCGAGGCGGAGCTGCTCGCCCGCTTCGGCGCCTCGAAGATGATCTGGCTGCCGGGAGTCAAGGGACAGGACGTCACCGACGGGCACATCGACGGCACCGCCCGCTACATCCGGCCCGGCGTCGTCATGGTGCAGCTCGCCGGAGCCGTACGGCCGGACGTCTGGACCGAGAACGCCCGGGCCATGCGCGACGTCCTGGTCAACGCGACCGACGCCCGCGGCCGCCGGCTCCAGGTCCTCACCATCGAGGGCCCCGACACGCTGCCCCGGATCCCGTCGGGCCGCCGCGCCGAGTTCCTCAGCTCCTACATGAACTGGACCGTGACCAACGGGGCGATCATCACCACCCAGTTCGGCGACACCGCCAAGGACGCGGCGGCCAAGGCGGCCATCGGGGCCGCCTACGGCCGGCCCGTCGTCCAGCTCAACCTCGACGGTCTCTACGGCAACGGCGGCGGAGGCGCCCACTGCGTGACCATGCAGGAACCCAGCCGGTGACCCCTCGGCCCGGGCCCGCCACGGGGGCCCGGGCCGAGGTCCCGTCCGGCCCGCGCACCGGCTTCCGTCACCCCGTCACATCCCGTCACCCGGCCGCCCGGTCACGCTCGCGCGTGGCCGGGCGGCCGCGTTCGCGGCCCGCGCGGAGCGCTCCGGGGGAGTGGGCGGGAGGGCGATGGCGACACGTGCGGGTGATGCCGTCTGACGGTTCCGTTCGATGGCCGGCACCCGCGCCCCCCAAGGCGGGAGGCCCCTGTGCGCCCACGTATGGCACCGGCCGATCAGCCTATTCCCCGATTAGCCTCCGGAAAAATGACTACATATACGCATACCCTCGTCCTGCGTCCAACGAGACGGCTCTTCTTTTCGGATCATCTGGCCATTCGACTCCGTGTACGAGGGAATTGCCGGTTCATTCCGCTTCTCATTGCTGGAGAAACATATGCGCGTTGCCGTGACCGGTGGCGGTGGTTTCCTTGGTTCGCACCTGTGTGAGGCGTTGCTGCGGCGGGGCGACTCCGTGGTGTGCTTCGACGACTTCTCGACCGGTGACCCGGAGAACATCGCCCCCCTGCTGGCCCATCCCGCCTTCGAATTCCGGCACACGGACGTGAGCGTGTCCTTGGAGGTGCCCGGACGGGTCGACGCCGTCGCCCACCTGGCATCCCCCGCCTCCCCGCCCGACTATCTGCGCCGGCCGCTGGAGACGCTCGCGGTCGGGAGCCGTGGCACTGAGAACGCCCTCGACCTGGCCCAGCGCCACGGCGCGCGCTTCGTCCTCGCCTCGACGAGCGAGATCTACGGCGATCCGCTGGTCCATCCGCAGGAGGAGACGTACTGGGGCAACGTCAACTCCATCGGCCCCCGCAGCGTCTATGACGAGGCGAAACGATACGCCGAGGCGGTCTCCGCCGCGTACCGCCGGACCCATGGCGTCGACGTCGGCATCGCCCGCATCTTCAACACCTACGGTCCCCGGATGCGTCCGCACGACGGCCGCGTGGTGTCCAGCTTCATCACCCAGGCCCTCACCGGCGAACCGCTCACGATCTACGGCGACGGCGGACAGACCCGCAGCTTCTGCTACGTCGACGACCTGGTCCGCGGTCTCGTGGCGCTCCTCGACTCCTCCGAGTTCGGTCCCTTCAACCTCGGCAACCCGGTCGAGCGCACCGTCTCCGAACTCGCCCGGCTCGTCCTGGAGATGACCGGTTCCCCCTCCGAGGTGAAGCACCACCCGCTGCCGGCCGACGACCCGGTCCGCCGCCGCCCGGACATCACCCGCGCCCGGGAGGTGCTGGGCTGGGAGCCGGAGATCGACATCACGGAGGGCCTGCGCCGCACGGTCGCCCACTTCGGCGCCCGCGGCGCCCGCCTCACCGCCTCGGCCGCGGCGATCCGCGGTGGCCAGGACGAGACGGTCCCGCTGGCCGCGGTGGCCCCGGCGGCCCTCACCGCGCAGACGATCCCCGGCCCGTCCGGCGTCGCCGCGGGCGTGGCGTCCGCCGCGCCCGGTGCCACCGTCGCGGGCGGCTGAACCCCGCACGCCGCGGCGGGACGCCCGTCCCGCCGCGGCGCCTCGACCTCCCTCCCCCGCCCCGTGCCGGACCCCCTCGCCCGGCCCCACGTCGCACCGCCTGGAGTCCCGCTGCCATGACGTCCTTGGAGCAAGGTCCCGCCCACGGGACCGGCACCGTAGAGGAGGCCCCGCCGGCCGCACCGGCCCCCGGCTCGCCGGAGGAGTGGGAGGCGCTGGGCGCTGAGATCCGCGCCCTGTCGGACGGCTCGGTCGCCTCCATCGGCCCGGACGGACCCGTCCTCGCGCGCCCGGCGCGCGGTCTCACCACCGGTCCCGCCAGCTCCGTCCGGGCGTTCTCCCGCCCCGACCGCCTCCGCGTGACACTGCTGTCCCTCGGCTGGATCGCCTGTCTGGTGTGGTTCTGGGTCTGGTGGTTCGAGCCGTCCCACCGCATCGGCTGGACCGGCCTGGTCATCAACAGCCTGCTGCTGCTCTACCTGACCTACCTACCCGTCCACTTCCTCGTCGCCCTGCTGCGCCTGCCGCGCTTCGACCCCGCCGTCAAGGTGCCGGCCCTCCGCACCGCCTTCGTGGTGACCCGCGCCCCCTCGGAGGGCTGGGACATCGCCCGCCGCACCCTGGAGGCGATGCTCGACCAGGACTACCCCCACGCCTACGACGTCTGGCTCTGCGACGAGGACCCCAGCGAGGAGATCCTCGGCTGGTGCCAGAAGCGTGGCGTCCGCGTCTCCTGCCGGCGCGGCCGCGCCGATTACCACCGGGCCGACTGGCCCCGCCGCACCCGCTGCAAGGAGGGCAACCTCGCCTTCTTCTACGATCACTGGGGCTACGAGCTCTACGACGTCGTCGCCCAGCTCGACTGCGACCACGTCCCCGGCCCCGACTATCTCGGCGAGGTCGTCCGGCCCTTCGCCGATCCCGCCGTCGGCTACGTCGCGGCGCCCAGCGTCTGTGACTCCAACGCCGGCGAGTCCTGGGCGGCCCGCGGCAGGCTCCACCGCGAGGCCATGTTCCACGGCCCCGTGCAGCTGGGCCACTCCGCCGGCCTCGCCCCGGTCTGCATCGGCTCGCACTACGCCGTCCGGACGCGGGCCCTGCGCGACATCGGCGGCCTGGGCCCCGAGCTCGCCGAGGACTTCTCCACCTCGTTCCTGCTGACCTCGGCGGGCTGGCAGGGGGCCTTCGCCATCGAAGCGGAGGCGCACGGCGAAGGCCCTCTCACCTTTGGCGCGATGATCACCCAGGAGTTCCAGTGGTCCCGCAGTCTGGCCGTGATGCTGCTGGGCATGCTGCCGCGCCACCTGGGCCGCATGCCGCTGAAGCTCCGGGTGCGCTTCGGCGCGGCGCTGCTGTACTACCCGCTGCTCGCCGTCGCCACGATCACGGGCATCCTCCTGCCGCCGATCGCGGCCGTCACGGGCACGCCCTGGATCGACGTCAACTACTTCTTCTTCCTGGCGCACTTCTGGAGCATGTCCGTCTGGCTCGTCCTGCTGACGCTGCTCTGCCGCCGCAGGGGCCTGATGCGGCCCAAGGACGCCCCCATCCTCAGCTGGGAGGTCTGGCTCTTCGGGCTCTCCCGCTGGCCCTACGTGGCCTGGGGTGTGCTGGCCGCGGTGACCCAGAAGCTCCGGCCCCGCCAGGTCACCTTCAAGGTGACCCCGAAGAAGCGCGACGGCCTGGAGCCGCTGCCGCTGCGCGCCGTCGCCCCGTACCTGCTCATCACGGTCTTCCTCTCGGGCGCGGCGCTCGTCGGCCAGTTCACGGGCCCCGCCGTCGGCTACGTCTTCCTCTGCATCCTCGGCTCCGCCTCGTACGCGGTGGTGACGCTGGCCGTCGCCGTGCTGCACGTCAAGGAGACCGCCCGGGCCACCGGCGTCTCCGCCCTCAAGGCCCTGCGCACCGCCGCGCTGCCGCTCGGCGCGGGAGTGCTGACCCTGTTTCCGCTGGCCCTGTCGGCCGTGGTCTTCCCCACCTATCTCACCGGTTTCTACGCCTGGTGACGGCCCCCGCGGCCGATCGAGAAATGAGGTTCCCGTGCCCCAGACCGTGCTGGTCACCGGCGGCGCCGGTTTCATCGGCAGCCACACCTGCGTCGAGCTCCTGCGCGCCGGCCACGAGGTCGTCGTCCTCGACGACCACTCCAACAGCTCTCCCGAGGTCCTCGAACGGGTCGCCAAGCTCGCGGGCCGTCCCCTCGCCGCGGCCCACGTGGCGGACGTCAGGGACCGCCGCGCCCTGGACACCGTCTTCGGCGCCCACCGCATCGACGCCGTGATCCACTTCGCCGCGAAGAAGGCGGTAGGCGAGTCGGTGGAGATCCCGCTCGCGTACTACGACATCAACGTCGGCGGCACCACGGCCCTGGTGTCGGCCATGCACGCGCACGGCGTGCACCGGCTGGTGTTCTCCTCCTCCTGCTCGATCTACGGCGACGTCACCACCGTCCCGCTGACCGAGGAGTCGCCGGCCGCGCCGACCAACCCCTACGCCACCACCAAGTGGACCTGCGAGCGGATCCTCGCGGACGTCTGCCGGTACGTGCCCGAGCTCCGGGTGCTGGCCCTGCGGTACTTCAACCCGGCCGGGGCCCACCCCTCCGGCCTGCTCGGCGAGGACCCGAGCGGCGTGCCGAACAACATCATGCCGTTCCTCACCCAGGTCGCCGTGGGCCGCCGCGACGAACTCAGCGTCTTCGGAGACGACTTCCCCACCCCCGACGGCACCGGCGTCCGCGACTACGTCCACGTCGTCGACGTCGCCGAGGGGCACGCCACCGCCCTGGACCACCTCGACGACGAGCCGGGCATGCGGGTCTTCAACCTCGGGACCGGCCGCGGTGCCTCCGTCCTGGACCTCGTGCGCACCTTCGAGGAGGTCTCGGGCCGGCCCGTCCCGTACCGGGTCACCGCGCGCCGTTCCGGGGACGTCGCCGAACTCGTCGCGGACCCCTCCAAGGTCGCCGCGGCCTGGCAGTGGACCGCGCGGCGCGACCTCTCCGACATGTGCCGGGACGCCTGGGCCTTCCAGCAGCAGAACCCGTACGGCTACACGCCCTGACGGGTCCCTTTCCCCCCCCACGTCCTGAGACAGGAGAACACCCCATGCGGTTGACCGTCATCGGAACGGGCTACCTCGGAGCCGTGCACGCCGCGTGCATGGCCGACATCGGACACGACGTCCTCGGTGTCGACGTCGACGCCGAGAAGATCGCGGCCCTCGCCGAGGGCAGACCGCCCTTCTACGAACCGGGCTTCGACGAGGTGCTCACCCGTGCCCTCGCCTCCGGGCGGCTCCGTTTCGGCACCAGCCTGCGGGAGGCCGCGGTACACGGCGAGGTCCACTTCGTCTGCGTGGGCACGCCGCAGCAGGCCGGCTCCGACGCGGCCGACCTGCGGTACGTCGACGCCGTGGTGGACGGGCTCGTCCCCCACCTGGCCGGCTCGTGCCTGGTGGTCGGGAAGTCGACCGTACCGGTGGGCACCACCGCGCGCCTGACCGCCCGGATCGCGGCTCTCGTCCCGCCGGGCGTGCGGGCCGACGTGGCGTGGAACCCCGAGTTCCTGCGCGAGGGCTTCGCGGTCGAGGACACTCTGCGGCCGGACCGGATCGTCGTGGGGACGACCGGACAGGAGGCCGACGGGATCCTCCGCCGGGTGTACGCCCCCATGCTGGAGGCGGGCGTCCCTTACATCGCCACCGACCCGAGCACGGCCGAACTGGTGAAGGTCGCCGCCAACTCCTTCCTCGCCACGAAGATCTCCTTCATCAACGCGATGGCGGAGGTCTGCGACGCGGCGGGCGGGGACGTGGTCACGCTCGCCGACGCCCTCGGCCACGACACCCGGATCGGCCGGCGCTTCCTCAACGCCGGCCTCGGCTTCGGGGGCGGCTGCCTGCCCAAGGACATCAGGGCCTTCACGGCCCGCGCGCGGGAACTCGGCGTCGGCCCGGCGGTGGCCTTCCTCGACCAGGTCGACGTGATCAACGAACGGCAGCGGACCCGGACCGTCGCCCTCGCCCGCCGGCTGGCCGGGGGCGACCTGGCCGGCCGTCGGGTGACGGTCCTGGGCGCCACCTTCAAACCGGACAGCGACGACGTGCGCGACTCGCCGGCGCTGGCCGTCGCGGCGTCGCTGCACCGGGAGGGGGCGGAGGTCCGGGTGCACGACCCGGAGGGCATCGGGAACGCGCGCCGCGCCCACCCGGAACTGCGCTGTGAGGAAGATCTTCTGACGGCGTGCCAGGGGGCGGAGCTCGTCCTGCACCTCACCGAGTGGGGGCAGTACCGCGAACTCGACCCGGCGAAGCTGGCCCGGGTGGTCCGCGAACCGGTGCTCCTCGACGCGCGCAACGCGCTGGCGCACGAGGAATGGCGCGCCGCCGGCTGGACCGTCGAGGCGCTCGGGCGTCCCGCGCCGCCGGACCGCCGCCCGGCAGCCCGCCCCGGAGCGCCGCTCCGTGCCACGATCGCCTCGCCGGCGGTCGACGCGGACCGCGCCGCGACCCTCTCCGCGGCGACGCCCGCCCGGGGGGCGTAGCCCCGTTCCGTCCGCCGACGCCGAGCCGCCCTCCCGGTCCAGGACCGGGAC
>NZ_JBHVRX010000041.1:0-64526 GCF_042885515.1 Streptomyces sp. NPDC058052 | reverse complement strand
GCCCCGGACCTCACGAGGTCCGGGGCACCGCCATTTTCCGTACCGGCGGCCCAGGGGGTCAGACGCGCACCTGGACGGCGCCGGAGAAGCGGTCGTGGAGGCCGCGGCCGTCCCGGTCCCAGACCAGGGCGGGGATCGCCAGGCACGTGAGGGCGGCGCGGAGCACGGCGCGGGGCAGCGAGAGCCGGCCCCCGTGGACCGAGACGACCCGCAGGCGGAAGAGCACCTTCCCCGGAGTGGCGCCGACGGTGCCGACGGTCAGGGCGTTCAGGACGAACAGGATGAGCAGGGCCCAGTTGCTGGTCGCCTGCCCATAGCCGTCGGTGATGAGACCGTATGCGATCAGCAGGCACAGGCCCCAGTCCACGGCGAGGGCGCCGAGCCGCGCCCCCGGACGGGCGATGGAGCCCGGCCCCTCCTCGGGGAGGCCCAGCTGCTGCCCCCGGTAGCCGAAGTCCACGCCTGCTTGCTCCGCCGCGGCGCGGGGGCCGGAGAGCCACGATCCGAGTGCTTGCCTGTTGTCCACCCGACCACCGTACTGCGCCCGTTTTCGATCACTTCGGTCCGGGTGCGGATGGGGCGCGACACGGAGAGTCGCCACCCGCGCCGGTTAACTTCGACGAAACAAATGGGTCATGCTTGAGAAATCCCGACTGCCTAGGGTCGGGTCCGAGCGTGCGCCACCGCACTGGCCGCATCACCGAGCTGCAACCCCGCCCCTCCCCGGGCCGGGAGTAGGAGGAGTTGGATGTCCAAGCACGGGTTCCAGAACGCCGACGAGGTCGCGAAGTTCATCAAGGACGAGGACGTCAAGATGGTCGACGTCCGCTTCTGCGACCTTCCCGGCGTGATGCAGCACTTCTCGATCCCTGCGACGGCCTTCGACCCGTCCGAGGAGCTGGCCTTCGACGGCTCGTCGATCCGCGGCTTCCAGGCCATCCACGAGTCCGACATGTCGCTGCGCGCCGACCTCTCCACGGCCCGCCTGGACCCGTTCCGCCGCGACAAGACGCTCAACATCAACTTCTTCATCCACGACCCGATCACGGGCGAGGCGTACAGCCGTGACCCGCGGAACATCGCGAAGAAGGCGGAGGCGTACCTCGCCTCCACCGGCATCGCCGACACCGCGTACTTCGGCCCCGAGGCCGAGTTCTACGTCTTCGACTCGGTCCGCTTCGAGACCTCCGCGAACCAGGGCTTCTACCACATCGACTCCGAGGCCGGCGCCTGGAACACCGGTGCGGAGGAGAACAACCGCGGCTACAAGGTCCGCTACAAGGGCGGCTACTTCCCGGCCCCGCCGGTCGACCACTTCGCCGACCTGCGCTCCGAGATGTCCCTGGAGCTGGAGAAGGTCGGCCTCCAGGTCGAGCGCCAGCACCACGAGGTGGGCACCGCCGGCCAGGCCGAGATCAACTACAAGTTCAACACGCTGCTCGCCTCGGCCGACGACCTGATGCTGTTCAAGTACATCATCAAGAACGTCGCCTGGCGGAACGGCAAGTCCGCGACCTTCATGCCGAAGCCGATCTTCGGCGACAACGGCTCGGGCATGCACGTCCACCAGTCGCTGTGGTCCAACGGCGACCCGCTGTTCTACGACGAGGCCGGCTACGCGGGCCTCTCGGACACCGCCCGCTACTACATCGGCGGCATCCTCAAGCACGCCCCGTCGCTGCTCGCCTTCACCAACCCGACGGTGAACTCCTACCACCGCCTGGTCCCGGGCTTCGAGGCGCCGGTCAACCTGGTCTACTCGCAGCGCAACCGCTCCGCCGCCATGCGCATCCCGATCACGGGCTCGAACCCGAAGGCCAAGCGCGTCGAGTTCCGCGCGCCGGACCCGTCCTCGAACCCGTACCTCGCCTTCTCCGCCCTCCTCCTCGCGGGCCTCGACGGCGTCAAGAACAAGATCGAGCCCATGGAGCCGATCGACAAGGACCTGTACGAGCTCGCCCCCGAGGAGCACGCGAGCGTCCCGCAGGTCCCGACCAACCTGGAGGCCGTGCTCAGGGCCCTGGAGGAGGACAACGAGTACCTCCAGGCCGGCGGCGTCTTCACCTCCGACCTGATCGAGACCTGGATCGACTACAAGCGCACCAACGAGATCGCCCCGATCCAGCTCCGCCCGCACCCGCACGAGTTCGAGCTCTACTACGACCTCTAGACCGCTCCGGCCGCGGGACGAACCGTCCCGCGGCCTCCGAGCCGCGAGGCGCGCCAGACGCACCGCTGAGGGCCGCCGCCCCGGAAGACTCCGGGACGGCGGCCCTCGCCGCGTCTCCCCCCGGCGCGCCGGACGGGTCAGCGCTTGTCGCGGATGAAGGCGCGGACCAGGCGGCAGGTGGTGTCCGACGGGGGGTGGATGCCGATGAGGTGGGCCGTGGTGCGGATGGTGGCGTCGGTGGCCTTCGACGGGACGTAGACGCCGGCGTCGAGGAGGGCGATCGCGAGGCGCATGGCCTTGAGGCGACGGTTGTGGGTGATGTACCACTCGCGCGGGCGGCCGGCCGGGAGGGGCTTCTTCCGGAGCGGCGTGAAGGGTTCGATGGACGGCCTGCGGATCACGGCTGCTGCCATGGGCTACCTCCTGGCGAACGGTGGCGGGGGCCCTCCCCGGGGCCCTTGCCTTCACCCCCTATTTTAGGTGCTACCACTGACAATCGGGCCTGGTCGGACGGGGTTTGGGGGTAACTTGAGGGGATGGAGATCTGGATCAATCCCGCCTGTTCCAAGTGCCGCGGCGCCCTCACCCTGCTCGACGCGGAAGGGGCCGACTACACCGTCCGGAAGTACCTGGAGGACGTGCCCTCCGCGGAGGAGATCCGGGGCGTCCTGGAGCGGCTGGGGCTGGAGCCCTGGGACATCACGCGGACCGGCGAGGCCGTCGCCGGGGAGCTCGGCGTGAAGGAGTGGGGGCGGACCCCGGAGGACCGCGAGCGGTGGATCGAGGCCCTGTCCGCGCACCCGAAGCTCATCCAGCGCCCGATCATCACCGCCGACGACGGCACGGCCGTCGTCGGACGGACCGAGGAGGCCGTGCGGGACGCCCTCGGACGGAAGTAGCCGGCCCCGGCGGGGGCCGGGGCCGTCAGTGCCCGGCCGCCCGCGCTTCCGCCTCCGTGAGGAGTTCGGTGAGGCGGAGGGCGAAGCGGGCGTCGCAGGGGTGCGGGGTGCCGGTGCGGGCCGCCGCGAGGAGGGCGTCGACGGCGTGACCGTACGCCTCCACCGCGCCGTTCCACGGCGGCAGGTCGGACCGGCCCGCCGCGCCGTGCAGGGTGATCGCCGCGCCCGCCGCCGCCGGCGGGGCGCTCAGGGTCAGGGTCGCCGTGCTGCTCGCGCCCGAGGCGTGGCGGAGGACCAGGTGGTGGGTGTCCTCCGGGCCCCTCGCCGCCGTCAGCGACGTCACGTCGCCGAGGACCGGGAGCAGCACGGAGAGGACGTGCGGGCCGACGTCCCACAGTCCGCCCTTCTCGCGGCGCCAGGGGGAGGCGGCGTACGGGCTCTCGGATCCGGAGGCGTAGAGGGAGCCGAGCCAGCGGGCCTCACCGAGGTACCAGCCGCCCTCGGCCCGCCGCTCCTCGATCCAGCGGGCGGTCTCCGGGGCGAAGCGCAGGGTGCAGAAGACGACCGAGGCGACGCCCGCCCCGTCCGCCGCCTCCGCGACCTCGCGGGCCGCGGCGACCGTGGTCGCGAGCGGCTTGTCGAGGAGAAGGTGGCAGCCGGCGCGGGCCGCGCGGGCCGCGACGGCGGCCTGGACGTCCGGCGGGAGCGCCACCGCCACGGCGTCGCACTCCGCCAGGAGGACGTCCAGGTCCTCGTAGGCGCGCGTGCCGGAGGCCGCGGCCAGTTCGGCGGCCGCCTCCGGGCGCCGGCCCCACACCCCGGCGAACTCGACCCCCTCGTGCGCGGCGAGCGCCGGCGCGTGGGTCCGGGCGGCCCAGGGGCCGGTGCCGAGCAGTCCGATGCGGGGGCGCTGGGGTGCGGAGGGGTTCGCCATGGGGCCAGTCTGCCCGTCCGGGGGCCCGCGGTCCCACCCGGATATCCGGTGGCCGCGCTCCCGGGGGCCGGTGCTAGCGTGCACGGGTGCCGGCCGCGGGACTTCGGCGCGACTTCCGGAACCTGCCTGGTAAAGCAACGTCTTCGCTGATCGCGCTCCCCTTCCCCGGCCGGCACGCCGACACGCGAGAAGTGGGGGACGCCGTGTCCGAGCTCGTCGCCGCCGAGGACGTGCTGCTGTTCGTCAACGCGGCCGTGACCGCCACCGGGCAGCGGGAGTTCCGCTCCTCCGCCGCCGAGCAGCGGCTGTCGCTCGCCTTCGTCCACGAGTACGTGCGGGTCAACTACCGCCCGCTGTACGCGGCCTCCCTCGCGCTCGACATCAACGACCACAACGCGGCCCTCGTCGTCGAGCAGCTGCTGCGCACCCCCGGCGAGGCCGGCGACGGGGAGGGGCGGCTGGTCGCGGCCCGGCTGGCGCGGATGGCGCCGCAGCGGGTGTACCGGCTCTTCCGGAGGCTGCGGGAGGCCGGGGTGAACAACCGGCGGACGCGCGCGATCGTGCGGGAGTGGCTGGCGGCCCGGCCGGATCCGGCGCTGGACGCGGTGAAGTACCGGGCCGGGGTCAAGGCCGCCCTCAAGCACGCGCACGTGCCGGCCGCCGACGCGGAGACCGGGGACTTCCTCTTCGCGCCCGGGCGCCGGGCGCGGTACGGGAGCCGGACGCTGGAGGCGTACCGGCGGGCCCACCACGACGAGGGCGCGCTGTACGAGCTGCCGTTCACCGTGGCCGAGGGGTTCGCGGCGCGGCACGGGGTGGACCGGGCGGTGTTCCTGGAGCGGATCGCGCCCCGGATGACCCGGCTGGAGCGGCTGCGGAGCGAGCGGGCCGCCGGCCGGGGTGCCGGGGGCTCCTCCGGGCTGGACGTGATGCCGCTGACGAGGCTGGCGCTCCACGTGCTGGCGCTGCCGTTCGCGGAGCGGGCGGAGCGGCGGGCCGAGCTGACCGGGGCGCTGCGGGCGGCGGCGCGGCGGGCGGCGGGGCCGTACGCGGGGAGCTGGGGGCGGGTCGCGGCCGTGCTCGACGACAGCTTCTCGTCGTCGGGTTCGGCGGTGAAGCGGCGCCGGCCGCTGGCCGTCGCGCTCGGCTGCCACTTCCTCCTGGAGGCGCTGGCGGCGCCGGGGGCGTACACCGGTCTGTGGACGTCGGGCGGTACGGATCCGCTGCTGGTCCGGCCGTGGGGGCCGACCCCGCTGGGGCTGCGGATCCTCGACGCGCTCGACGGCGGGCCGGACCGGCTGCTGATCGTCTCGGACGGCTGGGACAACGCGCCGCCGGGGCTCGCGGGCGAGGTGCTGCGGGTCTGGCGGTCGCGGCTCGACCCGGAGCGGCGGACGGCGGTCGTGCATGTGAACCCCGTATACGACGCCGGGGTGTTCGATGTGCGCCGGCTGGGGCCCTCGGTGCCGGCGGTCGGTATCCGGGACGCGGAGGACCTGCCGGCGCTGGTGGAGATCGCCGGGTTCGCCGAGGGGCGGACCGGGCTGACGGAGCTGCGCGCCTATCTGGACCGGCGGGTGGCGGACTTCCTGGCGGAGCACCGGAAGGCGGGGGCGGGGACGTGACGCGGATCGATCTCACCGGGCTCGCCGTGCGGCCCGCGCAGGTGTGGGGCGGGGTGCGGCTGGTGCCGCTGGTGCGCGCCGAGCCGGTCGGGGGGCTGCGGCTGCACCGGGAGGTGTACGAGACGGCGGACGGGTGCGTGGACGTCGGTGACGGCACCGCCTACACCTCCTACATCCCGCACGGCTTCGTCGCGGACTGGTCGGGGACGGAGCGCGAGGAGGCGGCGTACGGGACGCGGCTCGGGGACGCGCCGCCGGCCGCCGTGCCCGTGCGCGCCCCGCACCACCGGCTGGCGAAGCGGCGCCGGGGCGAGCGCCGGCTGCGGTTCCTGCCGCTGAACCTCGCGCTGGAGGGGTATCTCTCGCTGCACTTCGGCGGGCCGTCCGTGCTGTGGGAGGAGTGGTCGCGGGCCGCGCTGCGGCGGGGGCTGTCGCCGCGGGCGGAGGCGGCGTACGCGGGCGTGGACGTGCCGGGGCTCGCGGAGGCGCTGCGGATCTTCGAGCTGCACCCGGGGCAGTGCGGGGTGCTCGTGTACACGGCGGACGCGCTGGCCGCGGCGTTCGTCGTGCCGCACCCGGAGGACTACCGGCTGCTGCACCCGACGCTGGTGGAGGACCTGTACGGCGAGCTGGTGCACCAGTACGCGTACTACGGGGGCCCGGTGCCCGGGTTCACCGCCCGGATCCGGGACGGCGCCGGCGGGATCCGGGACCTCGCGGACCTGCGGGCGGCGGCCCGGGAGCAGGAGCGGCGCTGGGCGGTGGCGCACGACGGGCTGATGGCGCGGGACCTCCTGGAGACGCCGTACGCGTTCGAGCGGGTGTACCGGATGGGGTCGTTCGCGCTGTACCGCTTCCTGCCGCCGTTCCTGCGGGACGGGCGGGAGCAGCACATCGGCGAGCTGATCACGGACCACAAGGGGCGGACGGCCTATCTGAAGACCTTCCGCCTCTCGGACGCGCAGGTCAGGCGGGGGTACCTGCTCCGCCGGCTGGCGTCGTGCGACTGGCACCCCGGGCGGACGGCGGAGGCGCTGGGGATCTCGCGGGACGAGCTGGTGCGGCGGATCCGGGCGGCGGGCTTCGGCGTGCTGCTCGACGCGCACGGGCTCGCACAGGCGGCCCGGAATGCGCAGGAAGGCTGAGTAACACGGGGTTCACAAACGGGCAACCGAAGGGAAATCCCGTGTTGCGAAGCTGCGGTCACACGAAAGGCGCAGTCACGGCGGGCCGGGTACCGGCCGGGCGGTCGGCGCCGACACCGCAGCTCTCGCAGCGCCGCGAGCCGCTTCGGACTCCCGCAGCAGCACGCCACGCCCTAAGGATGACCCCGTGACCTTCAAGGCTGAGTACATCTGGATCGACGGCACCGAGCCGACCGCGAAGCTTCGCTCGAAGACGAAGATCATCGCGGGCGAGGTCCTGCCGCTGGCGGAGCTGCCGATCTGGGGCTTCGACGGTTCCAGCACCAACCAGGCCAAGGGCCACGCCTCGGACCGCGTGCTCAAGCCGGTCTTCTCCTGCCCGGACCCGATCCGCGGCGGCGACGACATCCTGGTGCTGTGCGAGGTCCTCAACACGGACATGACGCCGCACGAGTCCAACACCCGTGCCGCGCTGGCCGAGGTCGCCGCGAAGCACGCCGCGCAGGAGCCGATCTTCGGCATCGAGCAGGAGTACACCTTCTTCGACGGCGAGCGCCCGCTCGGCTTCCCGGTCGGCGGCTTCCCGGCCCCGCAGGGCGGTTACTACTGCGGCGTCGGCGCGGACGAGATCTTCGGCCGCGACATCGTCGAGGCGCACCTGGAGAACTGCCTCACCGCGGGTCTGGGCATCTCCGGCATCAACGCCGAGGTCATGCCCGGCCAGTGGGAGTTCCAGGTCGGCCCGCTGGCGCCGCTGGAGGTCTCGGACCAGCTGTGGATCGCCCGCTGGCTGCTCTACCGCACGGCCGAGGACTTCAAGGTCTCCGCGACCCTCGACCCGAAGCCGGTGAAGGGCGACTGGAACGGCGCCGGCGCGCACACCAACTTCTCCACCAAGGCGATGCGCGAGGGCTACGACGCGATCATCACCGCCTGCGAGTCGCTGGGCGAGGGCTCGAAGCCGCTCGACCACGTCAAGAACTACGGCGCCGGCATCGACGACCGCCTGACCGGTCTGCACGAGACCGCCCCGTGGGACAAGTACTCCTACGGCGTCTCCGACCGCGGCGCCTCGGTCCGCATCCCGTGGCAGGTCGAGCAGGACCGGAAGGGCTACATCGAGGACCGTCGTCCGAACGCGAACGTCGACCCGTACGTGGTGACCCGCCTGCTGGTGGACACCTGCTGCGAGGCCCTCGCCCAGGCCGGCCAGGTCTGATCGTCCCGCCGAAGCGCTTCCCGTGAAGGGGCGCCCACCGTTCCGTACGGTGGGCGCCCCTTCCGTCATGTGGGATGCGCGACAACGGATTTGGGCTCCCGGGACTGCCCGGAGCACTTCCCTCCTGGTTTAATAGGGATATGGCCAGCATGGAGCGGAACGACAGCGCGCGGGGTCGCCACGACCTCGAGCCGTTCTGGCCTTCCCGTCAGCACCACGACTTCGACCGGTGCTGTCGGCGCGTGAGGAACGCGTCGGCCCTCTAAAGCCCCGACCGGGCGGATTCCGGTCCCCGGCCTTCGGCCGACGCGCATGACGTACGACCAACGGTCCGTCCGTACCTCGCGCGAGAGAGCTGAGTCCTCATGGCCCACACCCAGGCTGCCGCCGCCCCGCTTGCCGCTCCCCGTCCCCGCCTGCGCGCCGTCGCCCCCGACGAGGTCGCCGGACTGGCCCGGGTCGCCGACTTCCTTCCGCCGGGCGCCACACTGCTGCCGGCGCCCCCGCACGCCCTGCCCGTCCTGCCGGGCCGGCCCCCGATGGTCGGCTATCTGGTGCTGCTCCCCGCCGACCAGCAGCCGCCCGCCCCCGCGGCGGCGGATCCCGAACCCGGGACCGCTCCGGAGGGGCCGGTCGGCATCGACGGGGAGCGGCGGATCGCCACCGTCGACGGGCGGGCGCTCGACCTGACCTACCTGGAGTTCGAGCTGCTCGCCCATCTCGTGGCCCACCCGCACCGGGTGCACACCCGCGACCAGCTGGTGCAGACGGTGTGGGGGTACGGTCACGTGGGCGACGGGCGCACGGTCGACGTCCATGTCGCCCGGCTCCGCCGCAAGCTGGGCGCCGAGCACCGCCACACGATCCAGACCGTGCGGCGGGTCGGCTACAAGTACCTGCCCTGACCGCCTTCTAGGAGACGGCGGTCCGCTTCGTCCTCGCCCTGGTCACCAGGGCGAGGACGACCTCCGCGGCCAGCAGCACCAGCAGGCTGACGCCGAGCAGCGGGACGAACCAGCCGACGAGCGCGGTCGCCGCCGCGAGCGGCAGCAGCAGCGTCACCGGCACCTTCCGCCAGGCGCCCCGGCCCACCGGCCGGCGCGGGCGGCGCAGCCACCACATGCGGTAGCCCCAGACGATCATCAGGGACAGCGCGAGGGCCAGGGCGGCGAGCACCAGCTGGTTGAACAGGCCCAGGAAGACGCCCATGTGCGCGTCGATGCCGATCCGGGTCAGCTTCGCGAGGAGCGGGTACTCGGCGAAGGCGAGCCGGTCGAGGACGGTGCCGTCGGCCGGGTCCAGCGCCACCTGGTCGAGCTCGACCGGGAACTGCTTGTCGGTCTCCTTCACCACGTAGCCGCTGCCCTCGGCGGGCAGTGTGACGGCTATCGAGGCGCTGTCGAGTCCGGCGGCGCGGGCGGCCGCGACGGCCCGGTCGACGCCGATGTCGGCGGTCGCCGGGGCGGGTTCGGCCGGCTGGTGGCCGGCGCCGTGGCCCGCGTGCTCGCCGCCCGCGCCGCCGGCGGCGCCCGCCGACAGGGTGGGGGTGGCGCCGCCGAGGCGGTCCTGGAGGGCGCCGATGTTCTCGCCGGCGTACTGCGACCAGGTCAGGCCGGTCGCGGAGAGCAGCAGCAGGCCGAGCGCCGCCCAGAGGCCGACCGAGCCGTGCCAGGAGAGGGTGCGGCGGCGGGACTTCGGGCCGCCCTCGGGGAGCAGGAGCGCGCGCCGCCGGGTGCGGCGCCGGGCGAACCAGAGGACCAGGCCGCCGAGGACCAGCACCGCCAGCCAGCTGGCGGCGAGTTCGCTGTAGATCCGGCCGGGTTCGCCGAGGTGCAGGTCCCGGTGGAGCCCGTCGATCCAGGTGCGCAGCGGCAGGGCGCCGCTGCTGCCGTAGCTGGGCAGCTGCCCGCGCACGTCACCGGTGTACGGGTCGACGAAGACGGCGAGCGAGGTGCCCTCGGGCGCCTCGGGGTCGGCCATCAGGACGCGGGTGGTCGCGCCCGGTTCGGCGGCGGGCCAGACGGCGGTGACGGTGCCGTCCGGGTTCACCTTGCGGGCGATGCCGACCTGGCGCTCCAGCGGGAGGACGGTGTCCCCGACCGGGACCTCCAGCTCGTGCGCGTACACCACCTTCTCGGCCTGGTAGGAGAGCGCGTAGAGCAGTCCGCTGAGCGCGGCGACGAGCAGGAAGGGCGCGGTGAGGAGACCGGCCGTGAAGTGCAGCCGGAGGAGCAGGGGGCGCAGTGCGGCCCAGGCGCCGGGGCGGCGCGGGGCGGAGGGGGCCTCGGGGGCCTGTGGGGGTGCCTCGGCGGTGCCGGGGCGTGCGGGATCGTCGATGGTCATGACTGTCCTCGGAGTCTCGTGAGGGGTCTGCCGTCGGGCAGGGGGAAGCGGCCCCCGGCGGCGTCAGACGAGCGGACCGAGGACCATGGCGCGGGGGACGGACGGGCCGGGCGGGCCGCGCCGGGAGAGGACGTGCGCGAGGACGACGACGTGCGGGCGCCGGGCGTTCCGGCGGGGCCGCCGGACCGGGCGGCGCGGGTCGGCGGGGACGGCGGCGGGGCCGAGCGGGACGGCCAGCAGGTGCCGGAGCGGGGTGAGCGCCGCCTCCGCGAGCGCGAAGAAGGCGGCCTCGCCGCGGGCCAGCCACAGGCCGCAGACCAGCGCGGCCAGGAGGTGGACGGCGAGCATGCCGGGGCCGCCGTCGGCGGCCGGGGCGAGGAGGGCGGCGAGCCCGTCGGCGGCGGACGGGTCGGTGGCGAGCGGGTCGGCCGCGGGGGTGACGGCGGGGACGGCGGGGACGGGGACGCCGTGGGACAGGTGTCCGCCGTGCGCCGCGTGCCCCGCGTGCGCCAGGGGGTCGGCCGGGGCGGCGGAGGCCGGTGCGTGGGCGCCGGTGAGGGAGAAGGCCCAGTGGAGGGCGCCCTGGGCGGCGAGGGTGCCGCCCGCGCAGGCGACGGGCCCGCGCCGGCGTCCGGCCGCGCACCAGGCGACGCCGGCCGTGGCGGCGAGGGCGGCGAGGAGGGTGAGCGGGTCGAGCGGATGGGCAGACATGGACGAATGCCCCACCGCCGCCAGTACGACGCACACGACCGCGAACAGGGCGGCTCTCAGGGCGCGCAGCGGCGACCGGGTGTGCGTCATCGGGGTCATGGTGTCACCCGCCGCGGGCCGTGGACAGAGCGCCTCCCGGTGGTACGGAACGAACTACTTTCCGGGCCTCCGGGGCGGTCGGGAGGGGCCGCCCCGCGGGGCTGCGGGGCGGGCGGGACGGGCCGTTCCGCCGGTCTCCGGGGCGGTCGGGACCGGTCGCCTTCCGGGCCGCCGTCGGCGGCCGGGCGGAGCCTCCCTGCGGGCCTCCAGGGCGGGCTTGTGGTGCCGAGTCGGGGCGGGGCCCTTACGGTCGGGGGAGAGCCGCGCTACGGGAGGAGCCCGCGTCCATGGCCGCGATACCCGCCACGTCCGTCGCCAACCTGCGGGACCTCGGCGGTCTTCCGCTGGGCGACGGGCGTTCCGTACGGTCCGGTCTCGTGCTGCGGTCGGCGCAGCTCGACCGGCTGGAGCCGGACGAGGAGACCGTGGCCGGGCTGAAGATCCGCACGGTCGTGGACCTGCGGACCGCCGCCGAGCGGACCGACCGGCCCGACCGGCTCCCGGACGGGGCGCGGACGGTCGTCGCCGACGTGCTCGCCGACCACCTGGCGGCGAGCGGGCTGCCGCCGGCCGCGCGGCTCAAGGAGCTGCTCACCGACCCGGCGCTCGCGGAGCGGCACCTGGGCGGCGGGCGGATCCGCGAGGCGATGCGGGGCACCTACCGCGCCTTCGTGTCCGGCGGCTCGGCCCGCGCCTCCTACCGGACCCTCCTCGGCGAACTGGCCACGCCCGGCGCGGGGCCGCTGCTCTTCCACTGCACGGCGGGCAAGGACCGCACGGGCTGGGCGGCGACGGTGGTGCTCGCCCTGCTGGGGGCGGACGAGGCGACCGTGCGGGAGGAGTACCTGGCGGTCAACCCGGCGGTGCGGCAGGCGTTCGCGCCGATGATCGAGGGGTTCGTCACCCAGGGCGGGGACCCGGAGCTGGTCCTCGCGATGATCGGGGTCGTGCCGGAGTACCTGGACGCGGCGCTGGAGGAGGTCGCGGACCGGCACGGCTCGATGGAGGCGTACGTACGGGACGGGCTGGGCGTCCCCGACGAGCTCACCGCGCTGATCCGGGAACGGCTGACGGTGTACGCGGTGTGAGCGGGCGGGCCGGGGCCGGACGGACGCCGGCGCTCCACCGGGGTGACCATCGGAAGAATCGCTCGTTCTGCTGAACGTGAGCACCCAGGATCTCAGTCCCTCGCCCGTGGGCCCCGTCGACGTCGAGCAGGCCGAGGCCGCCCTCGTCGAGCGCTATCCGCGCCTCGTGCGCATCGCCTATCTGGTCCTGCCGCCGACGATGGGCCGCAACCGGCGGGTGCTGACCGCGCACGCGCTCGTGCAGCGCGCCCTGCCGCGCCGTCGGGTGGCGGGGCCGGCCCTGCCGGAGCCCCGGCGGCCGGAGGACGCGGTGGATCCCGGGTACGCGTACGTGCGGGGCGAGGTGCTGCGCCAGGCACTGGTGGCCTCGCTGCCGCTGCGGCGGCCGGCGCTCCCGCGCCGTGCCCAGCTGCCGCCGCTCCTCCCGCAGGTGTGGGGGCTGCGGCTGTTCCCCCGCGCGGGCGGGGCGGACGAACTCGCCCTGGACCAGCTGCTCGCCCGCCTCTCCGCGCCGGCCCGCGCCGCGTACGTGCTGCGCGGCCTGGAGCGCCAGGGCGACGCGGAGGTCCTCCGGGTGCTGGCCTCGGCGGGGGCCGGGGACCCCAGGTCGGCCCTCGCCGAACTGGCCGCCCTGGAGGACGAGCCGCCGGCCGGGCCGGAGGACGGCCCGGAGCGCGGATCGGAGCGCGGATCGGGGCACCTGCCGGGCCCCGCGCCGGAGGCCCCTTCCGCCGCGCGCGGCGGCGAGCGTCCCGGGCGGGTGGCCGAGCAGGCCGGACCGGGCAGGACCCGGAGCGGCGGTCCGGCGGGCTCCGGCACCGCCCCCGGCGCCCCGGTCCGCCCGGGCGCCGCCGAAGGCCCGGCGGGCTCCGGCGGGTCCGGCGACACCGGCGGCCCGGCGGGCTCCGGCTTCCCGGCCGGCACCGGCGGGTCCGCGGGCGGTGGGCGGGCGGGCAGAGCCGCCGGGAGCCGGCTCAGCGGTGCCGCGCTGCTCGAGTCGGCGGAGTTCGATCCGTGCACCCTCCAGGCGCGCCCCGGGGACCTGTTGCGCCGGCGCCAGCACGGGCGGGCCGCGCTGGTCGGCGTGGCGGCGCTGCTGGTGTGCGGGGCGCTGCTCGGACTGCCTGGCGACGGGTGGGGCAGAAACGGTGCTGCTGCGCCCAGTTATGCCCGTAACCCCGCCGCCGAGGCCGCGCTCGACCCGGCGAAGGTGAAGCGGGTGACCGCGGCCGTGTGGCCCGGTGCCGTGCGCCGGGACTTCTCGGTGTGGCCCGCGCGCGGGGAACTCGCCGGGGACGCGGGGCTGCTGCGGCGGGCGCTCGCCGTGTGGGCGCGGCCCGGCGGGGCGGTGGAGTCGTCGGCGACGCCGGGGACTCCGGTCGGGCCGCCGATGGGGCCGCCCCAGCTGCTCTTCGCGGGGCGGGTGGACGCGGCCCGGGTGGTGCTCTTCCACGACGGGCTGCGGATCGTGCGGTACGCCGAGCCGGTGGAGGGGACGGCGGGCGCCGCGCTCGACTTCGCCCGGGCCGACGCGGCCGAGGGGCCCGGCGCCGGTGCCGTCGTGGTGACGCGGGCGGCCGGGAACGTGCGCTATCTGACCGCGCCCTGGGTGACCGGCGCGTCCGTACGGGACCTGCTGATGCCCGGCAAGGAGCCGTGGCCGCTCGGCCGGGACGCGCGCGGGGTGACCGACGCCGTGCCGAGTCCCGCGCTCGCGAAGGAGTGCGCGCGGTGGAACACCCTCCAGCTGAAGGACGATTCGGGCAGCCGGCTCCTCGGCGACCTCGGCGAGCTGCTGCCCGCCCGGCTGCTGTGGGGCGCCCCCGACGCGCCCGTGGACGCGACCGGACGCGAGGCGCGGGCGGTCTGGGCGCGGACGGCGTGCCAGCTGACCACGGTCCTCGGGCAGGGCGTGCGCTCGGTGCAGGCGTGGCGGTTCGCCCGGCAGACGCTGCCGGAGGGCGCGGGGCGGGCGAGCTGGGTCTGCACCCGGGCGGAGACCTGGCGGGGCACCGGCAGCCGGGTCCTCGCGCAGTTCCTGCCGCCGGACCGGAAGGTGCCGGCGTCCGTCGCCTCCCGCGCGCAGGACGCCCCGGCGTGCGGGGCGCGGGAGCCGAGGGTGCTGGCCGGGGCGCTGTGGCAGGCGCCGGGCGGCGGCTGGTACGTGCTGGCGGCGGGCGGCCCGGACGTGGCCTCGGTGGAGGTGCGGGGCGGGGTGTCGGCCCGCGCCGAGGGGCCGGTCCTCGCCGCGGCGGCGGAGGCGGGCGCCCGCGCGGAGCTGAGCGCCACCCTGGAGGACGGCCGCCGGATGCCGGCGCTGAAGTAGGAGGGGGCCGGGGCCGGACGGCGTACCGGGGGCGGGCCGAAAAAGGCGGTGCACGGCTCTGTTCCCCGTGCTTACTCCTCAGTACATTGACGGCATGTCTAATACGCAGCCTGCACCGGTGGCGTCGGAACACGTCGAGCTCAAGGCCCGCAAGGTGGCCTTCGACTGGCAGGAGACCCCGCTCCACTGGGTTCCCGGCGACCCCTTCACCACGCACACGATCAACGTGCTGCACCTGCTGCTCCCGGCCGGCGAGCGGTGGTTCGTGCACGTCTACCAGCAGGCGCTGCCGTACATCACCGACGACCGGCTGCGCGAGGACGTCATCGGCTTCATCGGCCAGGAGGCCGTGCACTCGCAGGCGCACGACGACGTCCTGCCGCACCTGCGCAGGCAGGGCCTCGACCCGACGCCGTACACCGCGCAGGTCGACTGGTTCTTCGAGAAGCTGCTCGGCGACCGGACGCTGCCGCCGGGCCGGGCGCGCCGCTGGTGGCTGATGGAGCGGGTCGCGATGATCGCCGCGATCGAGCACTACACCGCCTTCCTCGGCGACTGGGTCCTCAACGCCGAGGAGCTGGACCGGCGCGGCGCCGACCCGATGATGATGGACCTGCTCCGCTGGCACGGCGCCGAGGAGGTCGAGCACCGGGCGGTGGCCTTCGAGCTCTTCATGCACCTGGACGGCGGCTACCGGCGGCGCGCCCGCACCTGGGCGCTCGCCTTCTCCGCCCTGGTCTTCCTCTGGCAGCGGGGGGTCCGCTTCTTCCTGGAGAACGACCCCACCCTGCTCGACCCCAAGGCGTCCTGGGCGGACTTCTACCGCAAGGGCCGCGAGGGCGTGCTGCCGTCCACCCCGGCCATGCTGCGCTCGATCCCCCGCTATCTGAGCCGCGCCTACCACCCCTCCCAGGAGGGCGACACCGCGCAGGCCGTGGCCTACCTCGCCGCCTCGCCCGGCGCCAACGGAGGCATCTGATGCCCCGGTTCACCACCGTCGCCCTCGCCGCCGGCGCCGCGCTGCTGGTGCGGCGGGCGGTGCGCTCCCGGATGACGAGCGCGCCGCTCTGGCCGCTGCCGTCCCTGGAGGAGCCCGTCTCCGGGTACGGGCGCGGGGCGACCGTCCCGCGCCGGGTGCTCGTCACCGGCCGGGCCGTCCCCGCCGAAGGCGTGGTCGAACTGCGCCTGGAGGGCGAGCGGCTGCCCTCCTGGGAGCCGGGCGCCCACCTCGACCTCGTCCTGCCCTCGGGCCAGGTCCGGCAGTACTCGCTCTGCGGCGACCCGGGCCAGGCGGACGTCTACCGGATCGCGACCCGGCTCGTCGAGGAGGAGCAGGGCGGCCGGGGCGGCTCGCGGGAGGTGCACGAACAGCTCCACGAGGGCGCCGAGATCGAGATCCGGGGCCCCCGGAACCGCTTCCCGCTGGTCCCCTCCCCCGCGTACGTCTTCGTCGCCGGCGGCATCGGCGTCACCCCGGTCCTGCCGATGGTGCGGGCCGCCGAGGCGGCGGGAGCGGAATGGCGGCTGGTCTACTGCGGCCGGTCCCGCACCACCATGCCGTACCTGGCGGATCTGCTCCGGCTCGGCGGGGACCGCGTGACCGTGGTCGCGGAGGACGAGTCCGGGTACCCGGACCTGTCGTTCCTGGGCTCCGTGCCGGACGGGACGGCCGTCTACTGCTGCGGGCCGGACGGGCTGATGGACGCGGTGACCGCCGCGATGCCGGAGGGCCGGGCCCCGCGCCTGGAGCGCTTCTCGGGCCCCGCCCCGGCCGGCGGCACCCCGTTCGAGGTCGAACTCCGGCGCTCCGGGCGGACGGTGGCCGTCGCCGCCGACCGGTCGGTGCTCGCGGCGGTGCGGGAGGAGGTGCCGGGCCTCATGTACTCCTGTACGCAGGGCTTCTGCGGCACCTGCCGGCAGACCGTCCTGGAGGGCGAGGTCGACCACCGGGACGAACTCCTCACCGACGCGGAGCGGGCGGACTCGATGCTGATCTGCGTCTCGCGCTGCGCCGGGAAGAAGCTCGTCCTGGATCTCTGAGCCGTCAGGGCAGGACCAGCCAGTCGAGGGCGAGGGCGACCGCGAGGCCGCCCACCAGGAGCCAGGTGGCGAGGCGGGTACGGCCGTTGCGGGAGAGCTCGATGACGATCCCGCAGAGGATCATCGCGAGCCCGTAGACGCCGACGACGAGCACGGAGGTCCGGCTCGCGAGGCGGATCACCAGGACCACGCCCATCACCACGAGGAGCACCGAGGCGGCCGTCACGCGCAGCCGCCTCGCCTGCTTGGGGGTCATGCCGTCGGCGGGGTCCGGCTCCTCGTCCTCCACCGGCCCGTCGTCCTCGTCGAGTTCGCCGTCCTCACCGAGTTCGCCGTCCTCGTCGTCCTCACCGAGTTCGCCGTCCGCGTCGAGTGCGTCGGGCTCCCCGGTCCCGGCGGTCTCCGCGACCTCATCGGCCGTGCCGGCCGCGCCGGCCTTGCCGATCGTGTCGGCCGTGCCGGGCCCGGCGGCCCCGTCGGTGTCCTCGGCCTTGTCGGGCTCGTCGGTCACGGGACTCTCGGCGGCCGGGCTGGACCGGTCGGAAGCGCTCATGGACGAGGAGCGTAACGGACCCCGATAGGCTGTTCGTATGACGACCGGTGTACGGCGCAGGATGGGCGTCGAGGAGCGCAAGCAGCAGCTGATCGGGGTGGCCCTCGAACTCTTCAGCAGCCGCTCCCCCGACGAGGTCTCCATCGACGAGATCGCCGCCGCCGCGGGCATCTCCCGGCCGCTGGTCTACCACTACTTCCCCGGCAAGCAGAGTCTGTACGAGGCGGCGCTGCGGCGCGCGGCCGACGAGCTCGCTGCGCGGTTCCTGGAGCCCCCGCAGGGCCCGCTGGGGGCGCGGCTGCTGCGGGTGATGGGCCGGTTCTTCGACTTCGTCGACGACCACGGGCCGGGGTTCGCGGCGCTGATGCGGGGCGGTCCCGCGGTCGGGTCGTCGACGACCAACGCGATGATCGACGAGGTGCGGCAGGCCGCGTACGAGCAGATCGTCGCCCACCTCGGGGTGGCGGAGCCCTCGCCGCGGCTCGAACTGGTCGTGCGGTCCTGGGTGTCGCTCGCGGAGTCGACGGCGCTGCTGTGGCTGGACGGGCGGCGGGTGCCGCGCGCGGAGCTGGAGCAGAAGCTGGTGCACGACTTCGCCGCGCTCACGGCGGTGAGCGCCGTCTACGACGAGCAGACGGCGAAGGTGCTGGCGGCGATCCTGTCCGAGGAGCCGGCGGACGGGCCGTTCGCGGAGCTGGTGGGCCGGCTCCTGGAGCTGGCCCCGGCGCCCGCCGTGCCGGATCAGCGCTTGCGGTAGGAGTTCTCCAGGTCGCGCACCTCGACCGAGAGGCGTGCTCCCTCCGCCGCCTTGAGGTAGCGGGGCAGCAGGGCGAGCACGGCCTCGGAGAGCCGGGCCTGGGTCGCGTCGGTGCGGCCGAAGAGCAGGGCGATCTCCACGTGGACGACGACGTCCTCGCTCGACCCGTCGCCGACGACGGTCTCCTCGACCTCGCGGAAGCGGGTCTTGCAGGAGTCGAGCGAGGCGTCGACCGTCTCGGCCAGCAGCGCGTGGAGGGCGAGCGCGAAGCCGCGCCGGTCCAGGGGCGCGGAGTAGTCGACGGTGATCTGCGGCATGACGGTGTCTCCTGCTGGTACGGGATGTCGGGCCACAGCTTTACGGCGCGGGCCCCGGCCGCACAAGTGACGGCCGGGGCCCGTGCCCCTGAGGAGGAGCGTCAGCCGGTGGCCTTGAAGACGGCGACCGTGCGGGCCGGGACCGTGAAGGTGCCCGAGCCGGTGTCGTACGACGCCGACCTGGTGACGGCGTCGGAGCCGTTCGCCTGGACCGGGTGGAGGGCGTGGGCCGTGCCGGCCAGGCCCGTGACCGTCTGCTTCGTCTCGCCCGGGGTCGCGTTGAACACGACCACGAGGTCGCCGAGGCGCATGGTGATCACGCCCGGGGTCTCGTCCGTGCCGGAGAGCGGGAAGGAGAGGGCGGACTGCACCTGTCCGGTGGTCGCCAGGGAGAAGGCGTGTTCGGTGGTGCGGATCTTCTGGAGGTCCCGGTAGGCGGCGGAGGCTCCGTCGATCTCGGCGCAGCCGACCGTCAGGGCCGGGTTCGTGAGGAGCGGCTTGCCGTAGCCCCACTTCGCCTTGTTGTCGGCGGCCGGCGGGAGGCCGATGCCGAAGCCGTTGCCGTCGCGGCAGTCCCAGTGGATCGAGTTGAACCAGTCGCCGCTGTCGTACGAGTTGCGGTCGAGGGACTTGGAGCGGAGCAGGTCGGAGCCGGCCTGGGAGAGCGCCGGGCCCTGGGAGAGGGTCGCGGTGGCCATGGCGAGGACCTGCATGCGGGCCCGGTCGGCGGCGGAGGTGCCGGCGGGCAGCTTGAACGCCAGGGCGTCGTAGAGGGTCTCGTTGTCGTGGGCGTCGGCGTAGGCGAGGGCGTCGCCGGGGGCGGCGGCGTAGCCGGCCGGGGAGCCGTTGTAGTCGACGTCGGAGCCCCTGACGGTGCGCCCGGAGGTGTCGGTGAAGGTGTAGCCGGCGAGGTTGCCGGTGAGGCCGACCTTGATGAGGTCCTGGTAGTGCAGGAGGCGGGCCTTCTGCTGCTCCGGGGTGCCGTTGGCGGTGGAGCCGTTGGGGTCGGTGAAGAGGCCGGAGGCGAAGCCCTGGACGCCGGGGTCCTCGTCGAAGGGGCCGCCGCCGCGGACGGCGTCGCGGGCCCGGTCGGAGAAGGTGGCGACGCCGGTGCCGGCCATGTTCTTCTGGGTGGCCTGGACGAAGCGGGCGTCGTCGGCGATCTCGCCGAAGTTCCAGCCCTCGCCGTAGAGGACGATCGCCTTGCCGTCGACGCCGTCCTTCTCGACGGTCAGGGCGTCGAGCGCCCTGCGGACGGCGAGGATGTTCTCCTTCGGGTGGTGGCCCATGAGGTCGAAGCGGAAGCCGTCGACCTTGTACTGCTTGGCCCAGGTGACGACCGAGTCCACGACGAGCTTGCCCATCATGGCGTTCTCGGGCGCGGTGTTGGCGCAGCAGGTGGAGGTGGCGACGGAGCCGTCGGCCTGGAGGCGCTGGTAGTAGCCGGGGACGATCCTGTCGAGCACCGACTTGTCGGACTGCCCGGCGGCGACGGTGTGGTTGTAGACGACGTCCATGACGGTCCGCAGGCCCTGCCCGTTGAGGGCCTGGACCATCTGCCGGAACTCGACCGTGCGGCGGGTGCCGTTCGGGTCGGTGGAGTAGGAGCCCTCGGGGACGGTGTAGTGCAGCGGGTCGTAGCCCCAGTTGTAGGCGTCCTTCGCGGCGGCCTCGGCGACGCAGGACTGCTGCTCCTCGGAGTCGGGGGCGTAGACCTTCAGGTCGCAGGCGGGCTCGGTCTGCCCGGACTTCTGCTCGGGGACGGTGCCGATGTCGAAGGCCGGGAGGAGGTGGACGTAGCTGGTGCCGGAGTCGGCGAGGGCCTTGAGGTGCCGCGAGCCCTTGCTGTCCTTGTCGGTGAAGGCGAGGAAGGTGCCCCTGTGGTCCGCCTTCGCCGTGGGGTCGGCGACGGAGAAGTCGCGGACGTGGAGTTCCTGGATCTGCGCGTCGCGCAGCGGCACGGCGGCCGGCTTCCTCAGGGTCTTCCAGCCGGCGGGGGCGAGCTTCGGGTCGGTGAGGTCGACGACGAGGCTGCGGGCGGAGTCGGCGGTGAGCGCGGTCGAGTAGGGGTCGGTGACGCGGTTCTCGACGAGCTTCTGGACGGTGGGCGCCCAGACCTTCACGGCGTACCGGTAGGGCTTGCCCGCCCAGGACTTGGGGCCGGTGGCCCGCCAGACGCCGGAGGCGTCGTCGCGGCGCATGGGCACGGTCCGGCCGTCGATCTCCAGGGCGACGGACCGCGCGGTGGGCGCCCACAGGGAGAGGGTGGGGCGGCCCTTCCGGTCGAAGACCGGGCCGAGGCCGGCCTGGACGGCCTTCGCGGCGTACAGGTCGTCGAGGACTCCGGCGGTCTGGACGCCGGTGGCGGCGAGCAGGGCGCCGTTGGCGGCGCGCTGGGTGGCGAGGAGCTGGCCGCGCAGGGAGGAGCGGACGCGGTCGGCGTCGCGCGGGTCGACGGTGAAGGCCGGATAGTCCTTGAGGTGCGGGAACTTCGCCTTCTGCGCGTCGGTGAGGGCGCCCGGGTTCAGCCGGAGCCACTGGCCCTCGCCGCTGAGGGCGCCGTCGGTGACGGTGATGCCGCCCTCGGGGGCGTACACCAGCTGCTGGCTGGTGGAGTCGTTCGCCTTCACCTTCCAGACGACGGTGTTCCGGTCGATCCACTGCGCCTCGGCCTTGGCCAGGTCGAGGGCGGGGGCGCCGCCGGAGGTCGGCAGGAGGTGCTTCGGCTGTCCGGCGAGGAGCCAGACCTCGTGGCCGGCGGCGGCGAGGTCGAGCGACTGGTCGGTGGGGAGGTCCTTCTGGTCGCCCTTGTGGAGGATGTACGAGAGCGAGGTGGCGCCCTCGGCGAGCGGGACCTCGTAGACGGCGCCGTACGCGTCGACGCGGGTGGGCTGGAGGGGCTTGGACCAGTCGGTGGGCTGGGCGGCGCCGGTCCAGAGGTGGAGGCCCCAGCCGTCGTAGTCGCCGTCCTCGCGCTGGTAGTGGATGACGGCCTTGGTCTTGTCCTGCGGGGCGGGGGCGGGGTTCGTGTCGGACTGCCCGTCCTGGCCCTGGGTGATCCAGACCTCGCCGGTGCGGCCGAGGCCGATGGTGCGCTGCGGGCCGTCGGCGGTGCCGGCCTTCTCGACCGTGTACGGGAGGGTGGAGGCGCCCTCGGGGACCTTGACCCAGGCGAAGGCGCCGTGGGCGTCGCGGCCGGTGAAGGCGGCCTCCTGGCCGGCGGCCCTGAGGGTCCAGCCGTCGTAGTCGCCGTCCTCGCGCCGGTAGTGGACGATCGCGTACGGGCGCTCGACGGCGACGGGCTTCTCGGGGGCGGGGGGCGCGCCCGCGGTGGTGGCGGCGGTGGCGCTCGCGGTGCGTCCGGCGGCGTCGACGACGACGGCCTTGTAGCGGAGCGCGGTGCCGGCGGGGGCGGTCACGTGCTGGGTGACCTTGTAGGGGGCGTGGTCGGCGGTGCCGAGGGTCTGCCAGCGTCCGTTGCCGACCTGGGCGGCGAAGACGACCCGGTCGAGGCTGCCGCCGGTGACGTCGGCGGTGAGCTCGACGGTGCCGGTGGCGCCGGCGGCCGGGGCCCTGAGGGTGACGGACGGCTTCGCGGCGACGGCCGGGAGGGGGGCGTCGGCCTTGAGGACCAGGCTGGAGAGGGCCGGGACGGTGACGGTGACCTCGCCGTCCCGCGCGGTGACGGCGCCCTGGCCCCCGTACAGGGTGCGGAAGGAGGCGGAGTCGACCGGGATGCTCACGGTCTTCGGTCCGGTGGAGCCGTTGGCGGCGACCAGGTACTCGACGCGCTGCTTCGCGTCGGTGCGGGAGGCGGCGTAGACGGAGCCCTCGGCGTACCGCTGCTGCTGGACGCCGTCGCGGAGGGCGGGGTGCTCGCGGGTGAGCTTCGACAGGGCGGCGATCGAGGTGTAGACGGGGTGCGTGGTGTCGTACGCGTCGGAGGCGTGGGTGCGGTCGGTGCCGAGCTGGTCGTCGTCGAGGTAGTCGGCGACCTGGGAGCCGAAGAGGGTCTGGCGGGCGTCCTTGTCGCCGCCGGCGCCGGTGAAGCCCTGCTCGTCGCCGGAGTAGATCACCGGGTTGCCGCGGGAGAGGAACATCAGCTCGTTGGCGAGCGTGGCGCGGCGGACGAGTTCGGCGTCGGAGGCGTTCGGGTTGTCCTGCCTCAGGAAGGTGCCGAAGCGGCCCATGTCGTGGTTGCCGAGGAAGGTGACCTGCTCGTAGGCGTTGGCCTTGTCGGTGGTGTAGCGGTAGTCCTCGGCGAAGACCTTGGCGAGGCGGTCGGCGCCGGCGCCCTGGGAGGCGAAGGCGCGGGCGGCGTCCTGGAAGGGGAAGTCGAGGGTGGCGTCGAGCCGGCCGCGGGTGACGTAGGGCGCGGTGACGGTGGTGTCGGCGGAGTAGACCTCGCCGAACATGAAGAAGTCCTCGCGGCCCTGCTTCCGGGCGTAGGCGTCGAGGGCGGTGGCCCACTGGGTCCAGAAGTCGAGGTCGACGTGCTTGACGGTGTCGATGCGGAAGCCGTCGATGTCGAAGTCGCGGACCCACTTCTCGTAGATCTTCTTCATGCCCTCGACGACCTCGGGGCGTTCGGTCCACAGGTCGTCGAGGCCGACGAAGTCGCCGTACTCGGCGGACTCGCCCTGCCAGGTGGAGTCGCCGCGGTTGTGGTACATCTCCGGGTCGTTGAGCCAGGCGGGGACCTTGGTGCCGGCCTTCTCGACGGGGGTGTACGGGAAGGAGTCGGCGTCGACCTTCCCGATCGCGGTGCGGTCGTCGAAGGGGCGGCCGTCCGCGTCGAGGTACGGGTAGGCGCCCTTGGGGCGGTAGCCGTACTTCTTCTCGGCGTAGTCGACGGTGTCGGCGGTGTGGTTGGTGATGACGTCGAAGAAGACCTTCATGCCCTTGGCGTGGGCGGCGTCGATCAGCTTCCGGAGGTCGTCGTTGGTGCCGAAGTGGGGGTCGACCTGGGTGAAGTCGGTGATCCAGTAGCCGTGGTAGCCGGCCGAGGCGTCCTTGCCCTCGCCCTGCACGGGCCGGTTCTTGAAGATCGGCGCCATCCAGATGGCGGTGGTGCCGAGGCCCTTGATGTAGTCGAGGCGCTGGGTGAGGCCCTTGAGGTCGCCGCCCTGGTAGAAGCCCTTGTCGGTGGGGTCGAAGCCGGTGGCGGTCCGGCTGCCGGTGAGGCCGCCCCGGTCGTTGGAGGTGTCGCCGTTGGCGAAGCGGTCCGGGAGCACGAAGTAGAACTGCTCGCGGGTGAGGTCCTGGCGGGCGGGCTCGGCGGCGAGCGCCCGGTCCGACGGCGGGGCCGGCGGGCGGGGCGCGGCGGTGGCGGGGAGGGCGGGCACGAGGGCCGCGCACAGGGCGGCGGCGAGCGCCACCGCCGTTCTCTTGGGTATCACGGGGGTGCTCCCTGGAGGTACGGGAAGAGGGGGCCGCCCCGGTCGGGGCGGCCCTTGCGTGAAGGAGAGGTCAGCTGCGGAAGGTGTCGTTCAGGACGACCTGGCCGGAGGCGGGGACGGTCGCGGTGCGGTTGGCGCCGGACTCCCAGGTGACGTTCCCGGCCGCGTCCTTGCGGACGTACTTGTACTCGAAGGCCGTTCCGGCGGGCAGGTTCACGGCCAGCTTCCACACGGGGTAGGCGGCCGGGTCGAGCTTGAGGGCGGAGGCGGGGGCCCAGTTGCCGAGTTCGGCGCGGTTGCCGGTGACGTAGATGTTCTGGCCGATCACCGTGGTGGCGGTGACGTTGAAGGAGGCGCCCGCGGTGGCGGGGGGCGTCGTCGGCGGGGTGGTGGGGGTGGTCCCGCCGCAGTTCACGGCGCCGGTGTGCAGGGCGAGGGCGGTGTTCGCGCCGAGGGTGGCGGTGAACTGGCCGTTCGCGCCGACGGTGACCGGGGTGTTCGACTGCACGTCGCAGTAGGTGCCGGCCGGCAGGGAGGTCTGGAAGGCGCGGGTGAGCGGGGACGACTCGTGGTTGATCGCCACGTACGCCTTGGAGCCGCGGCCGAACGCGATCGCGTTGCCGCCGTTGTCCCACCAGTTCGTGACGGCCTCGCCGCGGGCGGTGTTGCGGAAGGCGACCATGGAGGAGATCTCGCGCCAGGCGTGCTGGCACTTCCAGCCGTCGGTGTAACAGGCGTTCACCTGGCCGCCGTTGGGCGGGCCGGCGTCCTTGTCGGTCCACTCGTAGCCGGAGTGGACGTCCGGGGAGCCGTAGGGCCAGGCCAGCATGAAGACGGAGGCGAGGGTGTAGTTCGCTCCGTCCTTGTAGCTGAGGGTGTCGCCGCCGCGCTCGGTGTCGTGGTTGTCGACGAAGACGCCGGACTGGCCGGAGGGCATGTGGCCCCATGCCTCGCCGAAGTTCTTGAGGTAGGCGAGCTTCTCGTTCTGGAGGACGCGCTTGAGGTCGCGGGCGTAGCGGAACTCCTGGACGTCGCCGCTGCCGAGGTACTCGCTCGGGGAGACGGCCTCGCCGGCGCCGTGGATGGCTTCCAGCTTCCAGTAGGCGTTCGGGTTGGTCAGCCGGGACTTGATGTTGGCGAGGTCGGCGGCCGGCATGTGCTTGGCGGCGTCGACGCGGAAGCCGTCGACGCCGAGCGAGAGGAGGTCGTTGAGGTAGCCGGCGATCTTCCCGCGGACGTACTCCTCGCCGGTGTCGAGGTCGGGGAGCTGGACCAGTTCGCAGTTCTGGACGTTGCCGCGGTCCTGGTAGTTGGAGATGACGGACCGGCAGTCGTCCATGTCGGAGCCGGAGTAGAGGCCCGGGTAGTCGTACTTGGAGAACGGGGTCCCGCCCGTTCCGGTGCCGGAGCCGTTGGCCATGTGGTTGATGACCGAGTCCGCGACCACCTTCACGCCGGCGGCGTGGCAGGTGTCGATCATGTTCTTGAAGGCGGTGCGGTCCCCGAGCCGCCCGGCGATCCTGTAGCTCACGGGCTGGTACGAGGTCCACCACTGGCCGCCCTGGAGGTGCTCCTGGGGCGGGGAGACCTGGACGTAGCCGTAGCCGGCCGGGCCGAGGCGGTCGGTGCACTCGCGGGCCACCGAGGCGAAGTTCCATTCGAACATCACCGCGGTGACGTCCTTCGTCCCCGGCGGCGTGGCCTGGGCCGGGGCGTTGGCCGTGACGGCCGCAGCGGCTCCCGCCACGAGGGCGAGTGCAGCGGCCACGGTCTTTCTTGCCATGCTTCCTCCTGTACGACGTCCCTGTCGTGTCGCGAGGGCGGCTCGCGAGAGTGCGGTTCGCAAGAAGTTGCCGAAAGCTTCAGCAACTGTTTTCAGCCGCGACCGTAGGGGCGTACAGGCGTGCGGTCAATACTTCCGGCACGCCCTTCGCAAGCGATTACGCAAGGAGTTGCGGCGGCTGCGCGGTGGACCCGCGCACGACCAGCTCCGGCTGGAAGACGAACTCGGTGCGCTGCACCGGATTGCCCTCGATCTCCTCCAGGAGCGCGCCGACGGCCGCCGTCGCCATGGCCTGCACGGGCTGGCGCACGGTGGTCAGCGGCGGGTCGGTGAAGGCGATCAGCGGGGAGTCGTCGAAGCCGACGACGGAGACGTCCCGGGGCACGTCGAGGCCGCGGGCGCGGGCCGCCCGGACGACGCCGAGCGCCATCAGGTCGGAGCCGCAGACGATGCCCGTGCAGCCCTCGTCGAGCAGGATCTCGGCGGCCGCGTGTCCGCCCTCGACGCCGAACAGGGTGGGCCGCACGAACCGTTCGGCCTCCGCCCGCTCCACACCGAGGGACTCGTACAGCTCGGCGGCGAAGCCCTCCGCCTTGCGGCGCGAGGGCACGTAACGGGTGGGGCCGATGGCGAGGCCGATCCGCTCGTGCCCGAGCTCGGCCAGGTGCCGCACGGCCATCCGGGCCGCGGCCCGGTCGTCCGGGGAGACGAAGGTGGCGTCGATCCGCTCGTGGTAGCCGTTGATGAGGACGTACGGCACGCCCCGCTCGGTCAGCCGGGCGTACCGCGCCGGGTCGGCGGTGGCGTCCGCGTGCAGTCCGGAGAGGAAGACGATGCCGGCCACCCCGCGCTCCACCAGCTGGTCGACCAGCTCGTCCTCGGTGGCGCCGCCGGGCATCTGGGTGCAGAGCACCGGCGTGTAGCCGTGCCCGGCCAGCACCTGCTCGACGACCTGCGCGAAGGCCGGGAAGATCGGGTTGGTCAGCTCGGGCACGACGAGCCCGACGAGACCCGCGCTGCGGCGTTTCAGCCGCACCGGGCGCTCGTAGCCGAGCACGTCGAGCGCGGCGAGCACCTTGTGCCGGGTCGCGCCGGCCACCCCCGCCTTGCCGTTGAGGACGCGGCTGACGGTGGCCTCGCTGACCCCGGACTGGGCCGCGATGTCCGCGAGCCGCGGGGCGCCGTTGCCGGTGCCCCGCGGCGGGGGGATCGTCACACCGCCCACCAGACGGTGGTGTCGGCCGGCACCTCTGCGGCGTCGTCCACGATCCTGACGTCCTCGTTGGAGAGGAGATACCGGCCGGGCAGCGGGACGGAGATGGCCCGGCCGGTGGTGTTGGCGGTGCAGACGAAGCCGTCGCGGCGGAAGGAGAGCACACCCTCGGGTGCCTCCAGCCACTCCACGGCGTCGCCCGCACCGAGCTCGGGGCGCTCGCGCCGGACGGCGAGCGCGCTGCGGTACAGCTCCAGGGTGGAGCCGGGGTCGCCGGTCTGCGCCTCGACGCTCAGGCCGCCCCAGGTGGCCGGCTGCGGCAGCCAGGAGCCGCCGTCGCCGAAGCCGTACGAGGAGCCCTCGGTCGTCCACGGGATCGGCACCCGGCAGCCGTCGCGGTAGCCGTCCTGGCCGCTGGCCCGCCAGAACGACGGGTCCTGGCGGACCTCGTCGGGCAGGTCGGTGACGTCCGGGAGGCCCAGCTCCTCGCCCTGGTACACGTACGCGGAACCGGGCAGCGCCAGCATCAGCAGCGTCGCGGCGCGGGCGCGGCGCAGACCGAGCTCGCGGTCGCCGGCGGTGCGCAGCTGGGTGCCGAGGCCCGCCGGGTTGGCGAAGCGGGTGGCGTGGCGGGTGACGTCGTGGTTGGAGAGCACCCAGGTGGTGGGGGCGCCGACCGGGCGCATCGCCTCCAGCGAGGCGTCGATGACTCCCCGGAGCTCCACCGCGTCCCAGTGGGTGCCCAGGTACTGGAAGTTGAACGCCTGGTGCATCTCGTCGGGGCGCACGTAGTGGGCGGTGCGCTCGACGGTGGGGGTCCACGCCTCGGCGACCAGGACGCGCTGCCCGTCGTACTCGGCGAGGATCTGCCGCCAGGAGCGGTAGATCTCGTGGACGCCCTCCTGGTCGAAGAAGGGCATGACGTCGTTGCCGAGCAGCTTCAGCTGGTCGTGGGCGCCGATGTCGGGCAGGCCGGGGGCCTTGACCAGGCCGTGGGCGACGTCGACGCGGAAGCCGTCGACGCCCATGTCGAGCCAGAAGCGCAGGATCGAGCGGAACTCGTCGCGGACGGCCGGGTGGTCCCAGTCGAAGTCGGGCTGCTCCGGGGCGAAGAGGTGGAGGTACCACTCGCCGGGGGTGCCGTCCGGGTTCTCGGTACGGGTCCAGGCGGGGCCGCCGAAGATGGACTCCCAGTCGTTGGGCGGGAGCTCGCCGTCCTCGCCCTTGCCGGGGCGGAAGTGGTAGCGGTCGCGCAGCGGGGAGCCGGGGCCCTCGCGCAGCGCCCGCTGGAACCACTCGTGCTGGTCCGAGGAGTGGTTCGGGACCAGGTCCACGATGATGCGCAGGCCCAGGTCGTGGGCCTCGCGGATCAGGGCGTCGGCGTCGAGCAGGGAGCCGAACATCGGGTCGATGGCCCGGTAGTCGGCGACGTCGTACCCGGCGTCGGCCTGCGGGGAGGCGTAGAAGGGGGAGAGCCACACGGCGTCGACGCCGAGCTCCTTGAGGTACGGCAGCCGGCTGCGGATGCCCACCAGGTCGCCCATGCCGTCGCCGTCGCCGTCGGCGAAGCTGCGCGGGTAGACCTGGTAGATCACCGCGTCTCTCCACCAGCCCGTGTCGGTGCCGGTGGTGGGGGCGTCGGCGGCGGCGGTGGCGAGGTGCTGGGTCATGGCTTCCCTGGGAGGTAAGGAGGGGCGTACGGGTTCGGCGTTCAGGGCCGTCAGCCCTTGACGGCACCGGCGGACATGCCGGTGACGAGGTGGCGCTGGGCGATGAGGAACACCAGGGCCGCGGGGATGGCGATGAGGACGGAGGCCGCCGTCATCGGACCCCACTGGGCCCCGTACTGGTTGACGAACTTCTGCAGACCGCCGGCGAGCGTCAGGTTCTCGTCGCCGACCATGAAGGCGGAGGCGTAGGCGACCTCGCCCCAGGCGGTGATGAAGGAGTAGAAGGCGGTCACCGCGATGCCCGGCTTGGCGAGCGGCAGGATCAGCCGCCAGAACGTGCCGAAGGGGGTGAGACCGTCGACGTACCCCGACTCGTCGATCTCGCGCGGGATGCCGTCGAAGAAGCCCTTCATCATCCAGGCGCAGAAGGGGACGGCGATGGTCAGGTAGGTGATGACCAGGCCGGCCGACTGGTTGAGCAGGCCCAGCGACGCCATGATGTTGTAGATCGGCACGATGAGGACGGCGACCGGGAACATCTGCGTGATGAGCAGGGTCCACATCAGGCCGCGCTTGCCGGCGAAGCGGAAGCGGCTGACGGCGTAGCCGGTGGTGGCGGAGATGAAGACGCCGACGACGGTGGTGAGTCCGGCGACGAGGAGCGAGTTCCCGAACCAGGTGAGGAACGGGGTGTCCCTCAGCAGGTTCGTGTAGTTCTCGAACGTCGTCTCCTTGAAGAAGTCCGTGGTGGTCGCGTACTTCGCCGGCTTGAGCGAGGTCAGCAGGACCCACAGCACCGGGAAGACGGCGATCACGGAGGCGACGATCAGGGTGACGTGCAGCGCCACCGAGGCGAGCGGCGAGCGGCGGCCCCGGATCGGGGCGTTCCTCACCTGGGGGGCGGGGTTCGTGGTGGTCACCAGACTTCTCCCTGCTTGCGGAGGACGCGCTGGTAGATCGCGGCGAAGATCATCAGGAGCACCAGGATGAGGACGCCCCACGTGGACGACTGGGCGAAGTCGCGCGGGCTGATCTCGAAGGAGAACTTGTACGCCTGGGTGACGAGGATCTGTGTCGCCTCGCCGGGTCCGCCCCGGGTGAGCAGGAAGATCACCGGGAACATGTTGAAGGTCCAGATGGTGGAGAGGAGGACCACCGTGGTGGAGACGGACCGGAGCCCCGGCATGGTGATGTTCCGGAAGCGCTGCCAGGCGTTGGCGCCGTCCATCTCGGCGGCCTCGTAGAGCTCGCCGGGGATGGACTGGAGGCCGCCGAGGAGGGCCACCATCATGAAGGGGATGCCGAGCCAGACGTTGACGGCGATGACGGAGAACTTGGCCCAGGTGGGGTCGTTCAGCCACGGCACGCCGTCCATGCCGACGCCGGAGAGGATCTGGTTGAGCATGCCGCGGCGCTCGTCGTAGAGGAAGCGCCAGGCGAAGACCGAGACGAAGCCGGGGACCGCCCAGGGGAGGATGAGCATCATCCGGTAGGCGGAACGGCCGGCGATCTTGCGGTTGAGGATGTTGGCGAGGGCCAGGCCGAGGGCGAAGGTGAGCGACACACAGGCGACGGTCCACAGGACCGTCCAGCCGAGCGTGGCCCAGAACTGGCTGCCGTTGATGGCCGTGACGTAGTTGTCGAGGCCGACGAACTCGTAGGTGGCCGGGATCTCGTTGACGCCGATGCTGCGCGCGACGTTGCGCTCGTTGGCGTCGGTCAGCGACAGGTAGATGCCGCGGACCAGGGGATAGCCGATGATCACGGCGATCACGATCACCACGGGGGCGACCATGGCCCACGCGTACCAGTGGGTGGCGAGGGAGCGCTTCGGCGCCCGCCGCTTCGGACCAGTCCCGCGGCTCCGGCCGCGGGCGACGCTGTCGCCCGCGGCCTTCGCCACCGACTGGCTGGGGGTGTCCACAGCCATCAGCCGGTCAGCCTTCCTCTTACTTCCAGTCCTTGAGGAGCTTGCGGTAGCCCTCGCCGACCGTCTTCGCTCCCTGCTCCGGGGTGGTCTGGCCGGTGAGGACCTTGGTGTACTCGGTCACGAGCGGCGCGAAGAGGCTGCCGCCCTCCGGGATCCAGGGGCGCTCGACGGCCTTCTCGACGACCGGCTTGAAGAAGCCGACCTTCTCGTTGCCCGCGACCTCCGACTGCAGGTAGACGGACTGGCGGGTCGGGAGGAGGCTCAGCTCCTTGGTGACCTGGGTCTGGACCTCGGCCGAGGACATGTACTCGGCGAAGGCGTAGGAGGCGTCCAGGTTCTTGGAGCCGGCGTAGACGGCGAGGTTGTGGCCGCCCTGCGGGGCACCCTGGCCGCCCGAGCCGGCCGGGACCGGGGCGATGCCGAGGTTGGCCTTGTCCGCGAACTCCTTGCCGGCGTACGTGTCGGCGAGCGCCCACGGGCCGTTGATCATCATCGCGACCTTGCCGTCCTTGAAGGCGGCCTGCATGTTGTCCCAGCCGTTGGTCGCGTCCGTGATCGCGGCCTTGGAGTCGACGAGGTCCTTGACCGTCTTGAACGCCTTGACGCCGGCCTCGTTGTCGATCGTGATCGTCTTGCTCTCGGCGTCGACCATGTCGCCGCCCTCGCCGTACAGGAAGGAGAGGAACCAGTAGGCGTCGTCACCGCGGAGGTACAGGCCGGACTTGCCGGTCTTCTCCTTGATCTTGGTGGCGGCGGCCTTCAGCTCGGCGATGTTCTTGGGAGCCTCGACACCGGCCTCCTTGAGGATCTTCTTGTTGTAGAAGAGGCCCATGGAGTCGATGACCTGCGGGACGGCGTAGGTCTTGTCCTTGTACTTGGTGGACGCGGCGGCCTGCGCCAGGAAGTCGTCCTGGTTCTTCAGCGCCGGGGTGCCGTCCAGCGGCGCGAGGTAGCCGAGGTCGGCGAACTCGGGGGTCCAGGCGACCTCGGAGCGGATCACGTCGGGGGCACCGGAGCCGGACTGCGCGGCGTTCTTGAACTTGTTCTGCGCCTCACCGAACGGCACGTTCACGTACTTGACGGTGACCTTGGGGTGCTTCTTGGTGAAGCCCTCGGCGAGCTTCTTGAAGACCTTGTCCTCGGAGCCGACCGTGGAGGTGTCCCACCACGTCACGGTGCCGGAGAGCTCGCCCGAGCCCTTCGAGCCGCCGTTGGAACCGCTGTCGCTCCCGCCGCACGCCGCCAGGGTGACGCCCAGGGCCGCGACCAGCGCGGTGGCCGCTATGCCACGCCGCATGTGAACTCCTTCAACATGATCCCGGGGTGACGAGGGGCTGGAACCTTCCTCATTGCGACCGCTCCCTCGCGGCGCTCCGGGTTGCCAGGAACGTAACAGGGATGAAAACAAGCCGAAAGACCTTGCGTGAAATTTCTGCAAGGACCGGGGATCGTTACATCCACGTGTCCCGAAGGTTGCCGTCGGGCCGCTTGACAGCGGCACGGAAGCGCCCCTTCCGCCCCTTCGTCCGTTATCTCCCGCCGGGAACGGCCCCGGAAGGACTCCCTCCGCCGTGCGGAATCGTTTCCTCCGCAACAACCGCCACCTGCATCCCTTCGCAAGACCTGCAAGACCTTGCGAGGGGCTTGCGGCCGCCCCCGGCCGGCCGGGGGGTCGTCCCGCGGTCCGCCGGTGCCGCCGGCGGCGCCCACCCCACTGGTGGGCAATACGCGCTGTGACCGGTACAGTCCACTCTCATGACCGCGCGGCTTGCCGACATCGCAGCCCAGGCGGGGGTCAGTGAAGCCACAGTCAGCCGCGTGCTCAACGGCAAGCCCGGTGTGGCCACGGCCACCCGTGAATCCGTCCTTGCCGCGCTCGACGTGCTCGGCTACGAGCGACCGGTACGGCTGCGCCAGCGGAGCGCCGGCCTGGTCGGGCTGATCACCCCCGAACTGGACAACCCCATCTTCCCGGCCCTCGCGCAGGTCATCGGGCAGGCCCTGACCCGCCAGGGCTACACCCCGGTGCTCGCCACCCAGACCCCCGGCGGGTCCACCGAGGACGAGCTCACCGACATGCTGGTGGAGCGCGGGGTGGCCGGCATCATCTTCGTCTCCGGACTGCACGCCGACACCACGGCGGACACCTCCCGCTACGACCAGCTGCGCGGCAAGGGCGTCCCGTACGTCCTCATCAACGGCTTCTCCCCCAAGGTGCAGGCGCCCTTCGTCTCCCCCGACGACCGGGCCGCGATGCAGCTGGCCGTCACGCACCTCGCCGCCCTCGGCCACACCCGGATCGGGCTGGCCGTCGGACCGAAGCGGTTCGTGCCGGTGCTCCGCAAGATAGAGGGCTTCCAGAAGGGCATGCAGGACCGCCTCGGCCTCACCCCGGAGGAGTCCGAGGAGCTGATCCAGCACTCCCTGTACACCCTGGAGGGCGGCCAGGCGGCGACCGCGGCGCTGATCGCCCGGGGGTGCACGGCCGTGGTCTGCGCCTCCGACATGATGGCGCTCGGCGCGATCCGCGCGGCCCGGCAGCAGGGGCTCGGCGTGCCCAGGGACGTCTCCGTCGTCGGCTTCGACGACTCGCCCCTCATAGCCTTCACCGATCCGCCGCTCACCACCATCCGGCAGCCCGTGCAGGCGATGGGGCAGGCGGCGGTCCGCGCCCTCCTGGAGGAGGTCGGCGGCACCCCGGCCCCGCACTCGGAGTTCGTCTTCATGCCGGAGCTGGTGGTCCGCGGCTCCACGGCGTCCGCCCCGGCCGCACCGTAGTACCCGGGTACCTCGTCCTTGAGGCGGAGAGGGTGCGCCGTACACCCGACCGAGGGATGATCGGTCGGGGGGCGTGGATCTGGCAAACTCTCTGCCTATGGGTGAAACGACCGTGAAGAGTTTGGACGACCGGACGACCCCGTCGTCACCCATCGTGGCCGACGGCCGGTGGGCGTGGCTGCGTGCGCGCAGCCCCCGGCGCCCCCGTATCTGGTTCGAGCTGCTGCTGATCGCGGTCAGCTACTGGGTGTACTCGCTGATCCGCAACGCGGTGCCGGAGCAGAAGGCCGAGGCGCTGAAGAACGCGGACTGGATCTGGCGGACCGAGGAGTCCCTCGGCCTCGCCTTCGAGCACGCGGTCAACCACGCCGTGAACTCGGTGACATGGCTCATCGTGACGATGAACTACTACTACGCGACGCTGCACTTCATCGTCACCATCGGTGTGCTCGTGTGGCTGTACCGATGGCAGCCGGGCCGTTACGCCGCGTTCCGCACGGTCCTCTTCGCCACCACCGCCGTGGCCCTGGTCGGCTACTACCTGTATCCGCTCGCGCCGCCGCGGCTGATGGAGAGCAAGGACTTCATCGACACGGTCCTGGTGCACCACACCTGGGGCTCGATGGCCTCGGGCGACCTCAAGCACATGTCGAACCAGTACGCGGCGATGCCGTCGATGCACATCGGCTGGTCGCTCTGGTGCGGGCTGACCATCTTCTTCCTCGCCAAGGCGCCGTGGGCCCGGATCCTGGGCCTGCTCTACCCGGCGGCGACCCTGGTCGTGATCGTCGCGACCGCCAACCACTTCTGGCTGGACGCGGTGGGCGGCATGATCTGCCTCGGCTTCGGCTTCCTCGTCGCCTACTTCTGGTACGGCACCTGGCCGCACCGCCTGTCGAAGCAGGTGGAGCCGGTCCTGCTCGCCGAGCCGGCGGCGCCCGCCCCCGCGAAGGGGACGGACGCGCGCGAGGCCGCGGACCGCGAGGAGCGGGTCGGCTCCGGCAGGTGACCCCCGCTCCTGGCCTCCTTCAGGCGGTCGCCTCCGCCGGGACGGCCTCGCGGACCTCCTGCCGGGCCACGCGCCGGCGGCGGGAGGGCAGGCCCATGGTCGGGTTGGCGACGCCCCAGGCGGCGCTCTTGCAGATCAGCTCCTTGTAGCGGGCGGCGGTGCGCCCGGTCAGCGCCTTCTCCTTGGCCCGGTCGTCGGCGGTGACGAACTGGATCAGGCCCTCCTTGCGGCCCAGTGAGACGCACTGCTGGAAGTAGCGGATCGCGACCCGGGGCACCTTGACGCCGGCCAGCCGGGCGGCGAGGGCGTCGGCGGCCTGCCAGGCCATCGGGACGCCGGAGGCGCAGGACATGCGGAGCGGCTTGCCGTGCGGGCCGACGGCCACCGCCGCGTCGCCGACGGCGTACACGTCGGGGTGGGAGACCGAGCGCATGGTGTCGTCGACCACGATCCGGCCGTCGGCGGCGAGCTCCAGTCCGCCGGCCTCGGCGATGGGGTGGACGGCGAAGCCGGTGGTCCAGACGGTGACGTCGGCGGGGACGACGGTGCCGTCGGCGGTGGTGACCCGGTCGGCGGCCACGGCGGCGACCGCCTGGTGCTCGTGGACGGTGATGCCGAGCCCGGCCACGACCTTCCGCAGGTGGCCGCGGCCCTTCTCGGAGAGCCAGTCGCCGAGGGCTCCCCGGGCGACCAGGGCCACGTCGAGGTCGGGGCGGCTCTCGGCGATCTCGGTCACGGCCTCCAGGCCGGTCAGGCCGCCGCCGACCACCACCACGGTCGCTCCGGCCTCCAGGGCGGCCAGGCGCGCGCGGAGCCGGAGGGCGCCGGGACGGCTGGAGACCTCGTGGGCGTGGTCGGCGGTGCCGGGGACTCCCCCGTCGTTCCAGGCGCTGCCGAGGGCGTAGACGAGGGAGTCGTACGCCAGCTCCTCGCGTCCGGCGGCGCCGTCCACCGCGACCGTCCCGCGGTCGGCGTCGACGGCGGCGACCCGGGCGAGCTTCAGCTCGACGCCGGTGCCGGCGAACATCTCGCCGAAGGGGCGGGGGGTGAGGTCCTGGCCGGCCGCGAGCTGGTGCAGGCGGACGCGCTCCACGAAGTCGGGCTCGGCGTTGACGAGGGTGATCCTCACGTCCTCGCGGCGCAGCCGGCGGGCGAGGCGGCCGGCGGCGACGGCTCCGGTGTAGCCGGCTCCGAGGACGACGATGCGGTGCTCCATGACCGTGCTCCTGTCTGCGGGTCCGCGCCGCTCTCCGGCGTGGTGTCGCACCTTGAACCGGGCGGCCCCGCGTTTCCTGACAGGATTCCGATGTGACCCGCGTCACATTCCCCGAGGGGGGTGTCAGAAGGCGAACAGCGGGGTCTCCTCGTGCCCCCCGGCGGCCCAGCGCCCGGTGGCGCGGTCCAGCTTGTCGGGGTTGACCTGGCTGCGCACGGCGACGATGCCGTCCGCCGTGACCTCCAGGCAGGTGATCCCGACGACCCGGCCGTCCACGACGGCCACGATCGCGGGCTCGCCGTTGGCCGTGGAGGCGTAGAAGGCGGGCGAGCCGCCGACCAGCGCCCGCTTGGCGTCGCTCGGCTTGAAGAGGCCGCGCAGGAAGGTCGCGACCGCGACCGCGCCCTCGAAGGCCCGGGCGCGGGCGGGGACCTTGCCGCCGCCGTCGCCGATGGCGGCCGCGTCCCGGGTGAGGAGCTCGATGAGGGGTTCGGTACGGCCGCTGGTGGCGGCGGCCAGGAACTCCTCGACGATCCTGCGGGCGGCGGCCTCGTCGATCTCGGTGCGGGCCCTGCCGTCCGCGACGTGCTTCTTGGCGCGGTGCAGGATCTGCTGGCTGGACGCCGTGCTGATGTCGAGGATCTCGGCGATCTCCCGGTGCGCGTAGCCGAACGCCTCGCGCAGCACGTACACCGCGCGCTCGGCCGGTGACAGGCGCTCCAGGAGGACGAGGACGGCGTACGAGACGGACTCGCGCTGCTCGGCGGTGTCGGCGGGGCCCAGCATCGGGTCGCCGGCGAGCAGCGGCTCCGGGAGCCACTGGCCCACGTAGGTCTCGCGCCGGGCGCGGGCCGAGGTGAGCTGGTTGAGGCAGTAGTTGGTGAGGACCTTCGTGAGCCACGCCTCGGGCACCTCGATGCGCTCGACGTCGGCGGCCTGCCAGCGCAGGAAGGTCTCCTGCACGGCGTCCTCGGCCTCCGCCGACGAGCCGAGCATCCGGTAGGCGATGGCCTCCAGCCGGGGCCGGGCCGCCTCGAACCGGTGCACGTCGCTCATGATCAGGGCCATGCCGCGATCGTATCCGGCCGGGCCCGGCGCGGCGACGGCGCCGCCGCCGCGGCCGGATCCCAACCGTCAGGCCCCGTAGAAGAGTTCGTCGACGACCGCGCGGGCCCGCCGGGTGATCCGGCGGTAGTCGTCGACCATCTCGCCGACATGGCCGGGGCCGTAGCCCAGGTAGCGCCCCACGGCGGCCAGTTCGCGCGGCTCTGAGGGGAAGGTGTCGCCGGGGCGGCCGCGGACCAGCATGACGGCGTTGCGCACCCGGGTGGCGAGCACCCACGCCTCGTCGAGGGTCTGCGCCTCCTCGGCCGGGATCAGTCCGGCGGCGTGCGCGGCGGCGAGCGCGGCCCGGGTCCGGGTGGTGCGCAGTCCCGGCTCGGCCCAGCCGTGCCGCATCTGGAGCAGCTGGACGGTCCACTCGACGTCGCTGAGGCCGCCGCGGCCGAGCTTGGCGTGGAGCGTCGGGTCGGCGCCGCGCGGCAGCCGCTCGGACTCCATGCGGGCCTTGAGCCGGCGGATCTCGCGGACCGCGTCCTCGCCGAGGCCCTCCGCGGGGTAGCGGAGCGGGTCGGCCAGCTCGATGAACCGCTGCCCCAGCTCCGGGTCGCCGGCCATGGGGGCGGCGCGGAGCAGGGCCTGGGACTCCCAGACGAGCGACCAGCGGCGGTAGTACGCCTCGTAGGAGGCGAGGGTGCGGACCAGGGGGCCGCTCCTGCCCTCGGGGCGCAGGTCCGCGTCGATCAGCAACGGCGGGTCGGTGGTGGGCAGCTGCAGGAGCCTGCGCATCTCGGTGACGACCCGGTTGGCGGCCTTGGCGGCCTCCTGCTCGTCGACGCCGGGGCGCGGTTCGTGCACGAAGAGGACGTCGGCGTCGGAGCCGTAGCCGAGTTCGTGCCCGCCGAAGCGGCCCATGCCGATGACCGCGAAGCGGGTGGGGAGTTCGTCGCCCCACTCGGCGCGGACGGCGGCCCGCAGCGCGCCGGCGAGGGTGGCGGCGTTGAGGTCGGTGACGGCCTCGCCGACCCGGTCGACCAGGGCCCCCGGGTCGGAGGTGCGGGGGCTGTCCTCGGTGCCGTACGAGTCGATGAGGTCGGCGGCGGCGGTACGGAACAGCTCGCGGCGGCGCACCCCGCGGGCGGCGGCGACGGCCTGCTCGGCGTCGTCCGCGCGGCCCACGGCGGCGAGGACCTCCTGCTCCAGATGGTCCCGGCCGCGGGGCTTCAGCCCCTCGGGGTCGCCGAGTATGGCGACCGCCTCGGGGGCGCGCAGGAGCAGGTCGGGGGCGAGCCGGCCGGCCGAGAGGACCCGGGCGAGGTTCTCGGCGGCGGCGCCCTCGTCGCGCAGCAGCCGCAGGTACCAGGGGGTCTTGCCGAGGGCGTCGGAGACCCGGCGGAAGCCGAGGAGGCCCGCGTCCGGGTCGGCGGAGTCGGCGAACCAGCCGAGCAGCACCGGCAGCAGATGGCGCTGGATGGCGGCCTTGCGGCTGACCCCGGAGGCCAGCGCCTCCAGGTGGCGCAGGGCGGCGGCGGGGTCGGCGTACCCGAGGGCTTCGAGGCGCTGGCCGGCCGCCTTGGGGCTGAGCCGGATCTCGCCGGGGGCGAGCTGGGCGACGGCGTCGAGCAGCGGCCGGTAGAAGATCTTCTCGTGGAGGCGCCGGACGACGGAGGCGTGCCGCCTCCACTCCTTGTTCAGCGCGGCGACCGGGTCGGTGCGCAGGCCGAGCGAGCGGCCGAGGCGCCGCAGGTCGTCCTCGCCCTCGGGGACGAGGTGGGTGCGGCGCAGCCGGTACAGCTGGATGCGGTGCTCCATGGCCCGCAGGAAGCGGTACGCCTCGTCGAGCTGGGCCGCGTCGGCGCGGCCGACATAGCCGCCGGCGGCGAGGGCGGCGAGCGCGTCCAGGGTGGAGCCGCTGTGCAGGGTGGCGTCGCTGCGGCCGTGGACCAGCTGGAGGAGCTGGACGGCGAACTCGACGTCCCGGAGGCCGCCGGGGCCGAGCTTCAGCTCGCGGTCGACCTGGGCGACGGGGATGTTGTCGACGACCCGGCGGCGCATGGCCTGCACGTCGGTGACGAAGTTCTCGCGCTCGGCGGCCTGCCAGACCATCGGGGAGACGGCGTCCACGTACGCGCTGCCCAGCTCCGGGTCGCCGGCCACCGGCCGGGCCTTGAGGAGGGCCTGGAACTCCCAGGTCTTCGCCCAGCGCTGGTAGTAGGCGAGGTGGGAGGAGAGGGTGCGGACGAGCGGGCCGTTGCGGCCCTCGGGGCGGAGGTTGGCGTCGACCGGCCAGATGGTGCCCTCGACGGTGGTCTCGGAGCAGATCCGCATGAGGTGGGAGGCGAGCCGGGTCGCGGCCTGGAGCGCCTTCGCCTCGTCCGCGCCCTCCACCGGTTCCCCGACGAAGATCACGTCGACGTCGGAGACGTAGTTCAGCTCGTGGCCGCCGCACTTGCCCATGGCGATCACGGCGAGCCGGCACAGGGCCGCGTCGGCGGGTTCGGCCGCCCGGGCGATGGCGAGGGCGGCCCGCAGGGTCGCGGTGGCCAGGTCGGCCAGCTCGGCGGCGGTCTGGGCGACGTCGGTGGTGCCGCAGACGTCCCGGGCCGCTATCCCGAGGAGGCAGCGGCGGTAGGCGACGCGCAGGGCCACCGGGTCGGTCGCCTCGGCGAGTCCCCGCTCGAACTCGGTCACCCCGGGGTGCAGGTCGGCCGCCTCGTAAGTGACCAGGGTCTCCCAGTCCTTCGGGTGCCGGGCCAGGTGGTCGGCGAGCGCCTCCGAGGCGCCGAGGACCCCGAGCAGCCGGTCCCGGAAGGGCTTGGCGGAGAGCAGCGTGGTGGTGAAGGTCTGGCGCTCCGTGTCGGCCTGCGCCTCGACCAGCCGGACCAGGCCGCGCAGGGCGAGGTCGGGGTCGGCGGTGGTGCCCAGCGCGTCGAGCAGGACCGGGTCGCCGCGGAGCGCGGCGAGCTCCGGGAGGTCGAGCAGCCGCTCGGCCGCGGACGGATCGGTGAACCCGTGCCGCAGCAGCCGTGAGAACGTACTGCTCCTGCGCCCCGGCACCGTCATCTCCGCCGCTCCCTCCAGCCGCACGCCCGACGGATCGAGCCTATCCGCAGGGACGGGAGCGGGCGTGCGGGACGGGCGGGACGGGGCCGCCCGGCGGGTGGCCGAAACCCCTCCCGCCTGCCCGGATCCGGTACGGATCACACGTGACCTCGGGCACATCGGGCCATTTTCGGAACCCGTCGGCGGCTCCCGCCCTGTACCCATGTGAGTCGTTCGTCCTGTCGCCGTCGCCGCCACGAACCGCCGTCGCTCCCGACGCGCCCCCGTCGCCCAGGTAGAGAAAGCCCTCCCCTCCCATGCCCGTCCGCCACCTCTCCCGCCTCATACGCCCCTTCCGTCACCGCCGGTCCGTCGCGGCCGCGGCGACGGTCGCCGTGCTGACCGGCGGCACCCTCGCGGGCGTGCTCACGGCGACCTCCGGCGAACAGGCGCCCGCCCACGCCGCCACGGCGCCCGAGACGCGGGCCCCCGCCGCCTCCCGCGTGGAGGACACCGCCCCCGACCCCCGCGCGGCCGGCGACACCGGGCGCGGCGGGCGCGGGGACGCCCCGGCCGGGCGTGACGGCCGGACCGCCGCCGCCCCGCTCTCCGTGGTGCAGTTCGTCTCCCACCCGGACGACGACCTGTACTTCATGAACCCGGACACGGCGCAGTCGCTGGCCGACCGGGTCCCGCTGACCACCGTGTACCTGACCGCGGGCGAGTCGAACGGCGTCAACGCCCGCTCCGGGCGCGCCGCCGCCGTCACCGTGCCGGACAAGCCCGCCTTCGCCGAGGCCCGGCAGAACGGCATCCGCGCCGCGTACGCCGAGATGGTCACCGGCGACCGCACCAGCCCCTGGGACCGGACCGCGGTCCCCACGGCCGGCGGGGGCGTGGCCGAGCTGGACACCCTGCGGGCCCGGCCCGAGGTGCGGCTGGTCTGGCTCCAGCTGCGCGAGGCCGGCTCGACCTCCGCCGACCGCCCGGTGAGCCTGCGGGGCCTGTGGCACGGCCGGATCCCCGCGCTCGGCTCGCAGCTCTCCTCCGGGACGCCGGTCGCCGCGGACTTCGCGTACTCCAAGGAGCAGGTCGTCGCCACGCTGACGGGGCTGCTCGACCGCTTCCGGCCGACCTTCGTGCGGACCCTGGACCCGACGCCCGGCACCCACGAGAAGACCGGGCGGCTGCGGGACCACCAGGACCACGCCTACGGGGCGCGGTTCGTGCAGGCGGCGCTGGCCCGGTACGCGGAGCGGCCCGGGAACCCGCGCTTCGGCGTGCAGAGCTACATGGGCTACCCGAACACCGACCTCCCCCGCGCGCTGGACAGCCGTACCGCCGAGGAGAAGCTGCGCAGCCTGAAGACGTACGCCTGGCTGGACGGCGCCGACCACTGCGGCAGCCCGGCGGGCTGCGGCGACCTGAAGGCGTCGGCGCGGCCGGGCGGGCGGGGCTGGACGGGGACCGTGCGGTACGCGCGCGGCTCGTCGACCGGCTGGCTCCAGCCGGCCGCGGACGGCGGGCTGCTGGCCTTCGGCGTGCAGGACGGCCGGCTGGCGACCTGGCACCGGGGGCCCGGCGGCGCCCCGTGGAAGGGGCCGGAGCTGCTGCCCGGCGGGGGGCTGGACGGCGGCGTCAACTCCGTACGGCTGCCGGATGGGCGGATCGCGGTCTTCGGCACCCGGACCTCCTTCGAGGGCCCGTCCGGCTACCGGCGCGAGGTCGTCACGGTCGAGCAGACCGCGCCGGGCGGCGGATTCGGCGCCTGGCGCTCGCTGGGGACCCCCGGGAAGCGGGACGAGGCCGACCGGACACCGGACATCAGCGCGCCCGCGGTGACCGTGGACGGCACCGGCCGGGTCTCGCTCTTCCTGCGCGACGGCGACCACCGGCTCTCCGGTCGCGAGCGGACGCCCGGCGGCGCCTGGGGTCCGTGGCGGGCCCTCGGCGGGGCCGACCTGCACGGCGACCCGGTCGCAGCGACCGACGCCCGGGGGCGGACGTACGTCTTCGCGGGCACCCCGCACTCGGTCCTGATGTGGACCGGCGCGTCGGACGGCGGCCCGCCGGCCGGGCCGCTGCCGACGGGGCTGCCGGCGACGACGCTGGCGCTGAGCGCGGGCCCGGCGCCGACCGGCGACGGGATCCGGCTCTGGTCGCGCGCGCCCGCCACCGGCGAGCCGCAGGCGGCCGACTTCACGGGCAGCGTCCGGCTGGCCCCGGTCGCCCCGCCGGCCGGCGGCATCGCGGGCTTCGGCCCGGTGAGCGCGGCGGACGGGCTGGTCGCGGCCCGCTCCCGGACCGGCCGGCTCGCCGTGGCACCGCTGCCCGGCGGCGGCACCTGGCGCCTCTCCGGCTTCCCGCTGGCCGGCGCCCCGGCGGCGGGACCGGGCGGGGTGGCCGCCCTCGGCCAGGACGGCCGGCTGCACTGGACGACCGGCCCCGCGCCGAGCCCGCGGACCTGACGCCGGAGAAGGCTCAGGCGTCCAGGAGGACCGGGAAGGACTCCAGGTCGTTCTGGGTCATCACCGGGAGGTTGCGCAGCTCCTCGTCCGGGACGGCGAGCCGGAGGCGGGGGAAGCGGGCGAAGAGCGCCGGGAGGGCGATGCCCGCCTCGACGCGGGAGAGCGCCGCGCCCGGGCAGATGTGCGGGCCGTGGCCGAAGGTCATGTGCCGGACCGGCGCCGGGCGGGTGATGTCGAAGGCGTCGGCGTCCGGGCCGTGCTGCTCGGGGTCGCGGCCGATCACCCGGTACGAGATCACCACGCCCTCGCCCTTCGGGACGACGGCGTCGCCCACCTCCACGTCCTCGGTGGCGAAGCGCATCAGGAGGTGGGTGGTGGGGGTGTCCCAGCGCAGGGTCTCCTCGATCACCGCCTCCCAGGAGACCTCGCCGGCGAGGACCATGCGGAGCTGGTCGGGGTGGGCGAGGAGGGCGCGCACGGCGTTGAGGACGAGGCCGATGGTGGTCTCGTGGCCGGCGGCGACCATCGCCTTGAGGTTGCCGACGACCTCCTCCTCGGTCAGCGGCTCGCCGCCCTCGTCGGCGAGGATGAGCGCGGAGGTCAGGTCGTCGGTGGGGAGGGCGGTCTTCGCGCGGACGAGGCCGGTGTAGAAGACGTCGAGGTCGGCGAGGAGGGCGAGCCGCTCCTCCTGCGGGGTGAGCATCGAGAAGAACTTCTTGTACTGCCGGGTGAGCATCGCGTTGGCCTCGGGGGCGACGCCCATCAGCATGCCGACGACCCGCATGGGCAGCGGCTGCGCGAAGACGGACTTGAGGTCGACGACGGCGCCGTCGCGGCCGCCCTCCTCCAGGGCGTCGAGGAGTTCCGCGGTGAACTTCTCGATGTCGGGGCGGATCGCCTCCAGGCGGCGCGGGGTCAGCGCCTGGGAGGTCTTGGCGCGCAGCCGGCGGTGCTCGTCGCCGTCGACGGTGAACATGGACCGGCCGGCGTCGACCATCCCGATGAGCGGCCACGCGTGGGTGACGGTCCCGTTCGTCCACAGGTCCCAGGCGTTCATGTCCTTGACCAGCCGGGGGTCGACCAGGAGCCGCCGGGCGTCGGCGTGGCGCGTGACGGCCCAGGCGGGCACGCCGAGCAGGTCGATGCGGGCCAGCGGGCCGGCGGCGGCGATCCGGGCGGTCTCGCCGTCGAGGTCCTGGACCATCGGGTCGACGACGACGGGCGTGCCGGCCTGGGCGGCGGCGTGCGGGCAGGTCACGAAGGGTCTCCTGTCGGGGGGACGGGGGCGAACCGGACGGGCAGGGCGGTGGTGCCGCGCAGGAAGGCGGAGGGGCGGCGCACCAGTTCCGCGGCGGGGACGGCGAGTTCGAGGTCGGGCAGCCGGTCGAGGAGGACCTCGATGCCGGTGCGGGCGATGATCTCGGCGATCTCCTGGGCGGGGAAGGGGCAGCGGTACTCGCCGTGGCTGAAGGCCAGGTGGGCGCCGCCGCCTCCTCGACCGGACGGTTCGCCCGCCGCGCTCCGGCGGATCAGCGGGTCGGTGTTGGCGGCGCCGAGACCGAGCAGCAGCATGTCGCCGGCCTTGATCCGGCGCTCGCCGAGCCGGGTGTCGCGGACGGGCCAGCGGCCGGCGAGGATCTGGGTGGGGCCGTCCTCCCAGAGCACCTCGGTCATGGCGTCGGCGACGCTGCGGCGGCCGCGGGCCATCGAGTCGGCGAACTCGTCCTCGGTGAGCATCAGCCGCACGGAGTTGCCGATCCAGTCGGCGGTGGTGAGGTGTCCCGCGGCCGTGACGGCCATCAGGTCGAGCGTGTACTCCTCGTCGGTGAACTCCTCGGGGAAGGCGAGCATCCGGGAGGTCACGTCGTCGCCGGGCTCGGCCCGCCTGGCCGCGACGAGCCGGGCCATGTGCCCGGCGAACCGCTGGTGGGCGTTCTGCGCCTCCGGTCCGCCGTCGGCGAGGTCCTTCAGCACCCGGGCGATGTCGGCGCCCTCGTCGTCGGGGAAGCCGACGAGCCGGGCGAGGACGAGGACGGGAAGGGGTTCGCAGAACGCGGCGACGAGGTCGGCGGTGCCGCGGGCGCAGAAGTCGTCGATCAGCCGGTCGGCCAACTGCTCGCAGTGGCCGCGGATCTCGAAGGGGTCGACGGCCTCCAGGGCGGGCACGACCATCCGGACGTGCCGCCGGTGCTCCTCGCCCGCGCTGAAGTAGATGGAGGGCAGCGGCCGTCCGACCATCGGGAGGAGCGGCCAGTCGTCCGGGACGTTCGGCCACTGGTTCCACAGGCCGACGTCCCGGGGGAAGAGTTCGCCGTCGCTGGTGACCTGGTGGATCTCGCGGTAGCCGATGACCAGCCAGGCGGGGAAGCCGCCCGGGAGTTCCACCGGGACGACGGAGCCGTGCTCGCGGCGCATGTCCCGGTAGACGGCCTGCGGGTCGATGTGGAAGCCGGGTCCGGAGAGCGGGACGGCCGCGGGGCACCCGGACGGGGGTGCCGGATCGGGCGCGGACCCTGCGGAGGGGGAGCTCGTCATCAGTCCTGTCTCCTGTGGCGAACCTGTCGTCGGCACGCCTGTTGCGCCCAACGGGTGGTCACTATAGGGAGGTTGGGTGATGCCGGAACGGTCGTCGGCGATCCGTTGTGCTCCTCGGACGAAAAGATCAGGTCACCCGGTCGGAGGGAAGAGGCTTTTCCGTCAGGTCGACGACGTGCGGCGGGCGGCGCCGTGCGGGACGGTGGTCCCATGAACTGGACACTGGAAGTCGTCCCGGTCCCCGTCACCGACATGGACCGGGCGAAGGAGTTCTACGCCGAGCGGTGCGGCTTCGTCGTCGACCTGGACGACGAGGTCGCCCCCGGGGTGCGGATCGTCCAGGCGACCCCGCCGGGCTCGCGCTGCTCCATCGCGCTGCTCTCCGGCATGCCGCCGATGCCCGGCACCACCCCGATGGCCCCGGGCAGCCTGCACGGCCTCCAGCTGTGCGTCACCGACATCGAGGCGGCCCGGATCGCGCTCGTCGAGACGGGTGTGGACGTCTCCCCGGTGATGCGCGTCGGGGCGGCCGGCTGGGAGGAGGGCAAGGGCGGGACCTGGAACTCCTTCCTCTCCTTCCGGGACCCGGACGGCAACGGCTGGATCGTCCAGGAGGCACCCTCGGACCTCTCGGAACGCTGAGGTCGGACCGGCCGCACGGGCCCGACCCGGCGCGGGCCGCCGGCCTCGCCGGTCGCCGGTTCGTGGCCACCGGCCGCCGGTTCGCCGGCCGCCGGCCGGGGCCGGTCGGGGCGGGTCAGGTCAGCTTGGGTCGGGTCGGGTCCTGCCGCGCCAGGTCCACCAGGTACCGGACCAGCCCGTCCCCCTCCCCCACGCGCCGCATCCCGGCCCGCTCCATCACCCGGTGCGAGGGGACGTTGGCCGGATCGGCGTCGCCCCGCAGCACCGCCGCCCCGGCCTCCCGGGCGATGCCGATCACCGCCGCGAGCGCCTCGGAGGCGTACCCCCGGCCCCGCTCGCCCGGCACCACGCCGTACCCCACGGTCACGACCCCGTCCGGCCCGGGCGGCCCGTGGAAGCCGATGCCGCCGACGACGAGCCCGCTCTCCGCCAGCCGTATCTGGTACGTACGGAACGCGCCCGGGTCCCCGTCCTCGGCACACCGCCGCAGGAACGCGCCGACGGAGGCGAGGTCGCCCACCCCCGGATACCCGTCCCCCCACCGGTCGCCGGGCAGGGGCTCCCGGGCGGCGACGCGCTCGCCCTCGGCGACGGTCAGGGGATGGAGGAGAAGCCGCTCGGTGGCGACGGGTTCGATCTTCACGGTGCGCAGTCTGGACACCCGCCGCAGCCGGGGCAAGGCAATTCCCGCCCCCTGGCGCCCCCTTGCCCGGGGCGCGGACGGAAGGCCGGCGGGACGCGCGGCCACGGCCGCGGCCGGGGTCGGCGGGACTCTCAGATGTCGTAGAACTCGCCGTCGTCACCCTGGACGCGGGCCCTCAGACGGCCCGCCGCGGTCCGCATGACGGCGATCTCCTCCGGCGTGGGGTCCTTGGCGACGACCCGCCCGTCGTGCCACCACAGGGGGGACGCCCCGAGCCGGGGGTCGGCCGCCAGCAGGGCGTCCCACTCCTGTGCCGCGATCTCCGGGCCCTCCTCCGCCCACCACGGGTCGCGGCGGGTGATGTGGAGGTCGTAGCCCATCCGGTCAGAGCACCGGCAGGTTCTTCCGCAGCTCGAAGGCGGTGACCTCGGAGCGGTACTCCTCCCACTCCTGCTTCTTGTTGCGCAGGAAGAAGTCGAAGACGTGCTCTCCGAGGGTCTCGGCGACCAGTTCGCTCTTCTCCATGAGGGCGATCGCCTCGCCGAGGTTCTGCGGGAGGGGCTCGATGCCCATCGCGCGGCGCTCGGAGTCGCTGAGCGCCCAGACGTCGTCGTCGGCGCCGGCGGGGAGCTCGTACCCCTCCTCGATGCCCTTGAGGCCGGCGGCGAGGAGGACCGCGTAGGTCAGGTACGGGTTGGCGCCCGAGTCGATGGAGCGGACCTCGACGCGGGAGGAGCCGGTCTTGCCGGGCTTGTACATGGGGACGCGGATCAGCGCGGAGCGGTTGTTGTGGCCCCAGCAGATGTACGAGGGGGCCTCGCCGCCCGAGCCGGCCGTGCGCGAGGAGCCGCCCCAGATGCGCTTGTACGAGTTGACCCACTGGTTCGTCACGGCGGAGATCTCGCCCGCGTGCTTCAGCAGGCCCGCGATGAAGGAGCGGCCCACCTTGGAGAGCTGGTACTCGGCGCCCGACTCGTAGAAGGCGTTCCGGTCGCCCTCGAAGAGGGAGAGGTGGGTGTGCATGCCGGAGCCCGGGTAGTCCGAGAACGGCTTCGGCATGAAGGTCGCCTGGACGCCCTGCTCCAGCGCCACCTGCTTCATGACCAGGCGGAAGGTCATGATGTTGTCGGCCGTGGAGAGCGCGTCGGCGTAGCGGAGGTCGATCTCCTGCTGGCCGGGGGCGCCCTCGTGGTGGGAGAACTCGACCGAGATGCCCATCGACTCGAGCATGGTGATGGCCTGCCGGCGGAAGTCCATGCCCACGTTCTGCGGGGTGTGGTCGAAGTAGCCGGAGTTGTCGGCGGGGGTCGGCCGGGAACCGTCGAGCGGCTTGTCCTTCAGCAGGAAGAACTCGATCTCGGGGTGGGTGTAGAAGGTGAAGCCGAGGTCGGACGCCTTGGCGAGGGCCCGCTTGAGGACGAAGCGCGGGTCGGCGAAGGACGGGGAGCCGTCCGGCATGAGGATGTCGCAGAACATCCGGGCGGTGCCGGGGGCCTCGGCCCGCCAGGGCAGGATCTGGAAGGTGCCCGGGTCCGGCTTGGCGATCATGTCGGACTCGTAGACGCGGGCGAAGCCCTCGATCGCGGAGCCGTCGAAGCCGATCCCCTCGTCGAACGCCTGCTCCAGCTCGGCGGGGGCGACGGCGACCGACTTCAGGAAGCCGAGCACGTCGGTGAACCACAGGCGCACGAAGCGGATGTCGCGCTCTTCGAGCGTACGGAGCACAAATTCCTGCTGCTTGTCCATTTCCACACCCATCCTCGCTGGTCAGGCCGCCTGCTCCCACCGCCTCGGGCACATCGGGGGGCACCTGAGCATCCCACCACATGGTTTCGCGCACGTTGCACACCCATACTGCCTGTTCGGGTGTGACACAGGTAACCGAGGACCTCCGGAAGTCCTACCCCGTTCGGCCCACGGAGGCGCCTCGCCCACTACGATCTGCGCCCATGGGAGCCCTGCGGCTCGAACGCCCGTACCGGCACGCGCGTCCCATGGCACTGGTGAGTGCCGTGGCGACGCTCCTCGCCGCGCTCTTCGTCTGTCTGGGGAGCGGACCGGCCGGGCCGGGGGGCCATCCGGGGCACGCCCGGGCCGCCGCCGCGGCCCCCGCGGCGTCCCCGGGACCCGCCGCCACCCCCGTCCCCGGGACCGGCCGGGCCGCGTACGTGTGCCCGTACGACCGGGGCGACTGCTCCCTCTTCCCGTCCCTCTCCCCCGCGGTGCTCAGCGCCCCGCCCCTCGATCCGCCGCTCCACACCGAGGACCGGCTGCCGCGCGTCGACGCGCTCGCCGGCGACGGTGCGGCCGGGGATCCGGGGGTCCGGCCGCGCGCCCCGGACCTGCACGTCCTTCAGGTCCTCCGGACCTAGGGCGGCCTCCGCCCCGCCCCGAACGACCACTCCCCCTTTTTTCTTTCCCAGAAGGACGACATCACCATGGCCGCCAACCGCTCCACCACCGCCGACCGCCGCGCCCGAATAGAGGAGATGCGCCGCGCCGAGCAGGCCCGTGAGCGCCGCAACCGCTTCCTCACCATCGGCGTCTCCGCCGTCGTCGTGCTGAGCCTCGTCGGCTTCGGCACCTTCGTGCTGATGAAGAAGGCCGACGAGGAGGACGCCAAGGAGGCCGCCGCCAAGGCCCCCATCGCCGGCGAGAAGTCCTGGGACGCCAAGAAGCTGGGCCGCAACCACGTCGAGACCGCGGTGAAGTACGACACCAAGCCCCCGGTCGGCGGCGACCACCACCCGGTCTGGCTGAACTGCGACGGCGACGTCTACGACAAGGCCGTCCCCGAGGTGCACGCCGTGCACTCGCTGGAGCACGGCGCCGTCTGGGTGACGTACAGCAAGAAGGCCGCCGAGGCCGACGTGAAGAAGCTGAAGGACAAGGTCTCCGACACCCCCTACACGCTGATGAGCCCGGTCGACGACCAGACCGGCGCGATCATGCTCTCCGCCTGGGGCAAGCAGGTCACCGTGGACAGCGCGGGCGACCCCCGCGTCGACGCCTTCTTCACCAAGTACGTGCAGGGCAAGCAGACGCCCGAGCCGGGCGCGGCCTGCACCGGCGGCGTCGGCGCCGACGGCATGGGCGGCGCCGGGATGGGCCAGTGACCCCCCGCCGCACCCGGTACGCGGCGATCACCGCGGTCGCCCTCTCCGTGCTCTTCGCCGCGGGCGCCGTCACGGTCGCCTCCGCCGAGCGCGAGGAGGCGCCCCGCACGCCGGACACCGCCTCGGCGGACGCCGGCTTCGCCCGGGACATGTCGGTCCATCACCAGCAGGCCGTCGAGATGTCCTTCATCGTCCGCGACCGGACGAAGGACGAGGCGGTCCGCCGGCTCGCGTACGACATCGCCAACACCCAGGCCAACCAGCGCGGCATGATGCTCGGCTGGCTCGACGTGTGGGGTCTGCCGAAGGTCCAGTCCGGCACCGCGCCGATGACCTGGATGGGCATGCCGGTCACCGGCGACGCCGCCGCCAAGGACGGCGCGCTGATGCCCGGCATGGCGACGCGGACCCAGCTGGACGCGCTGCGGAAGGCGTCCGGCGAGGAGGCCGAGATCCTCTACCTGAGGCTGATGACCGCCCACCACAAGGGCGGGGTGCACATGGCCCAGGGCTGTGTGCAGAAGTGCTCGGTGGACATCCAGCGCGACCTCGCCCAGGGCATGGTCGACGCCCAGGAGTCGGAGATCGCGCTGATGGCGGACATGCTCCGCAAGCGCGGCGCGACCGCCTGAACCAGGGAGGCCCCGGCCCCCGTGACCCGCAGCGGTCGCGGGGGCCGACGCGTGCCCGCAGACTGAAGGCTCTCGGGGAGTTTCGTACGACGACGTTCGACGAAAGGTACGCACCCCATGACCACGGCGAAGGACATCATGCACCCGGGAGCCCGCTGGATCCCGGAACACGAGACGCTCGACCGCGCGGCGCAGCTGATGCGCGATCTGGACGTGGGGGCGCTTCCCGTCGCCGACGAGAACGAACGGCTCTGCGGCATCGTGACCGACCGCGACATCGTGGTCCGCTGTGTGGCGATGGGCCACGACCCTGCGAAGGTGACCTGTGGCGCGATCGTCCAGGGCACGCCGCGCTGGATCGACGCGGGCGCGGACGTGGGCGCCGTGCTGGAGGAGATGCAGAGCCACCAGATCCGGCGGCTGCCGGTGATCGAGAACAAGAGGCTGATCGGCATGATCAGCGAGGCCGACCTGGCCCAGAGGCTCTCGGACGAGCAGCTGAAGGCGTTCTGCGCGAGCGTCTACGCCGCTTCCTGACCCGTCTCCAGGACGACCCGGGCGACGGTGCCCGGGGCGTCCCGCATGACCAGATGGCCCGACGGCACGGCCGCCTCGTAGCGGGCGCCGAGCCGTCGGGCCAGCGTGCGCTGGCGGTGTTCCCAGCGGGCGGAGCCGTCCGGGGCGGCGAGGACGGTGACGGGGACGCCGGGCGGGAGCGGGTGGTCGCCGCGGAGGGCGTCGAGCTCGGCGGCGACGGAGCCGTAGCGGGCGTTCTCGCGCAGGGCGCCGCGCCAGACGCGTGAGGTGCGGTAGACCCGGCGGACCTCGGCGGGCGGGGCGGGGTCGGGGCGGACGGCGAGGCGGCGGAGGGCGGGGCCGAGCGCGGCGGGCAGGCCGAGGGCGGTGAGGGCGGTCCCGGCGGGGACGGTCCAGCCGAGCCGGCCGGGCCGGGGGTGTTCCTCGGTGGAGGAGTCGACGAGGACGAGGCCGGCCGTGCGGTCCGGGTGGAGGCGGGCGAACCCCTCGGCGTGGAAGCCGGCGATCGAGTGGCCGACGACGGTGACGGGTCCGGGGAGCCGCAGGGCGTCGAGGAGGGCGGCGATCCGGCCGGCCTCGCCGGCGAGGGTGGGGGGTGCGGTGGTGCCCTGGGTGAGGCCGTGGCCGGGGCGGTCGAAGCGGACGACGGTGCGGTGCGGGGCGAGCAGCGGGACGACCGGGTCCCAGTCGAACCAGCCGAGGCCGAGGCCGGCGGAGAGCACGCAGACCGGACCGTCCCCGTCGACGGCGACGTGGTGGGCGAGGCCCCCGACGCGTACGAAGGTCATCCCGTGCTCCTTCGGCGGGCGGTCGCCCGCGGCGCGTGTCCGCGGCGCGTGGGTGCTCCTTCCCGTGCCACCGAGACGGCGAGGACGCCGGTCCAGACGGCGACGAGGAGGACCTGGAGGCGCTGGCCGGCGCCGAGGGCCCACAGGCCCCTGCCGGACTCGAAGGCGGCGACGGCGGCGAGGGTCCAGGCGGTGGCGGCGAGTTCGAGGGCGACGAGGACCGGGCCGGTGCGGGCCAGCGGGCGCCAGAGGCCGTACCGGCGGGCGGCGACGGTGAGGGCGACCATGGCGAGGAGCGCGGCGGTCATGGCGAGGCCGGAGCTGACGGCGTGGGCCGTGTGGGTGGCGGGGACGAGTCCCGCGGTCTCGCGGGCGGCGCACTCGGGGTCGGCGGTGGGGGCGCAGCTCAGCGGGAGGCGGGAGTCGACGGCGGTGGCGGCGCCGAAGAGGGCGAGGGCGGCCCAGCCGGCGAGGAGCCAGGGGCGGCGGCCGGACCGCCCGGCGTCGGTGCGGGCCCAGCTGGGGACGCCGGGTTCGGGTGCGGTTCCGGCGGCCGCGCGGGCGGCGAGGAGGCCGAGGACGGCACCGGCGAGGACGAGGAGGCCGGCGACGAGGTCGGTGGCGCGGAAGAGGCCGCCGAGGGGCTGGTCGGCGGCGGCGAGTTCGGAGACGTACGCGCGGACCGGGTCGAGACCGGTCCGTACGACGACTTCGAGGACCCAGGCGGTGTACGCGAGCGCCCCCAGGAACAGCAGGACGGCGGACGCGCGCGTGACCTTTCCGGGCATACGGGGTCAGACGTCAGGGAGTGCCGGAAGGTTCCCGGTGTTCGGGGTGGACCCATTCGGGCTTGCGGAATCTGAGGAGGAGGCCGGGGATGACGAGGCCGAGGAGGAGCAGGCCGCCGCCGACGATCAGCAGGTAGCGCCAGAGCGGTTCGCCGTCGAACTGGTCGGGCGGGACGAAGCCGATGACGAGGGCGGCGACGGAGGCGATGAAGCCGGTCGAGGCGACCCAGGTGACGGCGGGAACGCGGAAGCCGCGCTCCACGCCGGGCTGGGTGCGGCGGAGCCTGACGACCGCGACGAACATCAGCAGGTAGGCGATCAGGTAGATCTGGACGGTGATGACGGAGAACATCCAGTAGGAGCTGGAGACGCTGTCGCTGAAGGCGTACAGGATGCCGATGAGGGTGGTGATCACGCCCTGGGCGACCATGATGCCGGTGGGCGAGCCGGCCTTGTTGAACTTCTGGAAGGCGGGCGGGAGGTAGCCCTCCTGGCGGGAGAGCAGGACGAGGCCCTTGGCGGGTCCGGAGAGCCAGGTGAGCATGCCGCCGAGGGCGGCGCAGACCAGCATGACGCCGACGACCCGGGTCATCCAGCCGATGGAGAAGTGGTCGAAGAAGGCGTCGAACGCCTGCATGAGGCCGGCGGTGAGGCTGAGCTGGTCGGAGGGCATCACCCAGGCGATGGCGAGCGCCGGGAGGATGAAGATCAGCAGGACGAGCCCGGTGGCCAGGAACATCGACTTCGGGTACTCGCGCCTGGGTTCGCGCAGCGAGGAGACGTGGACGCCGTTCATCTCCATGCCCGCGTAGGACAGGAAGTTGTTGACGATGAGGACGAGGCTGGCGAGGCCGGTCCACGGCGGCAGCCAGTGGTCGGCGCTCATGGGCTGGGCGGAGGGGTTGCCCTGGCCGAGGAAGACCATGCCGAGGACGACGAGGAGCACGCCGGGGACGAGGGTGCCGACGATCAGGCCGAAGGAGGAGAGTCCGGCGATGGCCCTGGTGCCGCGCGAGGAGATCCAGACGCCGGCCCAGTAGACGGTGACGATGACGATCGCGACGTAGAGGCCGTTCTCGGCGAGCGAGGGGTCGACGACGTACGCGAAGGTCGAGGCGACGTAGGCGAGCAGGCTCGGGTAGTAGGCGATCGTCATGGCGAACTGGCACCAGACGGCGAGGAAGCCGAGCGGTTTGCCGAGGGCCTCGCTGACCCAGCGGTAGATGCCGCCGGACCAGCCGGAGGCGAGTTCGGCGCCGACGAGGGCGGTGGGGAGCAGGAAGACGAGGGCCGGCAGCAGGTAGAGGAAGATCGCGGCCAGTCCGTAGATGGCCATGGTCGGCGCGGGCCGCAGCGAGGCGACGGAGGCCGTGGTCATGAAGGCGAGCGTCAGCCAGGAGATGAACTGCCGCTTGGTGCCGTCGTCCTGGAGGACCGCCGCGTCCTCGCCGGTGGCGGGCCGGGCCGACTCCGCCGGATCGTCCGTGGTCGTCATGGCCCCATGATCACGGGGGCGGACGGAGTTCGCATGTCGGGAGGGACCGGGGCGGAAGGGGTGGTGGAAGCGTGGTCCGGGTGCGGTCCGGGCCCGGTTCCCAGGACATAGTGTCGAATTGACGATTACACTGGGGGGCGTGCATCGACTACGCCTCGCGCTGAATCAGATCGACTCGACCGTCGGGGACGTCGCCGGGAACTCCGAGGCGATCGTCCACTGGACCCGTCACGCCGTCGGGCAGGGCGCGCACCTCGTCGCGTTCCCCGAGATGGCGCTGACCGGCTATCCCGTCGAGGACCTGGCCCTGCGGCCGTCCTTCGTCGAAGCCTCCCGGGCGGCGCTGCTCGCGCTCGCGGAGCGGCTCGCCGACGAGGGCTTCGGCGAGGTGCCCGTGGTCGTCGGCTACCTCGACCGCACCGAGCGGGCGGTGCCCCGGCTCGGGCGCCCGGCCGGTTCGCCGGAGAACGCGGCGGCGGTGCTGCACCGCGGCCGGGCGGTGCTCCGCTTCGCCAAGCACCATCTGCCGAACTACGGCGTCTTCGACGAGTTCCGCTACTTCGTGCAGGGCGACACCCTGCCGGTGCTCCGGGTGCGCGGGGTGGACGTGGCGCTCGCGATCTGCGAGGACCTGTGGCAGGAGGGCGGCCGGGTGCCGGCGGCGCGCAGCGCCCGGGCCGGGCTGCTGCTGTCGGTGAACGCCTCGCCGTACGAGCGGAACAAGGACGACACCCGCCTCGAACTGGTCCGCAAGCGGGCCCAGGAGGCGGGCTGCACGACCGCGTACCTGGCGTCGACGGGCGGGCAGGACGAGCTGGTCTTCGACGGGGACTCGATCGTGGTGGACGCGGCGGGCGAGGTGATCGCGCGGGCCCCGCAGTTCACCGAGGGCAGCGTGATCCTCGACCTGGACCTGCCGGCCGCCGACCCGGAGGCGCCGGCGCCGGGGACGGTGGTGGACGACGGGCTGCGGATCGACCGGGCGGTGCTCGCCGGGGAGGCCGGGGAGGTGGTCCCGGCGTACGAGGCGGAGCTGACGGGCGGTTACGCGCAGCGGCTCGACGACGACGAGGAGGTCTACTCGGCGCTTGTCGTCGGGCTGCGCGCGTACGTCGCGAAGAACGGTTTCAGCTCGGTGGTGATCGGCCTCTCCGGCGGGATCGACTCGGCGCTGGTCGCCGCGATCGCCTGCGACGCGCTCGGCGCGGACCGGGTGCACGGGGTGTCGATGCCGTCGAAGTACTCCTCCGAGCACTCGAAGGGCGACGCGGCCGAACTGGCCCGCAGGACCGGCCTGAACTTCCGCACGGTCCCGATCGGGCCGATGTTCGACGCGTACATGGCGTCGCTGGAGCTGACCGGGCTCGCGGAGGAGAACCTCCAGTCCCGGCTGCGCGGCACCACCCTGATGGCGATCTCCAACCAGGAGGGCCACCTCGTCCTCGCACCGGGCAACAAGTCCGAGCTGGCGGTGGGCTATTCGACCCTGTACGGCGACTCCGTCGGCGCCTACGGGCCGATCAAGGACGTCTACAAGTCGGACGTCTTCCGGCTGGCCCGCTGGCGCAACCGGGCGGCCGAGGAGCGCGGCCAGACCCCGCCGGTCCCGGAGAACTCGATCGTGAAGCCGCCCAGCGCCGAGCTGCGCCCGGGCCAGGTGGACACGGACTCGCTGCCGGACTACGACGTGCTCGACCGGATCCTCGCCCTGTACGTGGACGGGGACGAGGGGACGGACGCGATCGTGGCGGCCGGCTTCGACGCGGAGCTGGTGGCGCGGACGCTGCGGATGGTGGACGCGGCGGAGTACAAGCGGCGCCAGTACCCGCCGGGCACCAAGATCTCGGCGAAGGGCTTCGGCAAGGACCGGCGGCTGCCGATCACGAACCGCTGGCGGGAGACACCGGCGTCCTGACGCCGGGATCCTGGCCGAGGGGGCCTCGCGCGACGACGTGCGAGGCCCCTTCCGCGTTCCTCCCCGCACGGTCGAGGAGTCCGGCGGCGACGGCGATCGCGAGGCCCGCGGCGGCGAGGCCGGCGCCGACGAGGGCCGGGGAGGTCCAGCCCCAGCCGGCGGCGATGGCGGCCCCGCCGGCCCAGGCGCCGCCCGCGTTGGCGAGGTTGAAGGCGGAGTGGTTGGAGGCGGAGGCGAGGGTGGGGGCGTCCTTGGCCTTCTCCATGACGAGCATCTGGAGCGGCGTGGTCGTCATGAAGCCGACGGCGCCGAGCACGACCACGGTGACGAGGGCGAGCCAGGGCACGTGGACGGTGTGGCGGAACGCCACCAGGGTCAACGCGAGGGCGGCGAGCGAGCCGTAGAGGGTGGGGCGCGGGGCGCGGTCGGTGAGCGGTCCCGCGGCGAGCGCGCCGGCCGTCATGCCGATCCCGAAGAGGGCGAGGACGATCGTGACGGTGGACTCGCCGAAGCCCATCACCTCGGTGGTCATGGAGGCGAGGTAGGAGTAGACGGCGAAGACGCCGGCGAAGCCGAAGACGGCGGTGAGCAGGCCGAGCAGCACCTGCGGGCGTCCGAGGGCGCGCAGCTCGCGTCCGAGTCCCTGGCGCTCGTCGACGGGGAGGTCGGGGACCATCCGGGCGAGGGCGGCGAGCGAGCCCAGGCCGATGACGGCGACGACGAGGAAGGTGGCGCGCCAGCCGAGGTGCTGGCCGAGCAGGGTGGCCGCGGGGACGCCGAGGATGTTGGCGACGGTGAGGCCGAGGAACATGGTGGCGACCGCGCGGGCCTGCCGGTCGGGGCGGACGAGCCGCGCGGCGACGACGGCGCCGACGCCGAAGAAGGCGCCGTGCGGGAGGCCGGCGAGGACCCGGCCGGCGAGCAGCCAGCCGTAGCCGGGGGCGAGGGCGGAGGCGAGGTTGCCGACGGTGAAGAGGGCCATCAGCAGGAGCAGCATCCGCTTGCGGGGGACGCGGGAGCCGAGGGCGGTGAGGAGCGGGGCGCCGACGACGACGCCGAGGGCGTAGGCGGAGACGAGGTGGCCCGCGGTGGGGACGGTGGTGCCGAGGTCGCCGGCGACGTTGGGCAGCAGGCCCATCATCACGAACTCGGTGGTGCCGATGCCGAAAGCGGAGATGGCCAGGGCGAGCAGGGCCACGGGCATGGGTGGGAGACCCTTTCCGGATCCAGGGGTTTGTTTTCTTACAAAACAAATTGTGGCAGATCCCGGAGGGTCCCCCGGTCACCGGGGGATGAAGAAAAGGTTTCGGCCGCCGTACGCCTGGCTTCGGCGGGGTCAGAGGGTGATGCGGGCGGCGAGCGGCAGGTGGTCGCTCTTCGTCTCGGGCAGCGCCCAGGACGAGACCGGCTCGACGCCGCGGACCAGGATCTGGTCGATCCGGGCCATCGGGAAGGAGGCCGGCCAGGAGAAGCCGAAGCCGTCGCCGGCCGCGCCCTGGGTGGAGCGCAGCTGCGCGGTGACGCCGTTGAGGGCGCGGTCGTTCATGGTGCCGTTGAGGTCGCCGAGGAGGACGATCCGCTGCGCCCGGTCGCTCGCGATGGCCTCGCCGAGGGCGTTGGCGCTGGTGTCGCGCTGGTTGGCGGTGAAGCCGGCGTCGAGGTTGACCCGGACGGACGGGAGGTGGGCGACGTACACCCGCAGCTCGCCCTGGGGGGCGACGACGGTGGCGCGCATGGCGCGGGTCCAGCCCATGTGGATGTCGACGGGCTTCGCGTCCCGCAGCGGCAGCCGGCTCCACAGCCCGACCGTGCCCTGGACCGAGTGGTACGGGTACTTCTCCGCGAGCGCCCGCTCGTAGACCGGCACCATGTCGGCCTTCAGCTCCTCCAGGGCGAGCACGTCGGCTCCGGAGGCGGCGAGCTGCCGGGCGGTGCCCTCGGGGTCGGGGTTGTCGGCGTTGACGTTGTGGGTGGCGACGGTGAGGTCGCCGCCGCCGGCCGACTTGTCGGCGACGAGCCCGCCGAAGAGGTTGGCCCAGACGACCGCCGGGAGCAGCAGCGCGATCAGCGCGGTGGCGGAGCGGCGCAGCAGCGCGAGGAGGAGCAGGACCGGGACGAAGAGGCCGATCCAGGGCAGGAAGGTCTCGGTGAGGCTGCCGAGGTTGCCGACCCGGTTGGGGATCTGCGCGTGGAAGGCCATGAGCAGGGTGAGGGCGAGGGCGAAGGCGGCCAGCAGGATGCCGCGCCGCCAGATGCCGGGATCGCGGCGCAGGCGGCCGAGGGCGGAACGGAACCGGTCACGGTCCCCGGAAGGGGCGCCTCCCGTTCCGCCGTGCTCCGTCCCCGTCATGTCCACCCGCGCCATCGCTGCCCTCGCTCGCCTTGCCGTGCCGTCGTGCCGTCCGTGCTCCGAGACCCGGTCCCGACCCTAGGCGATGCCGGGCCCCGTGCACTCCCCCAAGGACGGACGCGGCGTGTGACGGGGTTCCTGAGCCGCGCCGGTTCGGGCGGGCTGTGACAGAACGCGCACATTCGTACGGGTCACGGCCGCGGCCCGGTGTGGTCAGTCCCTCGGTCTGACCCCGTCGAGGATGGTGTCGGCGACGCGGGCCGGGAAGTCCGGCGACAGGTCGGCGTCGGGCTGGAGGACGGTGCGGAGCAGGAGCGGGCCGACGAAGAGGTCGTTGACCAGCTCCAGGTCGAGGTCGGCCCGGACCTCGCCGGTGGCGACGCCGCGCTCCAGGACCTCGATGCCGCGGCGGCGGCGGGGCTCGATGGCGGTGCGGTGGTACTGGTCCCAGAGCCGGGGGTGGGTCTGCATCTGGGCGAACATGTTCCGCAGCAGGGCGGACGTCCGCTTGGCGAGTCCACGCCGCCGCATGAACTCCAGGAGCATCACGAGGTCGTCGCGGACCGAGGTGCCGGGCAGCTCGGGGTCGGGGGGCTCGACGGAGCGGATCAGCTCGACGAGCAGGTCCTCCTTGCCGGACCAGCGGCGGTAGATCGTGGCCTTGCCGACGCCGGCGGTACGGGCGATCCGCTCGATGGAGATGTCGCCGAGCGGCACCCCGCCTTCGAGCAGCCCGATGACGGCGTCGAAGATCGCCTGCTCCGCCGCCTCGCTGCGGGGCCGCCCCCGCCGCGGCCCGCCCCCGGCCCCGGGGCAGCCGGCCGCGCCCTCGTCCGCCGGGCAGGCGTCGGGCCGCCCGCCGGGGGCCGGGCCGCCCGGCTCGCCCGGCTCGCCGGGAATCTCGCCGTCCGCCAGGGACACGCGCGCCGCCTCTCGTCGTCGTGGGAAAACCGGATCCCCCCATTCTCGCCCCGGCGGGGCCGGTCACCGGACCCGCCGGGCGGCCGTCCGGGGCGGTGGCGTCGCCGGACGGTCAGCGCCGTGCCGCTTCCGGGGCCTCCTGGGCGTCCGGGGCCTCCTGGGCCGGGATCCCGGTGGCCCGGGCGCGGCCGGGGAGGAAGGCGGCGACGACCACCGCGCCGACGGCCGCGATCGCCGCGGAGGCCCAGGCGGTGACGTGCATGGCGTCGAGGAACGCCTGGTGGGCGGGGGCGACGAGGCTGTCGGCGCCCAGCTTCTCGGCGACCGCGAGCGTGGCCTCCAGGGACTCGCCGGCGGTGGTGCGCAGGGCGGGCGGGAGGACGCCGAGGTGGGTCTCGATCTCGCCCCGGTAGACGGAGGAGAGGACGGAGCCGAGGACGGCCACGCCGAGGGCGCCGCCGACCTGGCGGAAGGTGTTGTTGATCGCGGAACCGGAGCCCGCCTTCTCCCGGGGCAGCGCCTGCATGATCGCGACGGTGACCGGCGGCATGATGTGCGCCATCCCGGCGCCCTGCACCAGGAAGACCAGGGCCATCACCCAGACCGGGGTGTCCGCGCCGAAGAAGGCGAAGGCGCCGAGGCCGAGGGCGACGGCGGCCATGCCGGTGGCGCAGACCGCGCGGGCGCCGAAGCGGTCGACCGCGTGCCGGGCCCGGGGCGCGAAGACCATCTGGGCGAGGGCGAGCGGCAGCAGGAGCAGCCCCGAGTCGAGGGCGCTGTAGCCGCGGACGCTCTGGAGGTAGAAGGCGGAGAAGAAGGTCACGCCCATGAGGGCGAAGAAGACCAGCGCGATCGCGGCGACGGCGGCGGAGAAGACCGGCTTGCGGAAGTACGAGACGTCCAGGGCCGGGTGGTCGCTGCGCTTCTCGTACAGGACGAAGGCGGTGAGGACGGCGAGGCCGGCGAGGACCGGGAGGAGGACCCCGGCCTCGGTGAAGGACGCCTGCTCGCCGCCGCGGATGATCCCGTACACGAGGAGGACGAGGCCGAGGACGGAGAGGAGGACGCCGACCAGGTCGATCCGGCCCGGCGCGGGGTCCCGGGACTCGGGGACGAGCCAGATCATCAGGCCGAGGCCGAGGAGCACGACGGGCACGTTGATGAGGAAGATCGAGCCCCACCAGAAGTGCTCCAGGAGGACGCCGCCGGTGATCGGGCCGATCGCGATGGCGAGGCCGACGCTGCCCGCCCAGATGCCGATCGCCTTGGGCTGCTCGTCGCGCTCGAAGACGTTCATGAGGACGGCGAGGGTGGCGGGCATGACGAAGGCGGCGCCGAGGCCCATCACGGCCCGGTAGGCGATGAGCTCGCCCGGGGAGCCGGAGAAGGCGGCGAGGGCGGAGCCGGTCCCGAAGACCGCGAGGCCGAAGAGGAGGGACTTCTTGCGGCCGAGCCGGTCGCCGAGGAGGCCGGAGGCGAAGAGGAGGCCGGCGAAGACGAGCGTGTAGGAGTTGATGGCCCACTCCAGCTCGCTCTGGGTGGCGCCGAGGCCGGTGGGGGCCGGGGACGAGATCGTCTTGACCGCCACGTTCAGGATCGAGTTGTCGAGGACGACGATCAGCAGGCTGAGCATCAGCACGCCGAGGACGGCCCAGCGGCGGCGGTGGACGGCCTCGGGCACGCGCGGCGGCGCGGAGGCGGGGGCGGTGGACGGGGACGGCTCTGGCATGAACACCACTGTAAACCTATTTCGAAACGGACCCGTCTCGTATCGGAAAGCTTGGGAGAGGCTTTGCGCACGGGCACCCGGCACCGCCCGTAATCGAACGGACGTACGCGTGTGAACAGCGCCACTCCGGCCCACTTCCCCGCCCGCCCGGCGAAGTGCCACCATGGATGTGGTCCGGGGACGCCGTCAGGGCGCCTCGAGATGACACAAGGAGCCGTTCACCATGACGCTTCAGGCTGCCCAGAAACCGCCCGCCGACAGCACGAAGACGCTGTACGGGGGCAAGGGCTCGCGCCGTCTCACCGTCCACGACATCGCCGCCGCCAAGACCCGCGGCGAGAAGTGGCCCATGCTCACCGCCTACGACGCCATGACCGCCTCCGTCTTCGACGAGGCCGGCATCCCGGTGATCCTCGTCGGCGACTCCATGGGCAACTGCCACCTCGGCTACGACACCACCGTGCCCGTCACGATGGACGAGATGGCCCTCCTCTCCGCCGCCGTCGTCCGGGGCACCCGGCGCGCCCTCGTCGTCGGCGACCTGCCCTTCGGCTCGTACCAGGAAGGGCCCGTCCAGGCCCTGCGCAGCGCGACCCGGCTGGTCAAGGACGCCGGGGTGCAGGCGGTCAAGCTGGAGGGCGGCGAGCGCTCGCTGCCGCAGACCGAGATGCTGGTCCAGGCCGGCATCCCCGTCATGTCCCACCTCGGCCTCACCCCGCAGTCCGTGAACACCATGGGCTACCGGGTGCAGGGCCGCTCCGACGAGGCCGCGCACAAGCTGCTGCGCGACGCCAAGGCCGCCCAGGACGCGGGCGCCTTCTCGCTCGTCCTGGAGCTGGTCCCGGCCGAACTGGCCGCCGAGGTCACCCGCTCGCTGCACATCCCGGTCATCGGCATCGGCGCCGGCCCCGACACCGACGCCCAGGTCCTCGTCTGGACCGACATGGCCGGGCTGACCGGCGGCAAGGTGCCGCGCTTCAGCAAGCAGTACGCCAACCTCCGCGAGACGCTCGGCGACGCCGCCCGCGCCTTCGCCGAGGACGTGGCCGGCGGGGCCTTCCCCGCCGAGGAGCACACCTTCCACTAGACCGCTCCCGGCACCACCGACAGCCCGCCGACATCCCCCATCGGCGGGCTGTCGGCCGTCTGTAGGCCGTTTGTCGGAAGCCTGTCAGCGGCGGCCTGTTCCATGGTGGACATGACGCGATCACAGACCAACGCCGTCGAGGTCCGGGGCCTCGTGAAGCACTTCGGCGAGACCAAGGCCCTCGACGGGGTCGACCTGGACGTCCGCGAGGGCACCGTCCTCGGGGTTCTCGGGCCCAACGGCGCCGGGAAGACCACCCTCGTCCGCTGCCTGTCCACCCTCCTCGTCCCGGACGCCGGGACCGCCACCGTCGCCGGCTACGACGTGGTGCGCCAGCCCCGCCAGCTGCGCCGCACCATCGGCCTCACCGGCCAGTACGCCTCCGTCGACGAGAAGCTCTCCGGCTTCGAGAACCTGTACATGATCGGCCGGCTGCTCGACCTGTCCCGCGCGGAGGCCCGCCGCCGCGCCGACGAGATGCTGGAGCGCTTCTCCCTCACCGAGGCCGCCAAGCGCCCGGCCATGGACTACTCCGGCGGCATGCGGCGCCGCCTCGACCTCGCCGCCTCGATGATCGGCCAGCCGGCCGTGCTCTACCTGGACGAGCCCACCACCGGCCTCGACCCCCGCACCCGCAACGAGGTGTGGGACGAGGTGAAGCGGATGGTCTCCGAGGGCGTGACCGTCCTCCTCACCACCCAGTACATGGAGGAGGCGGAGCAGCTGGCGAGCGAGCTGACCGTCATCGACCGGGGCAAGGTCATCGCCCAGGGCGAGGTCGACGAGCTCAAGGCGAAGGTCGGCGGCCGGACGCTCAAGGTCCGCCCGATCGATTCCGGCCAGCTCCCCGCGATGGCGGCCGCGCTCCGCGAGACCGGCCTCGACGGCATCGCCGGCGCCACCGTGGTGCCCGACGAGGGCGCGCTGTACGTGCCGATCCTCACCGACCAGCAGCTGACCGCCGTCGTCACCCTGCTCGGCGCGCGCGGCTTCGGCATCGCCCACATCGGCACCCATCTGCCCAGCCTGGACGAGGTGTTCCTGGCCGTCACCGGCCAGCGGACCGCCGGGTCCGACCTGTCCGACACCATCAGCGAGGAGGTCGCCGCATGAGCACGACCACGGTCACCAAGGCGTCCGCCGGCACCTCCGGCGCCGCCGGCCCCGGACCGGCCCAGCCTGCCCGCACCGCCACCGAGGGCCGCATCGGCCTGCGGGCCAACCTGCGCCACATCGGCGCCCTGGCCCGGCGCAACGCGCTCCAGATCAAGCAGGACCCGGAGTCGATGTTCGACGCCGTGCTCATGCCGGTCATCTTCGTCCTGCTCTTCGTGTACGTCTTCGGCGGCGCCATCTCCGGCAAGGGCAACAACGACCTCTACGTCAACTACGTGACCCCCGGCCTGATGGCGATGATGGGCCTGAACATCGCCATGGGGGTCGGCGTCGGCATCAACGACGACTTCAAGAAGGGGGTGATGGACCGGTTCCGGACGATGCCGATCGCCCGCTCCTCGGTCCTCATCGCCAAGATCGTCGTCGAGCTCGGCCGGATGATGATCGCCATCGCGATCCTCCTCGGCATGGGCTTCCTGCTCGGCCTGACGATCCACACCTCGGTGCTCCACCTCCTCGCCGCGATCGGCCTGTCGACGGTCTTCGGCGCCTCCCTGATGTGGATCTTCATCCTGCTCGGTCTGAGCATGAAGTCCGCGCAGGCGGTGCAGGGCATGGCCATGCTGGTGCTGATGCCGCTCCAGTTCGGCTCGTCGATCTTCGCGCCGACGACGACGATGCCCGGCTGGCTGGAGACCTTCACCGACTACAACCCGCTCTCCAACCTCGCCGACGCGGCCCGCGCCCTCGTCAACGGCGGCGCGGTCGCCCACTCGGTGTGGATGGTCCTGGGCTGGTCCCTGGTCATCACGCTCGCCACGGCGCCGCTGGCCGTCGCCCGCTTCCGCAGCAAGACCTGACCGGCTCCCCCGTGACGGGGGGTCAGGACTCGGCGCGTCCGGTGATCGCGTCGGCGGCGCGGCCGAGCAGGGCGGCGGCCTCCTCCACGGAGAGGCCGCCGCCCTCGGCGTGCGCCGCCGCGAAGGCGGCGTCGCCCAGGGCCCCGCGGGCCAGTTCCGTCGCCCGCGCCAGGTTCTCCCGCTCCATCCCCGGCTCCCGGTGCCCGTCCGGCACCAGGGCGTCCCGCGCGCCGAGGAGCACCGCCGCCGTCCGCGCCGCCTCGCCCCCGAGCCCGGCGAGCGCCCAGGCCCCGACGACCAGGTGGACCCCGGGCATCTGCGGCACCACCATCATCGACAGCGGGCCGAGCGAGCGCTCGTACGCCTCGGCCGCGCGCGTCAGCGCGGCGGCGTACTCCTCCTCCAGGACGTCGATCCAGGCCAGGCTGCCGAGCGTGAACCCCTCGAAGACGGAGAGGGTCTCGCTGCTGAACTCCTCCAGGAGGGCCGTGAGATGCTGCCGGGCCTCGCCGGTCCGGCCGGTCCGGCCCAGCGCGAGAGCGAGGAAGAGGCGCGCGCCGAGCTGGGGCTCGTGGCCCGTGGCGTGGTCGCTCAGGATGTCCCGCAGGATCACCTCGCCCTCCTCGATCCGGCCGGCCTCGATCAGGGTGTCGGCGTACCGGGCGCGCAGCAGGGCCTGCTGCGAGGGGGCCCCGATCTTCTCCGCGTAGCCGATGGCGGCGGCGAAGTCCCGGGCGGCCGCTTCGTAGGCGAGCTGCCGCTCGTGGGCCTCGGCGCGGGAGGAGAGCGCCTCGGCCGCGCCCCAGGCGTCCCCGAGCCGCTCGAAGAGGTCCAGGCTCTCGTCGGCGTCCGCGAGGGCCTGCTCGGCCCACTGCCCCCGGTTGGCCCGCATGTTGGCGCGCATGTGGAGGGCGTGGGCGAGCTCCCAGTCGTAGCCGTTGCGGCGGCACGCCTCCACGGTGACGTCGAGCAGTTCGTGCAGCCGGTCGGGCTCTCCCATGATGAGGACCGCGAAGACGGCGAAGGAGCCGGGGAGCCGGCAGGTCTGGGGCAGTCCGGGCCGGTAGACGGCGGTGATCTCGCGGAGCCGGGCCTGGCCCTCGGGGCTCGTCCAGCGCGCGGTCTCGTGGTCCATGTTGATCAGCTCGATGAGCCGCACGCCGCGCCGGGCCTCCCAGCGCTGCTCCGCGGAGAGCGGCGGCGGGGTGGCCGTGCAGGGTTCGGCGAGCGGGACGAGGGGTGCCGCGGGCGGGGTGAAGGGGTCGGGGCCGAGGGCGGCGACGGCGCGGACGCCCTGGAGGGCGTCGGAGCGGAGGTCGCGCAGCTGCCAGTACCAGAGGAGGGCGTGGACGAGGACAAGGGCCTCGTCCTCGTCGCGGGCGGCGACGGCCCGGCCGAGGGCGGTCCTGACGTTGCCGTACTCGGCGTCGAGCCGGACCATCGCGGCGAGCTGTCCGGCCCCGCGCAGTTCCGGGTCGGTGCGGCGGACGAGTTCGCGGTAGTGCGTGAGGTGGGCCCGCTCGACCGCCGCCCGCTCCCCCGCCTCGTCCAGCCGCTCCCCCGCGTACTCCGCCACCGT
>NZ_JBHVRX010000040.1:0-64848 GCF_042885515.1 Streptomyces sp. NPDC058052 | reverse complement strand
TTTTGGTGCGTTGTGGGGCACCCCCCCGGTCGGGGGTTGTTGGGACCGGGGGGGGGGTGTGGGGTTGTTTTCTCCCCCCCCCCCGCCCCCGGGGGGGGGGGGGGGGCGGGGGGGGGGCCCGGGCGCCCCTTCCGTACGACGGGTCAGAAGACGTCGCTGGGCACGTAGGTGCCCCACACCTCGCGCAGGGCGTTGCAGACCTCGCCGACGGTGGCGCGGGCCTTGAGGGCGTCCTTCATCGGGTACAGGACGTTCTCCGTGCCCTCGGCGGCCGCCTTCAGCGCGGCGAGCGCCGCGTCGACGGCCGGCTGGTCGCGCTCGGCCCGCAGCTTGGCGAGGCGCTCGGCCTGCTCGGCCTCGATGGCCGGGTCGACGCGGAGCGGCTCGTAGGGCTCCTCGACGTCGATGGTGTAGCGGTTGACGCCGACGACGACCCGCTCGCCGGAGTCGGTCTCCTGCGCGATGCGGTAGGCGGAGCGCTCGATCTCGCTCTTCTGGAAGCCGCGCTCGATGGCGTTGACCGCGCCGCCCAGCTCCTCCACCTTGGCCATCAGCTCCAGGGCCGCGGCCTCCACGTCGTCGGTCATCTTCTCGACGACGTACGACCCGGCGAAGGGGTCCACGGTGGCGGTCACGTCGGTCTCGTAGGCGAGGACCTGCTGGGTGCGCAGCGCCAGGCGGGCGGACTTGTCCGTCGGCAGGGCGATGGCCTCGTCGAAGGAGTTGGTGTGCAGGGACTGCGTGCCGCCGAGCACGGCGGCGAGGCCCTGGACGGCGACGCGGACCAGGTTGACCTCGGGCTGCTGGGCGGTCAGCTGCACACCGGCGGTCTGGGTGTGGAAGCGGAGCATCAGCGACTTGGGGTTCTTGGCGCCGAACTCGTCCTTCATCACGCGGGCCCAGATCCGGCGGGCGGCGCGGAACTTCGCCACCTCCTCCAGGATCGTGGTGCGGGCGACGAAGAAGAACGACAGGCGGGGCGCGAAGTCGTCCACGTCCATGCCGGCCGCGACGGCGGTGCGGACGTACTCGATGCCGTCGGCGAGGGTGAAGGCGATCTCCTGCGCGGGCGACGCCCCCGCCTCGGCCATGTGGTAGCCGGAGATCGAGATCGTGTTCCACTTCGGGATCTCGGCCTTGCAGTACTTGAAGATGTCCGCGATCAGCCGCAGCGAGGGCTTCGGCGGGAAGATGTACGTGCCGCGGGCGATGTACTCCTTCAGCACGTCGTTCTGGATCGTGCCGGTGAGCTTGTCGGCGGGCACGCCCTGCTCCTCGCCGACCAGCTGGTACATGAGCAGCAGCAGGGAGGCGGGGGCGTTGATCGTCATCGACGTGGAGACCTTGTCGAGCGGGATCCCGTCGAACAGGACGCGCATGTCGTCGACCGAGTCGATCGCCACGCCGACCTTGCCGACCTCGCCGCCGGCGATCGCCGCGTCGGAGTCGTGGCCCATCTGGGTGGGCAGGTCGAAGGCGACCGAGAGGCCCATGGTGCCGTTGTCGATGAGCTGCTTGTAACGGGCGTTCGACTCCACCGCGGTGCCGAAGCCGGCGTACTGCCGCATGGTCCACGGGCGGCCCGTGTACATCGACGGGTACACACCGCGGGTGAAGGGGTACGTGCCCGGCTCGCCCAGCTTCCCGGCCGGATCCCAGCCCTCCAGCGCCTCCGGCCCGTACACGGGCTCGATGGGCAGTCCCGACTCCGACTCGCGCGCCATTGCTTGTGCCTCCCGATTGACCTGCTGCCGCTACTCGGCGGTACCGACCCTCGCGACGGACTGTAGCGGCGGGCGTGCGGCCCGGTGGAGAGCAGCACGCTGGGACCTTCCTCACAGCATGAGCGCTTGCCCGCACAGGTGCGCAACCACAGGCGGACGGGAAGCATCCCTATGGGCACAGTTCATTCTTCGGGGGGCAACCATGAAGCGTTCTTCCGCCATACGCAGAGCCGTTCTCGCCGCGGCCGCCGTCGCGCTCGTCACGACCGGCTGTACGGCCCAGGCGGCCGGGTCCGGCGGCGGGTCGCCGAAGCCGCCGGCCACGGCCACGGCGCCCGCGCCGAGCGGTTCCGCCCCGGCCGGCGGGGACGGCAAGCCGTCGTCGCCGGCCCCGTCGTCCTCGGACCCTTCGGCGTCGTCGTCGGCGTCGTCGCCGGCTCCGGCGCCCTCGGCGGCGTTCCTCATGAAGGACGGGGACGAGAGCGAGCAGGTGCGGGAGCTGCAGGCGCGGCTGCGGCAGCTCGACCACTTCGACCGGGCGCCGACCGGTTTCTACGGCACGATCACGGCGAAGGCGGTGACGGGCTTCCAGAAGAAGCGGGGGCTGCCCGGGACGGGTTCGGTGGACGCGACGACGTGGCAGCGGCTGCTCGCCGTGACGAAGAAGCCGACGGCGGACGAGCTGAAGCCGTCCACCACCAACGCGCTGGACACGCCGGACCCGCGCTGCATGACCGGCCGGGTGCTCTGCATCAGCAAGGAGAGCCGGACCCTGGCCTGGATGATCGACGGCCGGGTGGTGTCCTCGATGGACGTGCGCTTCGGCTCGGAGAACACGCCGACCCGCGAGGGCACCTTCGCCGTGGAGTGGAAGGCCAAGGACTGGACGTCGACGATCTACCACACGCCCATGCCGTACTCGATGTTCTTCAGCCGCGGCCAGGCGGTGCACTACTCGTCGGACTTCGCGGCGCGCGGCTACGCCGGGGCCTCGCACGGCTGTGTGAACGTCCGGGACCGGGCGAAGCTCGCGGCCCTCTTCGACCAGGTGAAGGCCGGCGACAAGGTCGTCGTCCACTGGTAGCGGAGGGGGAGGGAAGAAGGGGCGCGGGTGGGACCGGGGGAACGTGTCCCACCCGCGCCGGGTGCGCGGAGCCGTAGGTACGGGGGGAACCCCGGCTCTCTGCGCGGCCGATGACCAGTCGGCTCACTCTGTACTGCGCCGGGCGGTCCGAAAGTGTCACACCCCCGTCTCCGGGGGTTCAGACGGGGCAGAGCGCGAGGGCCCCGGCGGGCGTGCCGGGCACGGTCTCCCGGGCGTCCCCGGCCGGGGCCGGGGCGCCCGTCCGGGGGCCGGTCCCTGTCTTCGCCTTGGCCCTGGGCCGGTCCTTGGGGTCCGGCCTGCCCTGGCCGCGCTTGCGGCTGGAGTCGGCGGGGGTGGGGACGGTGCCGTGCGAGAGGTCGGGCGCGTTCCCGTCCTCGTCCTTGGCGTCGCCGTCGCCCGTGTCCTTGTCCTTGTCCCTGTCACCGTCACCGTCACCGTCGCCGGTGCCGGCGGCGTCGCCCTCGCCGGTGCCGGCGAGGAGCTTGTCGCAGTAGAGGCGCAGGGTCTCGCCGACGCGCAGGGCGTCGGCGAGGCGCTCGCGGCCGGCCGTGTCGAGGCGGCCGGAGCGGTACTCGCGGCAGGCCGTGAGCCGGCCCTCGCGGCTGTCGCCGACGCGGCCGGTGGGGGTGGGAGCGGTCCTGCCGCGGTCGGGACGGTTCTCGCCGGAGGGCGTGACGCCGGGGCGGGGGCTCGTGGTCGCGTGACCGTCCGGCCGGGCGGTGGGACTCGCGCCGGGGGCGGGGGTGCCGTCCGTGCGGCCGGGGTCCGCGCTCCACGAGGGGTCCGGGTGCCGTTCGATCCCGGAGGTCGGCTCGCCCGGGTCGGTCGGCGTGGCGGTCTCGGCGGCGGTGACCGTGCGGGAGGGCTCCTTGTCGACGAGCGGGAGCACTCCGGTCCCGGCGGCGACGGCGACCCCGCCGACGGTGACGGCGGCGAGCGCGGCGGCCAGTCCGTAGCGCAGGGAGCGGCCCCACCGACGGGCCGGGCCGGGGGCGGAGGTGAGCCGCACCCTTCCGAGGTCGGCCGGGGCGGCGGGGGCGGCGGACGCGGCGGCCGGGGCGGCGGCGCGGGCGGCGGTGGCGGTGCGGAAGGCCGCGAGGGCGGCCTCTTCCCCGGCGAGCGGGACGCCGGGGGCGGGGACGGCGGCCGTACGGGCCGCGTCGAGGGCGTCGGCGAGGGCCGCGGCCCGGACACGGGCCGAGGGGTCGGCGGGGTCGACGGGCTCGCCGCGGAGCAGCCGCTCCGCGGCCTCCGGGTCGAGCCACTGGTACCGCTCGTCGGCCATCACATGTCCTTCTGCGTACGCGGACGCCAATGCGTCACACCGCCGGGGGCTATGAACCCCGGGTTCCGGCCGCGCTGGGGTGGCACCCCGTCGAGCGGCGGTCCGCCGTCGGCGGCCTCCTCGCCCGGCTCCGCGCCGGCCGTGCCGTCGACGCCGAGGAGTTCGGCGAGCTTCTTCAGGCCCCGGTGGGCGGCGGTGCGGACGGCGCCGGGGCGCTTGCCGAGGGCCTCCGCGGCGCTCTTGGCGTCGAGGCCGACGACGACGCGCAGGACGACGGCCTCGGCCTGGTCCTGCGGGAGGCGGGCGATGAGGGCGAGGGTGTCGCCGGTGGCGAGGGCCTCCAGGGCCTCGCCCGCGGTGTCGGAGTCGGCGGGCTTGTCGGTCAGTTCGGTCTCGTCGCCGCCGGAGGCGGGCCGGCGGCCGCGCATCCGGAGGTGGTCGAGGGCCCGGTTGCGGGCGATCCTGGCCGCCCAGCCGCGGAACCGGTCCGCGTCGCCGCTGAAGCGGTCGAGGTCACGGGTGATCTGGAGCCAGGACTCCGAGGTGACATCCTCGGCGTCGGCGTCCCCGACCAGCGTGCGCATGTAGCCCAGCAGACGGGGATGCACGGCGCGGTACACAGTCCGGAAGGCTTCCTCGTCCCCGTCCTGCGCAGCGAGCACCGCGGCCGTCAGCTCCGCGTCGTCCCCCAGCACTCCCCAAACCCTGTCCGTCGGTCGCGTTCTGCGCGCGCGCCGGCTCGCCGGCCGCGGAGTCGGGGCTGGTCATCGCCGCCGAGTCCACCTCGCGCTCCAGCACGCTACGTCGACTCCGGGCGTCACGTCCACGCGGTCCGCGCACCTTGTACAACTTGCAACCTTCGCTCCCCCGGCGGGTGGTGTGACAGAAACCGCACCACCGGCGCTGTATGGAGTACGGAGCCGTGCTGCGGCTCCGTGGATGACGACCGGGGCCTCTCCTGTGGGGGGTGGCGGCCCCGGTCGTCTCCCTTTTCCGGGCCGGAGTCCGCCCGTTTCCTCCCCTCTTCATGCGATACGGCACGTCACCCGAAAGAAGTCATCCCTCATGACTGTCAACCACTCGTTGACACCAAGGGAGTGTCAACCTAGGGTTGCCTCATGACGCATCCCGTGGTTCCGAACGTCAGCATCCGTCTCGACGAACTCATCGAAGCGATCAAGAAGGTCCACCCGGACACGCTGGACCAGCTCTCCGGCGCGGTCATCGCGGCGGACTACCTCGGCGAGATCGCCGACCACCTCATCGGCCACTTCGTCGACCAGGCCCGCCGCTCCGGCGCCTCCTGGACCGACATCGGCCGCAGCATGGGCGTGACCCGCCAGGCCGCCCAGAAGCGGTTCGTCCCCAAGGACCCGGACGCCGAGAAGATGGACGCGAACGCCGGGTTCAGCCGCTTCACCCCGCGCGCCCGCGGCGTCGTCGTCGCCGCGCAGAACGAGGCGACCGCCGCGCGCAACGCGGAGACCGTCCCCGGCCACCTCGCGCTCGGGCTGCTCGCCGAGCCCGAGGGCCTCGCCGTCCTGTGGATCAACGCCCAGGGCGTCACCGCCGAGCGGCTGCGCGAGGCCGTGACCCCGACGCTGCCGCCGGCCGCCGAGGAGGTGCCGGCGCTCGTCCCGTACGACGCGGCGGCGAAGAAGGTGCTCGAACTGACCTTCCGCGAGGCCCTGCGCCTCGGGCACAACTACGTCGGCACCGAGCACATCCTGCTCGCCCTCCTGGAGCACGAGGACGGCGAGGGGGTGCTGAGCGGCCTCGGCCTGGACAAGGCGACGGCCGAACGGCAGCTCTCCGAGCTCGTCGCCTCCGCGACGATCGAGGCGCCCGCCGAGGACTGAGCCTCAGGCGGTGCGGGCCCGGCGGGAGACGACCGCGCGCAGCACGCGGCCGCCCTCGACGGAGAGCTCGCGGGCCCGGCGCAGCCCGGTCGGGCCGTGGGCGACCGCGTCGAGAACGGCCAGCTGGCGGCGGAGTTCGCCGGCGTGCAGCGGGCCGTCCTCGTTCACGTCATAGAGGCGGTGCACGGCGAGCGCCACGGTCGAGCACCGCTCGGCCCAGGCGCGCAGGGGTGCCTCGGCCCACTCGGCGGGCACCCCGTCGAGCATCGCGCGCACCATCGTGACGACACCGCCGTCGCCGGCGGCCCCGCCGCCCGCGCCGTCGAGCTCGACCCGGGCCTTGGCGACGGCCTCGGCCCACGTCTCACCGCCCCCGCGCGCCACCGCGGCCCACACCGGCCGCAGCACCTCGGCGCGGTCGGGCGCGAGCAGCGGCAGACAGCGGTCCAGGCAGGCGAGCCCCGCGGCGGCGAGGCCGCGTTCGTCGGCCCCGCCGATCAGTTCCAGCAGACTCCGACCCGTACTCGACGTCATGGACGCCTCCTCGCCACCCGATGCGGACGCTCTACGTCCACTTCTGCGCCGACAGGCGCGATCTCGTCACTTGGAGGCCGAAAGCATGCCAGTGGCCCTGGCGTGCTGCATAGAGGTCGGACGGTGTACGAACAGGAGGGCGAGAACGCCGGCTCAGCCCCGTACCTTCGTCGCCAGCGCCCGGAAGTCGGACCAGGTCCGCGCGGGCTCGCGGGGGTCCCAGACCTTCTGGGAGAGGGCCGCGAGCGGGAGGCGGATGCCGGCGGCGACCTGGTCCTGGGTCTGGGCGTTGGAGAGGTCGCACCAGACGGCGAACCGGGCGCCCTGGATCTGCGCGTCGTAGCGGGCCGGGACCGGGGTGGTGCCGCGGACGACCAGCGGGGTCCACTGCTCGTAGATGCGGCGGCCGGTCGGATAGGTGAACTGGTTGGGCTCGCCGAGCACGTAGTAGAGGTACTCGTCGTTGAGGTTCACCAGCCTGCGGCCCGCCTGGAGGTACGGCAGCGGGGGCCGGGCGCCGTACTCCTTGCCGGTCCAGTACTCGACCTCGATGTCCTTCGCCGCGCTCACCACCCCGCCGGCGAAGAAGCCGTCGTTCCACGCCTTGAGGGTCTTGCCGGTGGGCCGGACGGTGGCGGCGCGGTCGTTGAGCCAGTCGGTGGCCAGGTCCTGGACGCGGCCGGAGGGCCCGTACGCCTCCCGCGCCGCCTTCGCGAGCTGCGGGTAGCTGGCCTCGGGGTCCTTCGCCATCAGGGCCACGTACTCGTCGGCGCCCAGGTGCCAGTAGGCGCCGGGGAAGAGGGCGGTGTACTCGCGCAGCAGGTCGTCGACGATCCGGGCGGAGTCCGGGTCGGAGATGTCGACCGCCCCGCGCGGGGTGCGGCCGGTGGCGCTGACCAGCTGGAGGTCCGGGTGGGCGTCGATGACCGCGCCGAGGTGTCCGGGCGAGTCGATCTCGGGGACGACGGTGACGTGCCGGCTCGCGGCGAGCGCGAGGATCCGGCGGACCTCCGCCTTGGTGAGGTGCTGCTTCGAGACGACCTCGGGGTGCGAGTCCGACTCGATCCGGAAGCCCTGGTCGTCGGAGAAGTGCAGCCCCAGCTGGTTGAGCTTGAGGTCGCCCATCTCCCGGATGCGGTCCTCCAGCCAGTCGGCCGTGAAGTGCTTGCGGGCGATGTCGACGTTGAGCCCGCGCTGCGGCTTGGCCGGCCGGTCGGCGACGGTGCCCTCGGGCATGGTCCCGGCCGACCTGACGGACTGCTTGAGGGTGCGGGTGCCGTAGAAGACGCCGGCCTCGTCGGGGCCCGCGATGCGGACCCGGCCGTCCTTCACGGCGAGCGTGTACGACTCGGGGGCGCCCTGGCCGCCGAGGGCCAGCTCGACGTCGCCGGGGCCGGCCGCGGCCTCGCCGCGGTAGCGCAGGCCCAGCTCCTGGGCGAGCAGCCTGCCCTCGTCGGCGAGGCCCGCGCTCCCGGCGCCGAGGACGACCCCGGCGCGCGGTCCGGGCTTCCAGCCGGGGCCGCGGGCCGGCTCGTGGGAGCGGACGGCGGGGACGGTGCGCGGGGCGGTGGAGAGCGGGTACGTCCTGGTGGGCGTGGGTGTCGGGGTGGCCGTGGGCGTGGGGGACGGCTTCGCGGCCGTGGTCCCGGGAGCCGTGCCGGAAGGGGGTGCCGAGGGAGAGCCCGCGCCGGACGGAGAGCCGGTCGAGCAGGCCGCCACGGTGGTCAGGGCCACCGCGGCCGCCAGGAGTGCCGGGCCGCGCAGGGGGCCCCGTGAGGAGTACCGCATCCCTCGCATCCTCCCGCACCCGGGACCGGCCGGCCAATCGTCCGTGCGGGCATCCACACCCGGAAGAACGGAACCTTCACGTCCATCACACGTTCCTAAACTCTCCCTTCCGGGTGAAATTCGCGCACCCGTCGGACACTTCGCCCGTCCCGTCGATAACGTTGCGTCACGTCCACCCCACTCGTCCCGCCGTCCCGGAGCCCACGCTGACCAGCGACACCCACGCCCCCTGCCACAAGCCGGGTCCGGCGGACGCGCCTGCCATACCCGCCCAGAAGTCCTCCGGCGCCCCGCACGGCCTGCTGCTCCTCAACGCGGCGGCCCCCGCCGAGGCGACCGAGCTGCTGCTCTCCTGCTGCCGCAGCGGCCGCTGGGCCGGGCGGATCGCCGCGCACCGGCCCTACCCCACGGTGGACGCCCTGCTGGCCGCCGCCGAGGAGGCCGGGTACGACCTCACCGGCACCGATCTCGACGAGGCGCTGGCCGCCGAGTCCTCCGCGCCGCCGCACCCGGACGCGCCGCCGGCCGCCCGGACCGCGCTGCGCGCCGCCCACGCCGCGTACGAGAGCCGCTTCGGACACGCGTTCGTGATCAGCCTGGACGGGGTGCGGCCGGGCGAGCGGCTGGACGCCGTCCTGGCCGGGATCCGGTCACGTCTCGGCAACGAACCGGAGGAGGAGCGGGCCGTCGCGGCGGACGAACTGCGCCGGCTCGCCCGCTCCCGACTCGCCTTCGCGCTCGCCCAGGGGCTCACGTTCCGCCGCTCGGACCTGTGATTCTCCCCGGAAAGGGCCGATTCCGCCGCGGACGATAGTCCGTCCGTGCCTGTTTGATCACACTGACGGACCCCGCGCGAGCGAACCGACAAGTCGTCGCTACGATGACCGGGGCCGGTGGACCGTACCCGGCCGGGCCAGACCGACAGAGAAGCCGGCCGGGCCCCGATCCCCGCTCCCGGAGGGTTTTTCCGTGCCGGCTGGAACGCTGTACCGCGGCCGGGAAGGAATGTGGTCCTGGGTGGCTCATCGAGTCACCGGCGTCCTCATCTTCTTCTTCCTGTTCGTACACGTGCTGGACACCGCTCTCGTCCGCGTCTCTCCCGAGGCGTACGACGAGGTCGTCGCGACCTACAAGACGCCGATCGTCGCTCTTCTGGAGTACGGCCTCGTCGCCGCCATCCTCTTCCACGCGCTGAACGGTCTCCGTGTCATCGCCGTGGACTTCTGGTCCAAGGGCCCGCGCTACCAGAAGCAGATGCTCTGGACCGTCGTCGGCATCTGGGTCGTGCTGATGGCCTTCTCGCTGTACCCGATCCTCGGGCACGCCGCACGTGAACTGTTCGGGAGCTGACGCCACGCATGTCTGCTGACACCACTTCCGCGATCGGTCCCGTCGAAGGCGCCGCCTACGACGCGGACAACCCCGCCCCGTACATCGAGGCGCCCCGCAAGCGCACGGGCAAGACCCCGCGCGCGACCCGCGGCAACTTCGAGATGGCCGCCTGGCTCTTCATGCGGCTCTCGGGTGTCGTCCTCGTGGTCCTCGTCCTCGGCCACCTGCTGATCCAGCTCTTCCTGGACGGCGGCGTCTCCAAGATCGGCTTCGCCTTCGTGGCCGGCCGCTGGGCGTCCCCGTTCTGGCAGGTCTGGGACCTCCTGATGCTGTGGCTCGCCATGCTGCACGGCGCCAACGGCCTCCGTACCGTCATCAACGACTACGCGGAGCGCCCCAACACGCGTCTGTGGCTCAAGGGCCTGCTGTACACCGCCACGGTGTTCACCATCCTTCTGGGCACGCTGGTGATCTTCACCTTCGACCCGAACATCCGCTAGGCACGGGGCTGAGGTAACCACGCCATGAAGATCCACAAGTACGACACCGTCATCGTCGGCGCCGGCGGCGCCGGCATGCGCGCCGCCATCGAGGCGACGAAGCGCAGCCGCACCGCCGTGCTGACGAAGCTCTACCCCACCCGCTCCCACACGGGCGCCGCGCAGGGCGGCATGGCCGCCGCGCTGGCCAACGTGGAGGAGGACAACTGGGAGTGGCACACCTTCGACACGGTCAAGGGCGGTGACTACCTGGTCGACCAGGACGCCGCCGAGATCCTGGCGAAGGAGGCCATCGACGCCGTCCTCGACCTGGAGAAGATGGGCCTGCCCTTCGGTCGTACGCCCAACGGCGACATCGACCAGCGCCGGTTCGGCGGTCACTCCCGCAACCACGGCGAGGCCCCGGTCCGCCGCGCCTGCTACTCGGGCGACCGCACCGGCCACATGATCCTCCAGACGCTGTACCAGAACTGCATCAAGGAGGGCGTGGAGTTCTTCAACGAGTTCTACGTCCTGGACCAGCTCATCGTCGAGGTCGACGGCGTCAAGAAGTCCGCCGGCGTCGTCGCGTACGAGCTGGCCACCGGCGAGATCCACATCTTCCAGGCGAAGGCTGTCGTCTACGCCTCCGGCGGCACCGGCAAGTTCTTCAAGGTGACGTCGAACGCCCACACCCTGACCGGTGACGGCCAGGCCGCCTGCTACCGCCGCGGCCTGCCCCTGGAGGACATGGAGTTCTTCCAGTTCCACCCGACGGGCATCTGGCGCATGGGCATCCTGCTGACGGAGGGCGCCCGCGGTGAGGGCGGCATCCTCCGCAACAAGGACGGCGAGCGCTTCATGGAGAAGTACGCGCCGGTCATGAAGGACCTCGCGTCCCGTGACGTCGTCTCCCGCTCCATCTACACGGAGATCCGCGAGGGCCGCGGCTGCGGTCCCGAGGGCGACCACGTCTACCTGGACCTGACGCACCTCCCGCCGGAGCAGCTCGACGCCAAGCTCCCGGACATCACCGAGTTCGCCCGTACGTACCTCGGCATCGAGCCGTACACGGACCCGATCCCGATCCAGCCCACCGCGCACTACGCCATGGGCGGCATCCCGACCAACGTCGAGGGTGAGGTCCTGTCGGACAACACCACCGTCGTCCCGGGCCTGTACGCGGCCGGCGAGGTCGCCTGCGTGTCGGTGCACGGCGCCAACCGCCTCGGCACCAACTCGCTGCTCGACATCAACGTCTTCGGGCGCCGCGCGGGCATCGCCGCCGCCGAGTACTCCCACAAGCACGACTACGTCGAGCTGCCGGAGAACCCGGAGTCGCTGGTCGTCACGCAGATCGAGAACCTGCGCAACTCCACGGGCACCGAGCGGGTCGCCGACGTGCGCCGCGAGCTCCAGGAGACGATGGACGCCAACGTGATGGTGTTCCGCACGGAGCAGACCATCAAGACGGCCGTCGAGAAGATCGCCGAGCTGCGCGAGCGCTACAAGAACGTGTCCATCCAGGACAAGGGCAAGCGCTTCAACACCGACCTCCTGGAGGCCATCGAGCTGGGCAACCTGCTCGAACTGGCCGAGGTCATGGCCGTCTCGGCCCTGGCACGCAAGGAGTCCCGCGGCGGTCACTACCGCGAGGACTACCCGAACCGCGACGACGTCAACTTCATGCGCCACACGATGGCGTACCGCGAGGTCGGCGAGGACGGCTCCGAGACCGTGCGTCTCGACTACAAGCCGGTCGTGACGACCCGCTACCAGCCGATGGAGCGTAAGTACTGATGGCCACCCCCGTTCTGGACAAGGTCGAGGCGGAGTCCGCCGCCTCCCCGTACATCACGGTCACCTTCCGGATCCGCCGCTTCAACCCCGAGGTCTCGGACGCGGTGGTCTGGGAGGACTTCCAGGTCGAGATCGACCCGAAGGAGCGTGTGCTCGACGGTCTCCACAAGATCAAGTGGGACATGGACGGCACGCTCACCTTCCGTCGCTCCTGCGCGCACGGCATCTGCGGTTCCGACGCCATGCGGATCAACGGCAAGAACAGGCTCGCCTGCAAGACGCTGATCAAGGACCTGAACCCCGAGAAGCCGATCACCATCGAGCCCATCAAGGGCCTCACGGTGCTGAAGGACCTCGTGGTCGACATGGAGCCCTTCTTCCAGGCGTACCGCGACGTCATGCCCTTCCTCATCACCAAGGGGAACGAGCCGACCCGCGAGCGCAAGCAGTCCCCCGAGGACCGCGAGCGCTACGACGACACCACCAAGTGCATCCTGTGCGCCGCGTGCACGTCGTCCTGCCCGGTCTTCTGGAACGACGGCCAGTACTTCGGTCCGGCCGCGATCGTCAACGCGCACCGCTTCATCTTCGACTCGCGCGACGAGGGCGGCGAGCAGCGCCTGGAGATCCTGAACGACAAGGACGGCGTGTGGCGCTGCCGCACCACGTTCAACTGCACGGACGCCTGCCCGCGTGGCATCGAGATCACCAAGGCGATCCAGGAAGTGAAGCGCGCGCTGATCACGCGTCGCTTCTGACCTTCCCGCGTGCCTCGAAGGCCCCGTCTCCCCTCCGGGAGGCGGGGCCTTCGCCGTGCCCGGGGCCCGGAGGGGGCGTCAGCCGCCGACCAGCGGGACCAGCTTCAGGAAGACGACCTCGGTGGCCGGGCCGACCGTGACCGTCTCGTCCGGGTCCTCGATCTGACGGTCGCCGACCAGGACCAGGAAGCCGTTGCGGGCGAAGGCGTCCAGGGCGTGGGCGAGCGCGGCCTCGTACCCCTCCGGGCCGGTCTCCAGGGCGACCCGGCGGGCCATCAGCTCGCGCAGCGGCAGGCGCTCCTCGGGCACGGCGAGGGGCGCGGAGGCGGTGCGGGCGCCCAGGGTCGTCTCGTCGACGAAGGTGACTGTTCCCATGACCCCGGAGCGTAGGGCCCGCCACCGACAGCGGGGCGGTCGTGACGGGGGAGGATCGGCCGGCTCCGCGCGGGTCGGGCGGCTCCGCGCGGGTCGGCCGTGCCGGTGCGGGTCAGCCGTGCCAGTGCGGGGCGGCCGGGTCCGCCTCCGCGGCCAGCATCACGCGGCGGAGGAGGTCGTTGAGGGCGGTGCGCTCGGCGGGGGTGAGGACGCCCAGGAGGCGCTCCTCCTCGTGGCCGAGGACGTCCATGGCGCCGAGCCAGGTGGTGCGGCCGGTGTCGGTGAGCTCGACGACGACCCGGCGGCGGTCGGTGGTGGAGGGGGTGCGCCGGACGAGGCCGCGCTTCTCCAGGGCGTCGAGCCGGCCGGTGACCGAGGCGGGGGCCAGGTCGAGGTCCTGGGCCAGTTCGGAGGGGGCGGCGGAGCCGCCGCGGCCGGCCAGCTTGTGCAGGGTGTCGAACTCGTGGCGTTCGAGGTCGAAGTCGATGAGGGACTGTTCGCGGACCCGGCGGAGGTAGACGGAGAGCTTCTTCATCCGGGTGACCGCGCCTTCGACGACGGGGTCGAGCTCGGGCAGGACGGGCTGCCAGCGGGCCACGTGGCCGTCGGTCCAGTCCTGTCGCTGGGGCGCTGCGGGCTCCGGCTGGTTCATGGGGTGATCGTACGTGCGGGGGCCCGGCCCGGACCGGCACCGATATTTCGTTGCCGAATTATTCGGCACCGAAATACCCTGCCCCCATGTCGCCTGACACCGCCGCTCCGCCGGCCGTCCGCCACCCGCTGCGCACCCGGCCCTTCCGCCTCCTCTTCGCCGGGCGGGTGCTCTCGCTCACCGGAGACGCCGTCGTCCCCGCCGCCCTCGCCCTCGCCGTCCTCGAAGCCACCGGCTCCACCGGCGCGCTCGCGCTCGTGCTCGCGTGCGCGATGGTGCCGAAACTCGTGCTGCTGCCGGTCGGCGGAGTCCTCGCCGACCGGTTCGACGCCCGCGCCATCGCCCTCGCCATGGACCTGGTCCGGTGCGCCGCCCAGCTCCTCGTCGGCCTCCAGCTCCTGAGCGGCAGCCCCACCCTGTGGCTGATCGCCGCCGCCTCGGCCGCCGGCGGCGCCGCCGGCGCGTTCGCCGTGCCGACCGGCTCCCCGCTGGTGCGCGGAACCGTCGCCGAGGAGGCCCTGCACCGGGCCAACGCCGCCATGGCGATCGCCCACAGCGCCGCCCGCGTGGGCGGGCCCGCGCTCGCCGGCGCCCTCATCCTCACCGTCGGCCCCGGCTGGGCCTTCGTCCTCGACGCCGTCTCCTTCGCGGTCAGCGCCGCGCTCCTCGCCGTCCTGCGGGTCGAGCGGGTGCCGATCCCCCGCCGGTCGATCGTCGCCGACCTGCGCGAGGGCTGGCGGGAGGTCAGGTCCCGCGACTGGTACTGGACCAGCCTCGTCGCCCACAGCGCCTGGAACGGCGCCGCCGCCGTCCTGATGACCCTCGGCCCCGCGATCGCCGTGGACCGGCTCGGCGGCGCGGGCGCCTGGGTGCTGCTGCTCCAGGTCGGCGCGGTGGGACTGCTCGCCGGCTCGCTCCTCGCCGACCGGCTGAAGCCCTCCCGGCCCGTCCTCACCGCCAACCTCGCCCTCGCGACCTACGCGCTGCCGCTGCTGCTGCTCGCCGCCGGGGCGCCCGCCTGGGCCGTCATCGGCGCGTACGGGCTCGCACAGGCCGGCCTCGGCTTCCTCAACCCCGTCTGGGACACGGTCGTCCAGCGCGCGGTCCCCGAGCAGGTGCTGGCCCGGGTGGTCTCGTACGACTGGCTGCTCTCGCTCGCCGCGATGCCGGTCGGCTACACGCTGGCGCCGCTCGCCGCCGACGCGTGGGGCCCGGCCGTCCCGCTGGTCGCGGCGGCCGTCCTGGTCGCCGGCTGCTGCCTGGCGACGGCCCTGGTGCCGGGGGTGCGCAGACCGCGCTGAGGCGTTGTCGGTGGCGGGCCCTACCGTGGTCGGCATGGTGGGGATCACCGGCCCGGGGGCCGGCATGGGCGAGACGGTGGCGCGCGCGACGGCCGGAGGGCCGGACGCGCTGCGGGAGTTGCTGGACGCGCTGGAGGGGGCGGAGCTGCGGGAGGCCGCGCTCGCCCTGCACCTGCGCGCCTGCCGCGGGAAGGGCGGCCAGGTGGTGACGGACGCGCTCGCCGGGCTGGCGCGCCGGGACCTCGCCTGGTCGGCCGCCGACGCGGACCTGCTGCTCTCCCGGGTCCTGGGCGGCGGGGCGGGCGTGGCACCGCACGAGCTGCGGACGGACTTCACGGCCCTGGTGCCGCTCGTGGTGGCGGCCTGCGAGCAGGCGGGCGACTTCTCGCGGACCCACGTCCGCGCCCTGCGCCGGGTCGCCGAGGGCCTGCGCCTCTCCTCCCAGGACGGGTTCGGCCCGCTCCGCGACCGGATGGACGCCCTGCTCGCGCGCGAGACGCGGGTGGACACCGGCCTGCTGCCCCGTCACGTCCTGGACGGGTTCGACGACTACGGCCCGGCGATGCGGGCCGCGCACGCGGAGCCGCTCGCGGGGGCGGGGGTCGCCGCGTTCCTGGCGCACTGCGCGCTGCTCGACAAGCCGCGCGCCACCCGGGTCTGGCGGCGGCGGGCGGCGGAGCTGCTGGCCGGTGCCGAGCGGGGCACGGAGGTGGTGCGGCTGCTCCTGGAGGGGGTCACCGCCCAGACCGAGCACCGGGTGAGGGACCCGGACCTCGTCGGCATGGGCATCCCCACCCTGGCGAGCGCCGCCAACACCTCCCTCGTCCGCGGCCTCCTGTGGGCCTCGCTGGACGTCCGGGAGGAGTGGGTGGTGCCGCTGGTGGGGGCCGTGGCGCTGAACGCGGGGACGGGGCTCGGCGGATCCGGGGGGATGTGCCGCAGCCAGCCGCTCGCCACGGCGGCCGTCGCCGTGCTCGGGGAGTGCCCGGCCGGGCTGGCCGGGGAGGCCGTGGCCGAGCTGGGGCGGCTGCCGAGGCGGGTGGTCAACCGGACGGTGGCGAAGGGCATCGCGCGCGCCCGCGAGACCGTCTCCGCGCGGGCCGGGGTGACCGCGTCGATGCTGCGGGAGCGGGCCGTGCCCGCGCTCGGGCTCGACGGGCGCGGGACCCGGGAGGTGGCGCTGGGGGCGTACACGGCGGAGCTGGCGGTACGGGAGCCGGGCACGGCCCTGCTCTCCTTCAGGGGCCCGGAGGGGAGGCTCCTGAAGACCGCGCCGAAGGAGGTGCGGGAGACCCGCGGCGAGGCGCTGAGGGAGGTCAGGACGGGGCTGCGGAAGCTGTCGGCGCTGCTCGCGGAGGAGCGGGCCCGCCTGGAGGAGCACCTGGCGGCGGGCACGACCTGGCCGGCGGAGGACTGGCGGCGGTACTACGCGGACCATCCGGTGACGGGGGCCGTGGCGCGGGCGCTCGTCTGGGAGGCCGGGGACGGTGCCGGGGGCTGGACGGCCGGAGTGCCGGAGCGGACCGGCGGCGGCTGGGCGCTGGCCGCCGCGGACGGCACCGCGCGGCCGGTCGGGGCGGCCGACCGGCTGCGGCTGTGGCATCCGCTGCGGGCCGCGGACGAGGAGGTCGCCCAGTGGCGGGCGGCGCTGCTCGACCGGGAGGGGCGGCAGCCGTTCAAGCAGGTCTTCCGGGAGGTCTACCCGCTGACGCCGGCCGAGCGGGAGACCGCCTCGTACTCGAACCGCTTCGCCGGGCACGTGCTGCGGTACGGGCAGGCCCGGGCGCTGATGACCGGACGGGGCTGGGCGGGACGGCACCTGGGGTACTTCTCCGAGGGCGACTCGTCCGAGCTGGTCAAGGAGCTGCCGGCGCCGGGCGAGCTGCCGGCGGCGGAGGGGACGCGGTGGCGGGCCCGCTTCTTCGTGGACCTGGTCGACGAAGGGGCGTACTCGGACGGGGTCGCCCTGCTCTGCGCGACGGACCAGGTGCGGTTCGAGCGGAAGGCGGGGGCGGCGGGGCCGCGGGCCTGGGAGCGGGCGCCGCTGGAGGAGGTGCCGCCGCTGGCGCTGTCGGAGGCGCTGCGGGACGTGGACCTGTTCGTGGGGGTGGCGTCGGTCGGGGCGGACCCGGAGTGGCGGGACCGGGGCGCGGACCGGGCGTACGGCGACTACTGGACCCGCTGGGGCTTCGGGGAGCTGGGCGAGGGGGCGCGGGTGCGGCGGGAGACGCTGGCCCGGCTGCTGCCGCGGACCCGGATCGCGGACCGGGTGGAGCTGACGGACCGGTTCCTGCGGGTGCGGGGGGAGCGGGGGGCGTACCGGATCCACCTGGGTTCCGGGAACGTGCTGATGGAGCCCTCGGACACGTATCTGTGCGTGGTGGTGGACCGTTCGCGGGAGGCCGGGCGGGCGGCGGGGAAGGTGTTCCTGCCGTTCGAGGAGGACGGCGGGATGCTGTCGGTGATCCTGTCGAAGGCGTTCCTGCTGGCCGCCGACGACCGGATCACCGACCCGACGATCACCGCCCAGCTGCGGCGGGGGCGCTGACCTCGGCGAGGTGGTCGAGGAGGAGGCGGAGGGTCTCCTCCGGGCGTTCCAGGGACGGCAGGTGGCCGGCCCAGTCGAGTTCGACGTGGCGGGCGGCCGGGAGGAGGGCGGCGGTCTTCTCGCCGATGGCGCGGAAGTCGGGGACGTCGTGGGCGCCGGTGACGACGAGGGCGGGCGCGGCGATCGCCGCGAGGTCCCGCTCGGTGACGCCCGAGGGGCCGGCCTCGTGCTCCTCGGGGACGCCGAGCTGGAGCTCGAAGGCGCGGCGCTGCATGGCGTGGACGAGGGCGCGGGCGTCGTCGCCGGCGTCGGGGCCGAGCCACAGGCCGACGTTGAGGGCGGTGGCGGCCTCGATGTCACCGGCTTCCAGGAGGGCGTCCTCCTGCCCGAAGAAGGCCCGGAGTTCGGGTCCCGCCTCGTGCTCGACGGGCGCGGCGGCGCAGAGCAGGGTGAGCGCGGTGGTCCGGCCGGGGTGGCGGACGGCGAACTCCAGGGCGACCTCGCCGCCGAAGGAGGAGCCGACGAGCACGGCGCGCTCGACGCCGAGGTGGTCGAGGAGGTCCCGTACGTCGTCGGCGTGGACGTGCGGGGCGTCGGCGGGGGTCTCGCCGAAGCCGCGGAGGTCGCAGCGGACGACGTGGTGCCCCGCCCCGGCGAGGGCCTGGAACTGCCCGTCCCACATCCGGCGGTCGCAGACCCCGGAGTGCAGCAGGACGACGGTCTGGGGGCCGGTGCCGGCCGTGTCATGAGAGAGCGTCATCCGCGTGACTCTAGATGCTCATGACAGCGTCGGCCACACCTTTCACGCTGCGACTTGAACGCGTTCAAGAGGAGGTCTACGGTCATGTCCGCCAGCATGTGAACGCGTTCAAGGGAGCGTGGGGCATGGACCTCACTGTCGTCGCGTACATCGCCTACCTGCTGATCGGCGTGGCCCTGACCATCTGGGTCGCCCGCACCCTCAGCCGCGACGGAAGGGTCTTCCTCTCCGACGTGCCGCACGGGGCCGGACAGCCCTTCGCCCGCGCCGCCGTCCTCACCGCCGCCAGGTGGCGCGAGGCCCTCGACAGCCCCGAGCGGCAGGACGGGCGGTCCGGCGGCGGGCCCTGCGGAGCCGGGCACTGCGAGGTGTCCGGTCCGCCCGACTAGGCTCGGCCCCGTGAAGGACGCGAAGGAAGAGAAGAAGGCCCCGGACGCCCGCAAGGCCCCGGACGCTCCGAAGGCCCCGGACGCTCCGAAGGCCCCCAAGAGCGAGCAGACCCGGACGCTCATCCTGGAGACCGCGCTGCGGCTCTTCCGGGAGCGGGGGTACGACAAGACCACCATGCGGGCGATCGCCCAGGAGGCCGGGGTCTCGGTCGGGAACGCCTACTACTACTTCGCGTCCAAGGAGCACCTGGTCCAGGGCTTCTACGTCCGGATCGCCGAGGAGCACCAGGCCGCGGTCGAGTCGGTCCTGGAGGGCGGCGAGAAGGAACTGGTCGCCCGCATCCGGGGCGTCCTGCTCGCCTGGCTCGACATCGCGGAGCCGTACCACGAGTTCGCCGCCCAGTTCTTCAAGAACGCGGCCGACCCCGACAGCCCGCTCTCGCCGTTCTCCCCGGAATCGGAGGGGGCCCGCGAGGCGGCGATCCAGGTCCACCGCCGGGTCATCTCCGGCGCCTCCGTGAAGGTCGACCCCGAACTCTCCGAGGCGCTGCCGCAGCTGCTCTGGCTCCAGCAGATGGGCCTGGTGCTGTTCTGGGTGTACGACCGCTCCGAGGGCGCCGCCAACAGCCGGCGGCTCGTGGAACGGCTGTCGCCGGTGACCGCCCGGGCCATCTCGCTCTCCCGCTTCCGCATCCTGCGCCCGCTGGTCAAGGAGACCCACGAACTGCTCGCGGACTTCATGCCGACGGCGGCCGGGATGGCGGCGTCGGGGCGGCCCCGAAGGACCGCCCCGAAGAAGGACTCGCGGGGGTCCTCCGCGGAGTAGGTCCGCGGAGGATCCTCCCGGATCAGAGCCAGGCGAGCTCCCACAGGCGCCAGATGCCGGTGCCGTCGGAGAGGTTCTGCGAGCCGCCGACGGCCTCGGTGGCGAGGACGTAGTCCTTCTTCTGCCACAGCGGGATCAGCGGCACGTCCTGGGCGATCTCGTCCTGGATCACCTTGAAGTCGCCGGTGGCCCGGGAGCGGTCGCTGTACTGCTGGGTGTCGGTGATCAGCTTGTCGACGGACTTGCTGGAGTACCCGCTGGCGAGGGCGTTGCCGGTGCCCACGAGCGGGGCGGTGAAGCTGTCCGAGTCGGGGAAGTCGGGGAGCCAGCCCACCGTGTAGACGTCATAGGCGCCGTTGGCGTAGCCCTTCTGGAAGGTCGGCCAGTCGGCCTCCACCAGCTTCACCTCGAAGAGGCCGGACTCCTCCAGCTGCTTCTTGATCTCGACGGTCTCGGCCTTGTACGTGGCGTCCTGGCGGTAACCGAAGGTGAACGCGACCGGCGTCCGCACGCCGGCGTCCTTCAGCAGCTTCTTCGCCTTCTTCTCGTCCGGCGCGGGGTAGCGGTCGTAGAAGGCCGTGCTGTGGCCGACGAAGCCCTGCGGGATCAGCGAGTACAGCGGCTCGACCGTGCCCTTGTAGGCGCCGGTGGTGATGGTCGGCCGGTCGAGGAGGGCCGCGATCGCCTGGCGCACCGCCTTCGTCCCCATCGGCGACTCGTCCCGGGTGTTGAAGACGATGTTGCGGATCTCGGCGCTCTCCGCCTCGGTGAGGCGCGTGCCGCCGTTGGTGTCCAGATTCTCCACGAAGGACGGCGGGAGCTGGCGGTGCGTCACCTGGACGTCCCCGGACTTCCACGCCTCGGCCAGCTGCTCGGACTCCTTGAAGTACTTCACCAGGACCGGACGCCCGGTCCCCGCGAGCGCGCCGCGGTACTTCGGGTTGGGCTCCAGGAGGGCGCTCTGGCCCGGCTTGTACTCCTTGAGGATGTACGGGCCGGTGCCGTCGACGCCGTTGTCCTGGCGGAGGGTGTCGGCCTGGTAGCGCTCGCGGTCGACGATCGAACCGGCGCCGGTGGCCAGCTTCAGCGGGAAGGTGGCGTCCCGGCCGCTGAGGTTGAAGGTGACCGTCCGGCCGTCGGCCGTCACGTTCTTCAGGGTGGGGAAGAGCGGAGCGGGACCGAGCTCGGCCTTGATCTTCAGCATCCGGTCGAAGGAGTACTTGACGTCCTCGCCCGTCACCGTGCGCCCGCTGGGGAAGGTGAGGTCGCCGCGGAGCGTGCACTGGTACGTGGCGAGCTTGTCGCCCACGAACTTGCAGCTCTCGGCGGCGTCCGGGGTCGGGGTGGTGAAGCCCGGCTTGAAGGTCAGCAGCGACTGGTAGACGTTGCTGTAGATCGCCCAGGAGCCGGCGTCGTAGGCGCCGGCCGGGTCGAGCGAGGAGACCTGGTCCGTGGTGCCCACGGGGACGGGGTCGGTACGACCCTCGTCGGAGGGCAGGAGTTGCCAGCCCCCCACCCCCGCGGCCACCAGTACTCCACAAGTGATGAGGATCCGGAGACGGACCGTCGACCGCATTGCCGTGCTTCCTTTTTTCGTGCAAAAACCCCAAAGGGCGACGACCCCCGAATCGTCGCGTTTGCGCCACCCAATCACACGGGTTTCACCGGGGGAAGAGGAAACCTTCACACGGCATGCATATGTCCGGGAAATGCGAATTTAAGTCGATGAGCAGCACGTATCGACCCCGGCGCAGGGAGTGACAATCCCCGATTACGCCTGTTTCGAGGCGAGTTGGACGACCGTGATGTCGGAGGGCGCGCCGACCCGGACCGGCGGCCCCCACGCGCCGGCACCCCGGGAGACGTACAGCTGGGTGTCCCCGTAGCGTTCGAGACCGGCCACGGTCGGGTTGGCGAGCTCGGCGAGGACGTTGCCGGGCCAGAGCTGGCCGCCGTGGGTGTGACCGGACAGCTGGAGGTCCACCCCGTGGGCGACGGCGTCGTCGATGACGATCGGCTGGTGGGCGAGGAGGACGGCCGCCCGGGACCGGTCGCGGTCCCCGAGCGCGCGGCCGAAGTCGGGCCCCCGCCCCTCGCTCTCGCCCGCCACGTCGTCCACGCCCGCCAGGTCGAACCCCGCGGCGATCTCCAGGCGTTCGTTGCGCAGCGGGCGCATGCCGAGCTCGCGGACGTGCTCGACCCAGGCGTCGGCGCCGGAGAAGTACTCGTGGTTGCCGGTGACGAAGAAGGAGCCGTGCCGGGCGCGCAGCCGCGCCAGCGGCTCAGCGGCGGGCCCGAGGTCCGCCACGGTGCCGTCGACGAGGTCGCCGACGACGGCGATCAGATCGGGCTGGGTGGCGTTGATCGCGTCGACGATGCGCTGGGAGTGGGCGCGCCCGAGGATCGGCCCGAGGTGGATGTCGGAGACGACCGCGATCCGGTAACCGTGCGCGGCCCGGGGCAGCTTGGCCAGCGGAACGGTCACCCGCTTCACCTTCGGCCCGCTCAGCACCCCGTACGCCCCGTTCGCCACGGTCCCGGCCGCGACCGCCGCCGCGGCACCCCCGACGACCCGCGCCACGAAGAGCCGCCGCGACACCTCGGCGACCGGCACCCCGCCGGCGGCCCCCGGCGCCTCCTCCCGCTCCGGCGCGGCCCCGGTCCCGGCCTCCGTCTCCGGCGCCTCCCCCCGCTCCGGTACGGGTACGGGTACGGGCGCGGGCGCGGGCGCGGCCACCGGCGCGGGGGCGGCGGCTGCCGCGGCGGCCCGCCGGGCGAGCACCCGGTTCAGCACCGGCCGCACCGCCTCGCCGACGACCAGCGCCAGCACCACGTACAGCAGCAGCGCCAGCCACAGGAACCCGGGCCAGGCCACGACCTGCTGGAACAGGAACGGCGCCCCGGCGCGCCCGGAGACGAGCGCGGCGATCGAGAGCAGCGGCAGCACGACCACCAGGACCGTGCCGAGGCGCCGGGCCCGGCCGCCGGGCACGGTGACGTCCCGGACCAGACGACGCCACACGTACCAGTGGACTGCGCCGAGCAGCGCGAGAACCACGACCAGGAAGGGCAGGAAGGCGATCACGCCCGGTACCTCTCTTGTGTCAGTCGGAGCGGCGGGAGGCACGCACCCCGCGCAACCCGATCACGCCGATCACCGTCCCCAGGACAAAGGACGTCACGGCGAGCAGCAGATGGACCCAGAAGTAGGCCGTCGGGTCCCCGGCGTCGTCGAACGCGAGACCGCTCCCGTCGTTCCATAGATTCTTGACGAAAGTGATCCAGATGAACCAACTCCAGACCCCGAACGCGAGCAGGAACCAGGAGACGCGGCGGCTGAGCTTCATGGGCTCAGTATCACCGTCCGCCCCCGGGGGCCCGCGTCCGGGTGGAGAGGGGTGGGGGAAGGGGACCGTGGGGTTCGGATCGGGGGTGCGTGCCTGTACGTTCTCGATCGTGTCTGCTTCGAACAGGACCGCTGCCGCGGTCGCCGCCGCTCTGTTGCTTCCGCTCGCGATCGCCGCCGGGCCCGCCCACGCGGACGAACCCGTCAAGCCGGGGGCGGTCTCGAAGGCTCCGGAGACGGAGAAGGAGAAGGAGAAGAAGGAGGAGCAGCCCAAGCCGCCGCAGGACATGTCGTCGGTCGGCGGGGTGCTGCTGGGGCTGCCGGGGACCCAGGTGAAGCTGGGGACCGGGGCGCCGGTGCTGCCGAAGGAGCTGTCGGCGCGGTCGTGGATCGTGGCCGACGCGGAGAGCGGGGCGGTGCTGGCCTCGCACAACCCGCACTGGCGGCTCGCGCCCGCGTCCACGCTGAAGATGCTCTTCGCGGACACGCTGCTGCCGAAGTTCAAGGACAAGAAGCAGACCCACCTGGTCACGGCGGCGGACCTGGCCGGGCTCGGCGAGGGCTCCAGCCTCGTCGGGATAAAGGAGAAGCAGTCCTACACGGTCCGGGACCTGTGGCTGGGGGTGTTCCTGCGGTCCGGGAACGACGCCGTGCACGTCCTGACGCAGATGAACCAGGGCCTGACGAAGACCGTGGGCGAGATGAACGCCCACGCGGCCGAGCTCCAGGCGCTCGACACCCACGTCAAGTCGCCGGACGGCTACGACGCCCCGGGGCAGGTCTCGTCGGCGTACGACCTGACGCTGATCGCCCGCAGCGGCATGCAGAAGGCGGAGTTCCGGGAGTACGCGGCGACTCCGCGCGCGGCCTTCCCCGGAGAGGCGAAGCCGGGCAAGAAGCGCGAGACGTTCGAGATCCAGAACACCAACCGGCTGCTGACCGGCGACTTCGGCATCGCCCCGTACCCGGGCATCGCCGGGGTGAAGAACGGCAACACCACGCACGCGGGCGCCACCTTCACCGGGGTCGCGGAGCGGAACGGGCGGGTGCTGCTCGTCACGGTCATGAACCCGTCGTCGAAGGAGCAGCACGCGGTCTACAAGGAGGCCGCGCGGCTGCTCGACTGGGGTTTCGCGGCGTCCGGGAAGGTGACGCCGGTCGGTGAGCTGGTGGCGCCGAAGAGCGCGGTGCCGTCGGCCCGGCCGGTGGGCGGTACGGAGTCGGGGGCGCCGGCGCCGGGCAAGGAGCGTCCGGAGACGGGCGGCCCGGCCGTCGCGGCCGCCGGGGAGGGCTCGGGCGGGGTCGGGATCGCGCTCGCGATCGCGGGCGGAGTGCTGGTGCTGGTCGCGGCGGCGGTCTTCCTCGTCAACCGTCGCTGGCCCGCGGCGGGGGGTGCGGTCCGCCGTCGTCGTTACCGGACGGCCGCTCCGGATCCGGACGTGAATCCGTAGGCGCGCCGGAGGTCCCGAGCGAGCCCACCGCCGTCCAGGCGGAGCAGAAGAGCAGGAGCTTCGCGGTGAAGTTGATCCACAGGAGCAGCGCCACCGGCACGCCGAAGGCGCCGTACATCGACTTCGCCGCGACCTCCCGCATGTAGCCGCCGAGCAGCAGCTTGAGGAGTTCGAAGCCGGCCGCGGCGATCAGGGCGGCCACCACGAGCCGGCGGCGCGGCGGGTCGACGCCCGGCAGCAGTTTGAGGACGTAGATCAGGATCAGGAAGTCGGCGACCATCGCGACGAGCACGGCGGCGCCCTGGAGCAGGATGCCGCCCGCGCCGCCTCCCGAGATGCCGAGGCGGTCGGCGGTCCAGCCGACGGCGGTGGAGCCGAGCCAGGAGGCGGCGAGCGAGCAGAGGGCGACGGCGCCGAGGCCGACGAGGATGACGGCGTCCTTGCCCTTGCGGAGCACCGGGTTGCCCTCGTCGAGGTCGTCGATGCCCCAGACGGCCCGGAGGCAGTCCCGCATCGAGCCGATCCAGCCGATGCCGGTGAAGAGCAGCAGGGCGCCGGCGACGAGTCCGACGGTGCCGGCGTTGGCGACGAGTCCGCCGATGTCGAGCTGGTCGGAGATGCCGGGGACCTGGTCGGAGAGTTTGTCCTCGATCCGTGCGAGCTGGTCGTCGGTGAGAAGCGCGGCGCCGATGGCGGCGGCGACGGTGATGAGCGGGAAGAGGGCGAGGAAGGAGAGGAAGGTGATGGCGGCGGCGAGCCTGCTCCAGTGCACTTCGTCGAGCCGCTCGTAGGAGCGCCAGGCGTGCGTCCTCATGAGCCGGACGGCCCAGGGGCCGATGACGGGGAGCTTGGTCAGCCAGTCCATGGGTCGAGGATCCCCCGGCCGTGGGCGGCGGGTGGGGACCGACACCGCGCGTCGGGGGACGGTAATAGCGGCATAAGCGACAGACGCGGCGATACCGTCGCCCTCATGGCTGTCGAACCCCTCGTCCTGGACGACGACTTCGTGCCCCTGACGGGCGCCGGGCGCACCGCACCCTCGCTCGCGCTGCTCGCCCGGCCCCGTTCGGCCGCCGAGGCCGCCGGGGCGGTCCTCCGCCCGGGGCCGCGCGGTGCCGTGGCCCGGGGCCGCGGCCGGTCCGGCGGCGACGCGGCGCAGAACGCGGGCGGGACCGTCCTGGACCTGACCGCGCTCGACCGGATCCTCGGTCTGGACCCGGCGGCGGGCCTGGTGGTCTGCGAGGCCGGTACGGAACTGGGCGCGCTGGCCCGGGCCTTGCTCCCGCTCGGTCTCCATCCGCGGACCGGCGCGGGAGGCTGGACGGCCGGCGGCGCGATCGCCTCGGGGTACGGCGGTGGGGTCGTCGCGCTCGAACTGCTCGGCGCCGACGGGGAGTCCAGGACGGTCCGGAGCGGCGAGCCGCTCTTCGAGGCGACCGTCGGCGGGCTCGGCCTGACCGGGGTGGTCCTCTCCGCGACGCTGGCGCTGCGGCCCGTCGGGACGGCGTTCCTGCGCGAGCGGACCTTCCGTTTCCGGGACGCCGACGCGCTGCTCGCCCACTGGACGGGCGGCGGCGCGCCCCGGGAGCCGTACGCGCGCGCCCGGGTCGAGCTGACGGGCCGGGGCCGCGCCGTCCTCACGACCGCCACGCCGGTGCCGTACGCCGGTCTCCCCCGGGGTCACCGGGCCCGCCGGGCGCCGCTGGCGGTCCCGCCGGCCTTCCCCGGGCTGTGGACGGGCGGGCTGCGGCCGCTGCCGGGGCTGGCACGCGCGCGCGTGGCCCCGTCTTACGGCTCCGGGGCCGGGGCGGCCTTCGTGCGGTACCGGTGCGCCGTCCCGGAGGGGCGGGAGGAGGCACTGCGCGGCATCCTCGGGCTGCTCGCCGGCCGGCGCTCCCCCGCGCGGGGCGCCCGGCACGCGCGCGTGGAGCGGGTGTACGCGGACGGGGCGGGGCCGCTGGCGTTCCCGGTGCGCGGCTGGTGCCTGGGGTTCGACGTGCCCGCCGGCGCGCCGGGGCTCGGGCGGTTCCTCGACGTCCTGGACGAGCGGGTGGCGGCGGCCGGCGGGCGGGTCTGTCTCGCCGAGGACGCCCGGCTGCGGCCCGCGCTGCTGCCCGTCATGTACCCGCGGCTCGACGCCTTCCGTGGGCTGCGGGCCGCGTTCGATCCCCGGTCCGTGTTCCGCTCGGACCTCTCCCGCCGTCTCGGCCTCTGAAACCGTTCAGGAGTGATGTCGTGAAGGACGCCTTCGGTGCCCCTCAGTCCCTGCTGCTGCTCGGCGGCACGTCCGCCATCGGGCTCGCCACCGCGCGCCGGCTGATCGCCCGCCGCACCCGGACGGTCTGGCTGGCCGGCCGCCCCTCCCCCGAGCTGGCGGAGGCCGCCGGGTCGCTGCGCGCGCTGGGGGCGGAGGTGTACGTGGTGCCGTTCGACGCGCTGGACACGGAGGCGCACGCGGAACGGCTCGGGCGGGTCTTCGCGGAGGGCGACGTCGATCTGGTGCTGCTCGCGTTCGGGGTCCTCGGCGACCAGGCGCGCGACGAGTCCGATCCGGCCGCCGCGGTGCGGGTCGCGCAGACCAACTACACGGGTGCGGTGTCGGCGGGGCTGGTGTGCGCGGGCGCGCTGCAGGCGCAGGGGCACGGTTCGCTGGTGGTGCTGTCGTCGGTGGCGGGCGAGCGGGGGCGGCGGGCGGACTTCATCTACGGCTCGTCGAAGGCGGGTCTCGACGTGTTCGCGCAGGGGCTGGGGGACGCGCTGCACGGGACGGGGGTGCACGTGATGGTGGTGCGGCCCGGTTTCGTGCGCTCGGCGAGGACGGCGGGGCGTCCCGAGGCGCCGCTGGCGACGACGCCGGAGGCGGTGGCGGGCGCGATCGAGCTGGGGCTGCGGCGCCGGTCGGAGACGGTGTGGGTGCCGGGTCCGCTGCGGCTGGTGGCGTCGGCGCTGCGGCACGTGCCGCGGCCGCTGCACCGGCGGCTTCCGGTCTGAGGCACCGGCCGGTACGGGGGCCGCCGGTACGGGGGGCCGCCGGTACGGGGCCCCGGCTGTGCCGGGGGTGTGTCTCCGGGGCTGTGCCGGGGCTGCGTCTCCGGGGCTGTCCTGGGGAACCGGCCGGAGCGGGGTTCCGGGGTCGGGCCTAGGAGGTCGAGCGGACCGGGCTGCCGCCCTGGGCCGGGACGGCGGAGATGGGGCGGCCGCTGCCGAACTCGTAGTCGTACAGCTTCCGCCACACGCCGTCGGCGCCCTGCTCGTAGAGGGCGAAGGAGGAGCAGGTCCAGGCGGCCTCGTAGCCGGCGAGCTCCTCGAAGGCCCGGTCCATGGCCTCCTCGGCGATGCCGTGGGCGACGGTGACGTGCGGGTGGTACGGGAACTGGAGCTCGCGGACGAGCGGCCCGGCCTCCTCGCGGAGGCGGGCCTGGAGCCGGTCGCAGCCGGCCACGCCCTCGGCGAGGGTGACGAAGACCACCGGGGAGAGCGGGCGGAAGGTGCCGGTGCCGGCGAGCCGGATCCCGAAGGGGAGCCAGTCGGCGGCGACGTCGGTGAGGTGCGCCTCGATCTCCGGGAGCCGGTCCTGGTCGACCTCGGTGGGCGGGACGAGGGTGACGTGGGTGGGGATGGCGTGCGCGGCGGGGTCGCCGAAGCCCGCGCGCCGCTCCTGGAGCAGGCTGCCGTGAGGCTCCGGGACCGCGATCGAAACGCCGAGCGTTACGGTCCCCACGTCGTTCTCCTCCGTCGTCTCATCGGGTCGGTGTGTGGTGGTGCGGCTGCCAGTGTGCGGCCTGCACCACCTCGATGGCCAGGGTCCTCGGACCCTGTGCCGTGTTCCTGCGGCGTCAGTGCTTGGCGGGCAGGAAGCCGATCTTGTCGTAGGTCTGCGCCAGCGTCTCGGCGGCGACCGCACGGGCCTTCTCCGCGCCCTTGGCCAGGACCGAGTCCAGCGTCTCCGGGTCGTCCAGGTATTCCTGGGTGCGGGTCCGGAAGGGGGTGACGAAGTCCACCATGACCTCGGCGAGGTCGGTCTTGAGGGCGCCGTACATCTTGCCCTCGTAGCTCTTCTCCAGCTCCGCGATGCCGGTGCCCGTGAGGGTGGACATGATCGTGAGCAGGTTGGAGACGCCGGCCTTGTTCTCCGGGTCGAAGCGGATCACCGTGTCGGTGTCGGTGACGGCGCTCTTGACCTTCTTCGCGGTGACCTTCGGGTCGTCGAGGAGGTTGATGAGGCCCTTCGGCGTGGACGCCGACTTGCTCATCTTGATCGTCGGGTCCTGGAGGTCGTAGATCTTCCCGGTCTCCTTGACGATGTACGGCGCCGGGACGGTGAAGGTGTCGCCGAAGCGGCCGTTGAAGCGCTCCGCGAGGTCGCGGGTCAGCTCGATGTGCTGGCGCTGGTCCTCGCCGACGGGGACGTGCGTGGCCTGGTAGAGCAGGATGTCCGCGACCTGGAGGATCGGGTAGGTGAAGAGGCCGACGGTGGCGCGGTCGGCTCCCTGCCTGGCGGACTTGTCCTTGAACTGGGTCATGCGGGACGCCTCGCCGAAGCCGGTGAGGCAGTTCATGACCCAGCCGAGCTGCGCGTGCTCGGGGACGTGGCTCTGGATGAAGAGGGTGCAGCGCTCGGGGTCGAGGCCGGCGGCGAGGAGCTGCGCGGCGGCGAGCCGGGTGTTGGCACGGAGCTCGGCCGGGTCCTGGGGGACCGTGATGGCGTGCAGGTCGACGACCATGTAGAAGGCGTCGTGGGTCTCCTGCAGCGCGACGTACTGCCTGATCGCACCGAGGTAGTTGCCGAGGTGGAACGAGCCCGCGGTGGGCTGGATTCCGGAGAGCGCGCGAGGACGTGCATCAGAGGCCATGCACATCATTCTCTCAGGTGTGGGAACCGATCCCCGACTGCCGGTGTACCAAGAGTGTGAGGACACGGGAGGGGGGCTCGGCCGTCGTCGACGAGAGCGCCGTGATCGCCCGGGTGCGCGCCGGAGAGCCGGAGGCGTACGCGGAGCTGGTCCGCGCGCACACGGCGGTGGCGCTGCGGGCGGCGGTGGCGTGCGGGGCGGGTGCGGAGGCCGAGGACGTGGTGCAGGCGGCGTTCTTCAAGGCGTACCGCTCGCTGGGGAGGTTCCGGGAGGGGGCGTCCTTCCGGCCGTGGCTGCTGAGCATCGTGGCCAATGAGACGAGGAACACACTGCGTTCGGCGGGCCGGCAGCGGGCGGTGGCGGGGCGGGAGGCGGAGCTGCTCGCGGGCGAGCCGCTGATACCGGAGTCGGCGGACCCGGCGGTGGCGGCGGTGGACGGCGAGCGGCGCCGGCGGCTGTGGGCGGCGCTGGACGGGCTGCCGGAGGAGCACCGGCGGGTGGTGGTGCACCGCTATCTGCTGGAGCTGGACGAGGCGGAGACGGCCGAGGCGCTGGGGTGGCCGCGGGGGACGGTGAAGTCGCGGCTGAGCCGGGCGCTGAAGAAGCTGGGGCTCGCGATGGGGGCGCGGGAGGCGAAGCGAGGTGGGGAGCGTGCGTGAGGACGAGCGGCCCGGGGGGCTGCCGCGGGAGCTGAGGGAGCTCGGGCGGTCGCTGCGGGTGCCGGACGTGGACGGGGAGTCGATGGCCGAGCGGGTGCTGGCCCAGCTCCTGGCCGAGCACGTGCCCGTGCCGGTGGTGGAGCCGGAGCCGGAGCGGGCCGGGTGGCGGGGGTGGCTGCGGCGGCGGTGGCGGGCGCTGCTGGCGGCGCTGTCCGGGGTGCTGGTGGTGGCGGTGCTGACGCCGCCGGTGCGGGCGGCGGTGGTGGAGTGGCTGGGAGTGGGCGGGGTCGCGGTGGAGTACGCGCCGGGCGCGCCGCCGGTGGCCGCGGAGGAGGTCCCGGGGTGTCCCGATCCGGTGCCGGTGGCGGAGGCGGCCCGGCGGGCGGGGTTCGCTCCGCCGCTGCCGGAGGGGGTGGCCGGGGCGGTCACGTCGGTGACGGGGCGGGAGCCGGCGGCGGTGGTCGGCGTCTGCTGGCGGTCGGCGGCCGGGGCGGTGGTCCGGCTGGACGTGTTCCCCGGCGCTCTGGACCCGGGCTTCGTGAAGGAGGTCCGGGTGCAGCCGGAGCCGGTGGTGCTCGCGGACGGGACGGCGGCGTACTGGTTCGCCGAGCCGCACCGGCTGGCCTTCCCGCTCTCCTCGGTCGAGGGCCGGTGGCGGCAGGAGGTGCGGGCGGCCGGGCCGACGCTGCTGTGGGTCCGCCCGTCGGCGGGGCTGACGCTGCGGCTGGAGGGGATACCGGACCGGACGGAGGCGCTGCGGGTGGCGGCCTCCGTCCGGTAGCGGGCCGGAGGGTCAGACGGGGAGGCCCGGCGCGGGGTGGGCTGCCATCAGGTCGGCGACCTCGGCGCGGATCGTGGCGAGGGTGGCCTCGTCCTCGGCCGCGGCGGCGGTGACGGCGCGGTCGATCCAGTCGGCGACCTGGTCCATGTGGGCCGGGGTCAGGCCGCGGGAGGTGAGGGAGGGGGTGCCGATGCGGACGCCGGAGGGGTCGAAGGGCTTCCGGGTGTCGTAGGGGACGGTGTTGTGGTTGACGACGATGCCGGCGCGGTCGAGGGCCTTGGCGGCGGTCTTGCCGGGGACCTGCTTCGGGGTGAGGTCCATCAGGATCAGGTGGTTGTCGGTGCCGCCGGAGACCAGGTCGAAGCCGCGGGCGAGGAGGGCGTCGGCGAGGGCCTTGGCGTTGGCGACGACGGCGTGGGCGTAGTCGCGGAAGGAGGGCTGGGCGGCCTCGCGGAGGGCGACGGCGATGGCGGCGGTGGTCTGGTTGTGCGGGCCGCCCTGGAGGCCGGGGAAGACGGCCTTGTCGAGCGCCTTGGCGTGCTCCTCGGTGGACATCAGCATGGCGCCGCGCGGACCGCGGAGGGTCTTGTGGGTGGTCGTGGAGATGACGTCCACGTGGCCGGACGGGGAGGGGTGGGCGCCGCCGGCGATCAGGCCGGCGATGTGGGCGATGTCGGCGACGAGGACGGCGCCGGCCTCGCGGGCGATCTCACCGAAGGCGGCGAAGTCGATGGTGCGGGGCAGGGCGGTGCCGCCACAGAAGATGATCTTCGGGCGTTCGGCGAGGGCGAGGTCGCGGACCTGGTCGTAGTCGATGAGGCCGTCGTCGCGGCGGACGCCGTACTGGACGCCACGGAACCAGGTTCCGGTGGCGGAGACGCCCCAGCCGTGGGTGAGGTGGCCGCCCATGGGGAGCGCCATGCCCATGACGGTGTCGCCGGGCCGCGCGAAGGCGAGGTGGACGGCGAGGTTGGCCGGGGAGCCGGAGTAGGGCTGGACGTTGGCGTGATCGACGCCGAAAAGGGCCTTGGCGCGCTCGATCGCGAGGGTCTCGACCTGGTCGATCACCTGCTGGCCCTCGTAGTAGCGGCGGCCGGGGTAGCCCTCGCTGTACTTGTTCTGGAGGACGGTGCCGGAGGCTTCGAGGACGGCGGCGGAGACGTAGTTCTCGCTCGGGATGAGGCGGAGGGTGTCGGCCTGGAGCCGTTCCTCGGCGCCGACGAGGGCGGCGAGCTCGGGGTCGGCGGCGCGGAGCGCGGGGTGGCCGGCGGGACGGTGCGGGGCGGGCGGCGGGGTGGTCACGTGTTCCTCCGGGAGTACGTCGGAACGTCCCGGGCGAGGTGTCGCACGGGACGCGGGGCGGTCCCGTGATGCCCAGGCGAGCGGCACCTCGTGTGGTGGAGCGCGCGCGGCTCCCCCGGGGTCGGTTCCCCGTACGCCAGTCGCCGTGCGTGGGGACAGAGTAACGGGCGCGCCGTCCTGCGAGGTTTCTTCGTCCGGGATGCGAGCGACGATAAGAAGGGGCCACAACACACCCCGGCCGCAGGACGATCGGAGATCCCGTGTCGAGAACGCAAGACGAGATCGTTGCCTCGGAGGCGCACAGCGCCCACAACTACCACCCCCTGCCCGTCGTCGTCGCCTCCGCGGAGGGGGCCTGGATGACGGATGTCGAGGGGCGTCGTTTCCTGGACATGCTCGCCGGCTATTCGGCGCTGAACTTCGGGCACGGCAACCGCCGGCTGATCGAGGCGGCGAAGGCCCAGCTGGAGCGGGTGACGCTCACGTCGCGGGCGTTCCACCACGACCGCTTCGCCGAGTTCTGCACCCGGCTGGCGGAGCTGTGCGGCAAGGAGACGGTGCTGCCGATGAACACCGGCGCGGAGGCGGTCGAGACGGCCGTGAAGACGGCCCGGAAGTGGGGGTACGAGGTGAAGGGCGTGCCGGACGGGCACGCGAAGATCGTGGTGGCGGGGAACAACTTCCACGGGCGGACGACGACGATCGTCTCCTTCTCGACCGACCACGACGCCCGGGACCACTTCGGTCCGTACACGCCGGGGTTCGAGATCGTGCCGTACGGCGATCTGACGGCGCTGGAGGCGGCGGTCACCGAGAACACGGTGGCGGTGCTGCTGGAACCGATCCAGGGCGAGGCGGGCGTGCTGGTGCCGCCGGCCGGTTATCTGCGCGGGGTGCGGGAGCTGACGACCCGGCGGAACGTGCTGTTCATGGCGGACGAGATCCAGTCGGGTCTGGGCCGGACGGGCCGGACCTTCGCCTGTGAGCACGACGGGGTCGTCCCGGACGTGTACATCCTGGGCAAGGCGCTGGGCGGTGGTGTGGTGCCGGTGTCGGCGGTGGTCGCGGACGCGGACGTGCTGGGGGTGTTCAAGCCGGGCGAGCACGGTTCGACCTTCGGCGGGAACCCGCTGGCCTGCGCGGTGGCGCTGGAGGTGATCGCGATGCTGCGGACCGGGGAGTACCAGCAGCGGGCGGCGGAGCTGGGCGAGCATCTGCACGCGGAGCTGGGGCTGCTCGTGGGCGGCGGCGCGGTGGAGGCGGTGCGGGGCCGCGGCCTGTGGGCGGGCGTGGACATCGTGCCGGCGCGGGGCACGGGCCGGCAGATCTCGGAGCGGCTGATGGAGCGGGGGGTGCTGGTGAAGGACACCCACGGCTCGACGATCCGGATCGCGCCGCCGCTGGTGATCTCGAAGGAGGACCTGGACTGGGGTCTGGAGCAGCTGCGGGCGGTGCTGTCGGACTGACCGGGTCCGGTTCCGGGGCGGCGGCGGGTCCGTCGCCCCGGGGCAACTCGGGCCATTGACACCAGAGTTGGTCTAGGCCAATGATGCGGCCATGCCGAGACTCCGCCTGCGTCACGCGCTGCGTGGCGCGCTCGCCGCCCTCGTCCCGCTCGCCCTCCTCGGGGCCGTCGGCGGCCCCGCGCACGCCGCCCCGGAGGCGGCCTGGCCCGGGCCCGCGCCCGTGGTCTCCCGGGTCGAGACCACCGACCCGGTCGTCTTCATCACCATCGACGACGGCTGGTTCCACGACCCGGCCGCGGCGAAGCTGCTGCTCGACCGTCGGGTGCCCGCCTCGCTCTTCCTGCTGCCGGGGGCGTACGCGTACGACTCCGGGTACTTCCACCGGCTGCTCGACCACGGGCGGGTGCGGATCGAGAACCACACGGTCGGCCACCCGGACCTCACCACGCTCGACGCGGCCGGACAGCGGGCCGAGGTCTGCGGGGCGCGGGACGCGCAGCTCGCGGAGTTCGGCGACGGGCCGCGGCTGCTGCGCCCGCCGTACGGGGCGTACGACGCGACCACCCGGACCACCGCCCGCGCCTGCGGGGCGAAGGCCGTGGTGACGTGGACGTACGACCTGACCACCTGGGGCCAGTGGACCCCGCCGACGCCGTCCCTGAGGGCCGGCGACATCATCCTGCTGCACTTCAACGAGACGCTGGAGCAGGACCTGGAGCGGGCCCTGGCCCTCGCCGAGGTGGCCGGACTGAAGCCGGCGCCGCTGCGGGAGTACGTGCCGGAGTAGCCCCCGGGACCGCGGGGTCCAGAGGATGACGCGCGGTCAGAGGATGACGTGCGGGAGGAAGCGGGCGTACTCGTCGGTGATCGCGCCCGCCGACTCCCGGATGCCGAGCCCGGCGGCCTCGTCCTCGACGACCCAGGCGCCGAGCAGCGTGCGGTTGCCGTCGAAGTCGGGGAGCGGGGCCAGGCCCTGGTAGCAGCAGGGCTCGTCGCGGACGACGGGCTCGCCGCCGGGTTCGTGCAGGGTGACGCCGGCGCCCTCCCGGCCGAGCAGCGGCTTGGCCGCCCAGCCGGTGGTCGTCGCCAGTTCGCGCGGCCCGTCGAGGTAGGCGGGCAGCAGGTTGGGGTGGCCGGGGTAGAGCTCCCAGAGGATCGCGAGCAGCGCCTTGTTGGAGAGCAGCATCTTCCAGGCGGGTTCGATCCAGCAGGTGGTTCCGGAGCCGCCGCCGTTGTCCAGGGTGGACAGGACGTGCTTGCCGAAGCGGTCGGTGACCAGCCACTCCCACGGGTAGAGCTTGAAGCAGCTGCGGATGAACCGCAGCTTCTCGTCGACGAAGCGGCGGGAGAGCCGGTCCCAGCCGATCCGCTCCACGGAGAGCGCCTCGGTGGCGAGTCCGGCCTGCTCGGCGGTCTCGCGCAGGTACGCGACCGTCATGAGGTCCTCGCCGAGCTCGTCGGTCTCGGAGTGGGCGAAGTGGACCGGGCCGGGCGGCAGCAGCTTCGCCTGCCGCTTCCAGGCGTCCACCAGGCGCTCGTGGAGCGAGTTCCACTGGTCGGCGCCGGGGAAGCGTTCCTCCATCCAGAACCACTGCGGGCTCGCCGCCTCCACCAGGGAGGTCGGGGTGTCCGCGTTGTACTCCAGCATCTTCGCCGGGCCGGTGCCGTCGTAGACGAGGTCGAAGCGGGCGTAGAGGGAGGGGAGTTCGGCACGCCGGCGCCAGGACTCGGCGACCCGCCCGGCGATCCGGGGATCGGTGATCCCGAGATCGGCGAAACGGTTCCGCTCGACGATGTGCGCGGCCGCCGCGAGGCACATGGCGTGCAGCTCCTCGACGACCTCCTCCAGCGCCTCGACCTCGGGCAGCGTGAAGGAGTAGTACGCGCTCTCGTCCCAGTACGGGCGCAGCGAACCGTCCGGATAGCGGGTCAGCGGATAGACGAGCCCCTGCTCCTCGACCGTCTCCTGCCAGCCCGGACGGGGCTCGATGGTGTGCCGTTCCATGGTGCCGGTCCGCCCGCCTCAGCCGCCGCTCGACCCGGAGGACGAGCAGCCGAAGCCGCCGGTGTCGACGGCCTTCCGGTCGAAGCTGCCGCCCGCCACGCGGGCGTCGCGGACGTAGCCCCCGTAGTAGTAGGCGCCGCGGGTGGCCGAGCCGTTGTCGTCATCGTCGTCGTCGCTCGAACCGCCGGTGTCGCACCGGTAGCCCGGCAGCTCCTCCAGCGTCACCGGGTCCGCGCACCGGCGGTCGGGTTCGGCGCCGCAGGCGGTGATCGTCGCCGCGAGCACGCCCATACCGCCGAGCACCACCGTGCTCGACCTGAGCCTCCGCATGTCCCTCGCCCTCCCCTTCGCGTGGCCGCGCACCTTCGTGTGCGCGTGGCACGTCCGCGCGGCCGTTCGTATGACCGCGGGCCTCGCGACCGCACAGTGTAGGCCGCCGCTTTCCGGCCTCGGCACCTAGAGTCGCTTTGTGCTCTTCGGTATGGTTTGCGCGCTCGGATCGGCCCTGTGCTTCGGCGCGGCCACCGTCTTCCAGGCCGCCGCGGCCCGCGCGGCCGAGCCCGGGACGGGCAGCGGCGTCGACGTCGGACTGCTCTGGCGGGCGCTGCGGCAGTGGCGGTACGTCGTCGGGCTCGCCCTCGACGGACTCGGCTTCCTGCTGGAGGTCGTGGCCCTGCGCGCCCTCCCCCTGTACGCGGTCGGCGCCGCGCTCGCCGCGAGCCTCGCCGTCACGGCGGCGCTGGCCTCCTGGATGCTCGGGGTGCGGCTGAGCCGGGTCGAGTGGGGCGCGGTGGCGGCGGTCTGCGCGGGACTCGCCCTGCTGGCGCTCGCGGCGGGCCGGGAGGGCCACCGGTCCGGGCCGCCCGCGCTGCCGTGGGTGCTGCTCGGGATCGCGGCCGGGGTCCTGCTGCTCGGCGTCGCGGGCGGACGGCTGCCCGACCGGCCCCGGGCGCTGGTCCTCGGCCTCGGGTCCGGGATCGGCTTCGGGGTGGTGGAGGTGGCGGTACGGCTCCTGGACGACGTCGACCTGACGGACCCGGCGCTGTGGGCGCTGCTGCTCGGCGGCGGGGCGGCGTTCCTGCTGCTGACCTCGGCGTTCCAGCGGGGCGCGGTGACGACGGCGACGGCGGGCATGGTCCTCGGCGAGACGCTCGGCCCCGCGGCGGCGGGCGTCGTCTGGCTCGGCGACCGCACCCGCGAGGGCCTCGGCGGCCTGGCCGTCACCGGCTTCGCCCTGGCCGTGGCCGCCTCCCTCGTCCTCGCCCGCTTCGGCGACCCCCCGCCTCCCCCGCCGCACACGGACCGCCCGTGACGGCGGATTCGCGGACCGGTCGGCCCGGCGCGCGGGAGTGGCGCGCACCCGGCCCGCGGGAGTGGCGCGCACCGGCCCTGCGGGCGCGGCCGGAGGGCCAGGTGCGGAGGGCCGGGGGCCGGGCCGGAGGGGTCAGGGGGTCAGGGACTGGAGGTGGGCGCGGAAGGGGGTCCTGGCGGTGGCCCGGGCGGGGGCGAGGTGGCCCCCGGCGGCGAAGGCGCGGTAGGTGCGGCCGGGGAGGCGGACGGGCAGGATCCGCCGCCGCCGGCCGGTCGCGGCGAGGTACGCGCGGGCCAGGTCCGCGAAGGGGACGATCTCGGGCCCGCCCAGGTCGGGGACGCGGCCCGCCGGGTCCCCCTCGGCCAGCTCGGCCAGCCGGTCCGCGACCTCGCGCACGTCGACCGGCTGGTCGGAGACGCCCGCCGGGACCGGCATCACCAGCGGCACCTTCGCCGCGGCGGCGAGGACCTGGACGACCAGGTCGTGGAACTGGGTGGCCCGCAGCACGGTCCAGCCGAGTCCGGACGCCTCGACGAGCCCCTCCACCGCGTGCTTGGCGCGGTAGTAGGCGAGCGGGACCCGGTCGACGCCGACGATCGAGATGTAGACGAGGTGACCGACCCCGGCCCGGCGGGCCGCCGCGATCAGCCGGCGGGCCGCCTCCTCGTCGCCGCCGCGCGGGCTGGACGCGCAGTGCACGACGGTGTCGGCGCCCGCGAGCGCCGCGTCGAGTCCGGTCCCGCGCCGCAGGTCCACCGGGTACGTCCGCGAGCCGCGGCTCAGCTCCCGCACCTCGTGCCCGTCGGCGGCGAGCCGGGCGCACAGCGGCCTGCCGAGGGTGCCGGTGGCCCCGGTCACCAGGATCGTCTTCCGCGTGGCGGTCATCCGCGGGTCTCCTTCCGGACGCGGGCGCTCCCCTCGGAACGCCCCTCACCCGCTGAGAACCGGCGGGCCCCCGCGGATGTGACAGTCTCAGCCGCCGGATTCCGGGTACGCGGCGAACCGTCGGGTCGCATGGCCGAGTTTGTCAGGGTTCGTCACGAACCACACGTCGGTGATCGAGCCGTCCGCGCGGGCCGCCACCGTGGCGACGCCGACGATCCGCCCGGCGACATGCACCACGATCCCCGGTTCCCCGTTGACCTCGGCGACGGTGAGGCGGGTGCCCTCCTCGGTGCGGCGGGCGACGCCGGCGAGGAAGCGGACGACGTGGTCGCGGCCCCGGACGGGCCGGAGCGCCGACCGGACCTTGCCGCCGCCGTCGCTCCACCAGACGACGTCCCGCGCGAGGACCTTCTCCAGGCCCGCGAGGTCGCCCTCGCGGGCGGCGGCGACGAAGGAGTCGACGAGCTCCCGCCGCCGTCCGGGCGCGGGCGGGTCGAAGCGGGCGGCGGCGTCGTCACCGGGCTCGGCGACCCGCCGGGCGGCCCGGCCGTACAGCTGGCGGCAGTTGGCCTCGCCGAGGTCGAGGACGCCGGCGATCTCCCGGTGCGGGTAGCCGAAGGCTTCGCGGAGCACGTACACCGCGCGCTCGGCGGGGGTGAGCCGTTCCAGCAGGAGCAGCAGGGCGGTGGAGACGTCGTCGTGCCGTTCGGCGGCCTCCAGCGGCCCGGCTCCGGGCGCGCCGAGGGGGGCGGCCCCGGTGAGGACGGGCTCCGGCAGCCAGGTGCCGGTGTACCGCTCGCGCGTGGCGCGGGCGGAGGTGAGCCGGTTGAGGCACAGGTGGGTGACGACCTTGGCGAGCCAGGCCCCGGGGTGCGTGACGGCGGCCCGGTCGGCGCCGCTCCAGCGCAGATAGGCGTCCTGGACGGTGTCCTCGGCCTCCTCGGCGGAACCGAGCATCCGGTAGGCGAGCCCGAAGAGCCGGGGCCGGTACACGGTGAACTCCCGCGCGGCGGCCTCCGCGTCGGGGCGGGGGCGCTCGTCCGGGGTGGGGTGCGACGTCACGGCCCCACCCTCTCAGAGACCCCGGCGCCCCGCCCGCCCTCCCCGGCGCCCGCTCCTCCCCCGGCGCCCTCCCCGTCCCCGATGCCCTCCAGGACCCGGCAGAGGGCCTGGAGGGCGCCCTGCCAGCCGCTGTCCGGCGGGGTGCCGTAGCCGACGACGAGGCCCTCCAGGGAGCCGGTCGCGTCCGGCTGGCGGAACTGGCCGAGGCCCTGCACCGCCAGGCCGTGCCAGGCGGCGGAGCGCAGCGCCGCCTGCTCGGTGCCGGGGGGCAGCGAGAGCACCGCGTGCAGGCCGGCCGCGATCCCGCCGACCCTGATCCCGGGGGCGTGCGCGGCGAGCGCGGCGACGAGCTGGTCGCGGCGGTGCCGGTAGCGCAGCCGCATGGCCCGTACGTGCCGGTCGTGCGCCCCCGAGGCGAGGAACTCGGCGAAGGCGAGCTGGTCGGGGGTGCCGCACACCCAGTCGACGACCTCCCCCTTGGCGGCGGCGACCTCGTCCACCAGGTCCTCCGGGAGCACCATCCAGGCGAGCCGCAGCCCGGGGGCGAGGGACTTGCTGGCGGTGCCGAGGTAGACGACCCGCTCCGGGTCGAGCCCCTGGAGCGCGCCGACGGGCTGCCGGTCGTAGCGGAACTCGCCGTCGTAGTCGTCCTCCAGGACGAGCCCGCCGGTGGCCCGCGCCCAGTCGACGACCGCCGTCCGCCGGTCGGGCGGCAGGGCCCCGCCGAGCGGGAACTGGTGGGCGGCGGTCAGCAGCACCGCGCCGGGCTCCGGTCCCGGATCCCCCTCCGGCCCGGCGCGTCCCGTCAGCGTGTCGACGCGGGTGCCGCGTTCGTCGAAGGGCAGGGCGGGGGTGGCGAGCCCGGCGTCGCGCAGGAGCTTCGCGTAGTGGCCGAGCCCGTACGACTCCACCGCGACGGCCCGCGTCCCGCGCGCCCGCAGGACCTGCCCCAGCAGCATCAGGCCGTGCGCGAACCCCGCGCAGACCACGATCCGTTCGGGCCGGGCGTGCACCCCCCGGGCGCGCGCCAGGTACTCGGCGAGGACGGTGCGCAGCTCGACGCGGCCGTGCGGATCGCCGTACCCGAAAGCCTCGTTGGGGGCGGCGGCCAGCGCCCGCCGGTACGCCTTGAGCCATTCGGCGCGCGGGAAGGAGGCGAGGTCCGGGGTGCCGCTCCGGAGGTCGTAGGCGGGGGTGGGCGCCGACCGCCGGGGGACGCGTGCGGCAGGGCCCGCGGGCGGCCGCCACGGGGTGCCGCCGGGGGCGAGGCCCTCCCGGGGCGCCCGGGCGCCCGCGGTCCCGCCGGGCGGGCCGGCGGGCTCGGGGGCGGGCCGGGGTTCGGCGCGGCGGGCGACCCGGGTGCCGGAGCCCTGGCGGGCGGTGAGCCAGCCCTCGGCGACCAGCTCGGCGTACGCGTCGGCGACGGTGTTCCGGGCGACGCCGAGGTCCGCCGCGAGCTGGCGCGAGGACGGCAGCCGGCTCCCGGGGGCCAGGCGTCCGCTGCGCACGGCCTCGCGCAGGGCGTCCATGAGGCCGGCCCGCAGCCGGGTGCCGCGCAGGTCGAGGTGGAGGTCGGCGCCGAAAGTGGCCCAGTCGTTCCGCATGGGAATGGACCATAGCGGCATGCCATCCGCTCCGTACGGTGGCTGCATGACCACCACAGCGCAGACCCCCGCCCCGTCCCTCGCCCCCGTGCACACGCCCCGCATGCCCTTCTTCGAGCGGGCGCCCGAGTTCTACCGGGCGATGGGGCGGCTGGAGCAGGAGGCCGCCAAGGGCGTGGACCCGGTCCTGTACCACCTGATCAAGATCCGGGCCTCGCAGATCAACCACTGCGCCTTCTGCCTCGACATGCACACCAAGGACGCGCTCGCCGAGGGCGAGAGCGTGGAGCGGGTCGTCCAGCTCGCCGCCTGGCAGGAGTCCCGGCACTTCTACACGGAGCGGGAGCTGGCCGCGATCGCCCTCACCGAGGCGGTCACCGTGCTCACCGACGGCTTCGTCCCCGACGAGGTGTACGCGGCGGCGGCCGAGCACTTCGACGAGGAGGAGCTGGCCCGGGTGATCGGCGCGATCATCGTCATCAACTCCTGGAACCGGATCGCCGTCACCACCCGCATGGTCCCCGGCCACTACACCCCGCGCTCGCGCTGACTCCCCCCGCGGAGCCGCGTACCGGCCCCCGCGCAGCCGCGGAAAAGGGCGGAGCCCCCGGTCGTCCGACCGGGGGCTCCGTCACGCGTGCGGGAGCGGGACTCAGATGAGGCCGAGCTCGCGGACCGCGTCGCGCTCCTCCGACAGCTCCTTGACGGAGGCGTCGATGCGGGTGCGCGAGAACTCGTTGATGTCCAGGCCCTGGACGATCTCGTACGCGCCGTCCTTGCAGACGACCGGGAAGGACGAGATGAGGCCCTCGGGGACGCCGTAGGAGCCGTCCGACGGGATGCCCATGGAGGTCCAGTCGCCCTCGCGGGTGCCGTTGACCCAGGTGTGGACGTGGTCGATGGCGGCGTTGGCGGCCGAGGCGGCCGAGGACGCGCCACGGGCGTCGATGATCGCGGCGCCGCGCTTGGCGACGGTCGGGATGAAGGTCTTGGCCAGCCACTCCTCGTCGCCCACGACCTCGGCGGCGTTCTTGCCGGCGATCTCCGCGTGGAAGATGTCCGGGTACTGGGTGGCGGAGTGGTTGCCCCAGATGGTGAGGCGCTTGATGTCCTCGACGGAGGCGCCGGTCTTCTGGGCCAGCTGCGTCAGGGCGCGGTTGTGGTCCAGGCGGGTCATCGCGGTGAAGCGCTCGGCCGGGACGTCCGGCGCGGACTGCTGTGCGATGAGGGCGTTGGTGTTGGCCGGGTTGCCGACGACGAGGATCCTGACGTCGTCCGCCGCGTGGGCGTTGATGGCCTCGCCCTGCGGCTTGAAGATGCCGCCGTTGGCGGCGAGCAGGTCACCGCGCTCCATGCCCGGGCCGCGCGGACGGGCGCCGACGAGCAGGCCGATGTTGGCGCCCTCGAAGCCCTTGTTCGGGTCGTCGAAGATGTCGATGCCCTTGAGCAGCGGGAACGCGCAGTCGTCGAGCTCCATGGCGGTGCCCTCGGCGGCCTTGACGCCCTGCGGGATCTCGAGGAGGCGCAGCTTGACCGGCACGTCCGCGCCGAGCAGGTGGCCGGAGGCGATGCGGAAGAGCAGCGCGTAGCCGATCTGGCCGGCCGCGCCGGTCACGGTGACATTCACGGGAGTGCGGGTCATGGCGATCTCCGTAAGACAGCTGGCGGTGGGGTTCCCTGCCCCTGAGTCTGGATACCGCTCCCTGATCGATCGATGTCTCGATGTGAAGAGATATCCGGCGGTCAGGCTATCGGACCCGGACCCCTGTGCACCCCCACCCCCTTGTGGTGCGGCTCACCCCGGGCGCGTTTCACTCCCCCGTGCAGCCGTCGCTCCCGTCGGTCCGGGCCGCGCAGGCGCGGACCGCGCCGCCGGACGCGACCGGGATCATCGGCGTGTACGCGTCGGTGTCGGCGCCGCCCAGGACGTTCGCGACCTGGATGGCGGTCCCCGCCTGGACGCTGACCTCGTCGCCCTCGGCCGCCCCGGTGATCCGGGCCCAGGCGGCGCCGCAGACGGCGCTGTGCCGGACCTCGACGAGGGCGCCGCCGATCTGCGTGCGGGCGACGGTGACGGCGAGCGGGCCGCCGCAGCCCATCCGCTCGGGGTCCTCGCCGCCGCAGTCGGCCCCCTGGCAGCGGACGCCCTCGGGAAGGCTGGGCGCGGGCGCCGGGGCGGTGGTGGTGGCGGGCGGCGGGGCGGCGGCGGGCGGCGGCGCGCCGGAGCCGCCGAGGTCGACGAGGAGGACGGCGGCGGTGACGACGAGCGCGGCGCCGACGACCCCGGCGGCGTAGAGCAGCGGCGACCCGCGCCGGGGCCCGCGCGGGGCGGTGGCCGGGGCGGTGGCGGAGGCCGCGGGACCGGGTGGGGCGGCGGGACCGGGTGTCGCGGCCGGGGCGGGCGCCGGAGCCGGGATCCGAGCCTGCGCCGGCGTCGGGGCCGGAGCCGGGACCGCGGCCTGCGGCCGAGTCGGGTCCGGAGCCCGGTCCGGGGCGGGAGCCTGATCCGGGGCGGGAGCCTGATCCGGGGCGGGAGCCTGATCCGGCGGTACGACCTTCCGGATGCGCAGGGTCCGGTCGGCGGGCACGACCTCGGGCACGGGCCACCCGCCCCGTACGCCCTCCCGGGCACCGGCCCCGTCCCGCACGCCGTCCTGGGCCCCGTCCCGTACGCCGTCCCGTGCGCCGTCCTCACCCTGGTCCGGCGGCGACGGGGACGGTGCCTGGGCCGGGACCGCGCGTTCGCGCAGGATCCGCTTCCAGGCACGGTCGGCGTGCTCCCACTGGGCGGTGAGGGGGCCGAGGTCGGCCCCGGTGATGTCGGAGAGCGCGACGACGGCGCTCCTCGGCACCGGGCGGCGGGCGTTCAGGTAGGCGTCCCAGTCGGCCCGTCCCTGTCCGGTGCGCTCGGCCACGGCGACGACGCCGAGGCCGCTGCGGTCGATGACCAGCCGCAGGCGGTCGGTGAACGTCCGCACGTCCGGATCGAGTTCGTCGGACAGCGGCTTCCACGCCGACATGTGCGCCCCCTTGGTGGTCCCAGCCCTCCCGGCTCCCTCGAAGGATGGCAGCTCCGGGGGCCGAGCGGGACCCCGGCCGAGGGGTCCGGATGTACCGGAATGGTCACCTCCGTGCCACAGCGGGCGGCGCGAACTTGCCCTTCGTTGGCGCGTACATGACCCTTGATCACGGACGGCGCCCGCCCTCCCACGGGGGAGAGGGCGGGCGCCGTCGTACGCGTGTGCCCCGGGTCAGGTCACCGTCAGATGGAGGATGTCCTCCAGGAACGGGATCTTCAGCCAGGGCCTCGGCTGCACCATGAGCGCGAGCAGCACGATCAGCGAGCCCATCACCCCGTACGTGATCATGTCGGTGAAGCGGGAGCGGACCGCGAGCATGCCCACCGAGGGCAGCACCCGGCGCAGCACCGCGCCGAGCAGCAGCGCGGCCCCGACCATCATGGTCCCGATCCGGGAGGAATGCGGGAAGGGATCCGTCCCCACCACGAGCAGCCCGAGGGCCGCCGTCCCGAGCACGAAGAGCAGCGGCCACTGGCGGGCCGGCGCCGGGGCGCCGCCGGCCGCCGCCCGGCCGCCGCCCTCGGGCCGGGCGGTGTCGGTCGTCACGGTCGGCGGCCGGCGCGAACCCCGCACCCGGCGCACCTTCGACACCCGGCCGCGCGGCAGCTCCCGCGGGCCGTCCGGGGCCCCGGGGGAAGCCGGGCTCCCCGAGGTCATCTCAGAGCGCCGCGGCCGCGCGCTCCGCGGCCTCGACGACGTTCACGAGCAGCTGCGCGCGGGTCATCGGGCCCACGCCGCCGGGGTTCGGGGAGATCCAGCCGGCCACCTCGGCGACGTCCGGGTGCACGTCGCCCATGATCTTGCCCTCGGCGTTGCGCGAGACGCCGACGTCGAGGACGGCCGCGCCCGGCTTCACGTCCTCCGGCTTGATCAGGTGCGGCACGCCGGCGGCGGCCACGATGATGTCGGCGTTCCGCAGGTGGGCCGAGAGGTCGCGGGTGCCGGTGTGGCACTGCGTCACGGTGGCGTTCTCGGAACGGCGGGTCAGGATGAGCGGCATCGGGCGCCCGATGGTGACCCCGCGGCCGACGACGACGACCTCGGCGCCGTTGATCTCCACGCCGTGGGCGCGGAGCAGGGTGATGACGCCGTTCGGCGTGCAGGGCAGCGGGGCGGGCTCGTTGAGGACGAGCCGGCCGAGGTTGGTCGGGTGCAGACCGTCGGCGTCCTTCACCGGGTCCATCAGCTCCAGGACGCGGTTCTCGTCGATGCCCTTCGGCAGCGGCAGCTGGACGATGTAACCGGTGCAGGTGGGGTCCTCGTTGAGCTCCCGGACGACCGCCTCGATCTCCTCCTGCGTGGCGGTGTCGGGGAGTTCGCGCTGGATGGAGGCGATGCCGACCTGCGCGCAGTCGCGGTGCTTGCCCGCGACGTACTTGTGGCTGGCCGGGTCGTCCCCGACCAGGACGGTGCCGAGACCGGGCGTGACGCCCTTCTCCTTGAGGGCCGCCACACGGACGGTCAGGTCGGACTTGATCGCGGCCGCGGTGGCCTTGCCATCGAGAATCTGGGCGCTCATGAAGGACATCCTCCCGGATGACCCCCGCCTTCTCCCAATTCGCTCGCTCCCGGCTCCCGCCACGGGTACCGGCGCGGCGGCGCGGGCCGGAACGAAGGATTGCACTTGCACAACTCCGGTGCGTACCGACTGGACAACACCTCGCGGCTACGACGACGATGACCAGCGCAGTGCCGCGGAAAGTGCCGGGGGGAATCCGCTCACATGCCGTGAAAGTCCCTCCTCGCGGGCCGCGTCCGTCCCCGCACAGAACCTTCACGGAGGAACCCCCGATGAGCTTCGGCGAACCGAACAACCCCTACGGCCAGCCGCCCCAGGGCCAGCCGGGCTACGGCTACCCGCAGGCCCCGCAGGGCGTCCCGCCGCAGGGGGCCTACGGCTACCCGGCCACCCCGCCCGCCTCGCCGTACGGCGTCTACCCGGCCGCGCCGTACGGCATGGCGCCGGTCATGCCCGGCGGCCTCAAGGCGGCCCGCGTCATGCTCTGGATCATGGGCATCCTGCAGATCCTCGTCGGCATCGGCATCGCCGTCGGCGGCACCGTCCTGGTGAAGGAGGCGGACGCCGGCGCGAACTCCTCCGCCGCCGCCGCGGCGACCGGGCTCTTCGTCGGCATGGGCGTGTTCCTCCTCGCCCTCGGCATCTGGGGCGTCGTCATCGCCGCCAAGTGCGCGAACGGCGGCAACGGCATCCGGGTGTCCGGCATCGTCTACGGCTCGCTGCTCACCCTGGGCGGTCTGTCGAACCTGGGCCTGTCGCAGGCCCAGGCGACGGTCGAGGGCACGAACCGGAACGGTTCGCTGATCGGCCTCGTGCTCGGCATCCTGATCATCGTCTTCTTCTCGAAGGCGGAGACCGGGGCCTGGTTCAAGCGCCCGCGCTTCTGACCCGCACGCCATGCCGAAGGGCCCGGTTCTCCCCGGAACCGGGCCCTTCGGCGTGTCCGCCGCCTCGCCTCCGCCGCTTCCCCGGCTTCGTCCCCTACTTCTTCCTCAGCACCGCGAAGCCGTCCGAGCGGTGGACGATCTCGTACGCCGCCTCCGGGTGCAACTGCGAAGCCGTCACCGCCGGGTCCGAGGTCTGGCCGGACCAGCCGCGCAGGTCGAGCGCGAGGTAGTCGGGGGTCGCGCCCTTCGCGGTGCCGACCCAGTAGACCTTGTGGTCCGCGGTGAGGTGGGCGAGGAGCGGTACGTCGGCCTCGACGCTGGCGCCCTCCGGGACGGCCGCGACCGCGGCCCGGGCCTGCTCGGCGCGGGTGTCGGCGGCGTACGTCTCCGGCTTCAGCAGGTCGCGCAGCGGGAGATTCGCGGCGAGGGCGAGCGCGACGGCCGTGGAGGCGGCGACGGCGACCTTCCCGTACGCGGCGAGCCAGGCGCGCGGCGAGGTGCGCGACGCGCGGACGGCGTCGACCAGGGCCAGGAAGACGATCGGCATCAGGACGGCGCTGTAGTGCCAGTGCATGCCCCAGTGGTTGGCGTCCTGGGAGACGAAGCGCCAGCCGAGGGTGGGCAGGGCGAGCAGCACCAGCGGGGAGCGCAGCGCGAGGAAGCCGGTGATCGCGAGGAGGTAGAGGACCATCTCCCAGCGCTCGCCGGAGGTGAGGGCGGAGCTGACGATCTGGCCGAGGGAGGTCTCGGCGCCGGTGCCGGTCTTCTCGATCTTGGCCCAGTAGTCGTACTGGCCGAGCTTGCTGGCGGCGGGGATGAGGACCAGGACGGTGAGGGCGAAGAAGGCGGTGCCGAAGCCGGCGAGGGCCGCGCCGAGCTTCTTCTGGCCCTTGAGGGCGAGGACGACGCCGACCATGGCGACGGTGAGCCCCATGTCCTCCTTGACCAGGACGAGCGGCGCCGCCCAGGCCGCGGCGGCGGTCCAGCGGCCGAGGAGCAGCGCGCGGCAGACCAGGGCGAGCAGCGGGACGGCGAAGGCGATCTCGTGGAAGTCGGACTTCACGGCCTCCTGGAGGCCCCAGGAGAGCCCGTAGGCGACCGTGAGGGCGATGCCGGTGGCCCGGCTGCCGAGGATCTGCTGGGCGGTGCGGCCGACGACGACGGCGGAGGCGGCGAAGAGCGCGGCCTGCGCGAAGAGCAGGGAGACCGGTGAGGGCCAGATCCAGTAGAGCGGCGCGAGGAGCGCCGTCACCGGGCTGAAGTGGTCGCCGAGTATCGGGAAGCCGGGGCCCTTGATGTCGACGACGGGGACCGTGAACTCGGCGTAGGAGCGGACGGCCTGTCCGAAGATGCCGAGGTCCCAGGAGGGGGTGCGGAAGTGGTCGTACTGCACCCAGGAGTAGAGGAAGTACAGACCGGTGAGGACGGCGGCGATCGCCACGTACGGGAGCCAGGGGACGCGTGCCGGGTCCGTGCCCTCGGCGGGCCGCTCGCCGGCGGGGTCCGCGGCGGGCTTGTTCAGTACGTCCAACACCACGTCTCCACTACTGCCGGCCGGCCCGGGGCCAGTCCATTAGACCAGAGACGGCCGTGGAGCCCTCCTGGGGCGGAGGGCTCCACGACCGCGTCCCGTCAGTGGAAGAAGTGGCGGGTGCCGGTGAAGTACATCGTCACGCCGGCCTTCTTCGCGGCCTCGACGACGAGCTCGTCGCGCATCGAGCCGCCGGGCTGGACGACCGCCTTCACGCCGGCCGCGGTGAGGATCTCCAGGCCGTCGGGGAAGGGGAAGAAGGCGTCGGAGGCCGCGTAGGAGCCCCGGGCGCGCTCCTCGCCGGCCCGCTCGACGGCGAGCTTGGCGGAGTCGACGCGGTTGACCTGGCCCATGCCGACGCCGACGGAGGCGCCGTCCTTGGCGAGGAGGATCGCGTTGGACTTGACCGCGCGGCACGCCTTCCACGCGAACGCGAGCTCGGCCAGCTCCTCGGCGGAGAGGGCCTCGCCGGTGGCGAGGGTCCAGTTCGCCGGGTCGTCGCCCTCGGCCTGGAGGCGGTCGGTGACCTGGAGGAGGGCGCCGCCGTCGACGGGCTTGACCTCGACCGGGTTGCTCGGGGCGCCCTCGGCGCGCAGCACGCGGATGTTCTTCTTCTTGGCGAGGATCTCGACGGCGCCGTCCTCGTACGCCGGGGCGACGATGACCTCGGTGAAGATCTCGGCGACCTGCTCGGCCATCTCGACGGAGACCGGGCGGTTGACGGCGATGACGCCGCCGAAGGCCGAGAGCGGGTCGCAGGCGTGGGCCTTGCGGTGGGCCTCGGCGACGTCGGCACCGACCGCGATGCCGCACGGGTTGGCGTGCTTGATGATCGCGACGCAGGGCTCGGTGTGGTCGTACGCGGCCCGGCGCGCGGCGTCGGTGTCCGTGTAGTTGTTGTACGACATCTCCTTGCCGTGCAGCTGCTCGGCCTCGGCGAGGCCGCCCGTGCCGTCGACGTAGAGCGCGGCGCCCTGGTGCGGGTTCTCGCCGTAGCGCAGGACGTTCTTGCGCGCGTAGGTGGCGCCCAGGAAGTCCGGGAAGCCGGAGTCGTCGGCGGCCGCGTAGTCGTCGGCGAACCAGGAGGCCACGGCCACGTCGTACGCGGCGGTGTGCTGGAACGCCTCGCCGGCCAGACGCTTGCGGGCGGTGAGGTCGAAGCCGCCGGCCTTGACGGCGGCGAGGACGTCCGCGTACCGCTCGGGGCTGGTGACGATGGCGACCGACGGGTGGTTCTTGGCGGCGGCGCGGACCATCGACGGGCCGCCGATGTCGATCTGCTCGACGCACTCGTCCGGGGTGGCGCCGGAGGCGACGGTCTCGCGGAACGGGTAGAGGTTCACGACGACCAGGTCGAAGGGCTCCACGCCCAGCTCGGCGAGCTGCTCGCGGTGCGACTCCAGGCGCAGGTCGGCGAGGATGCCGGCGTGCACGCGCGGGTGCAGGGTCTTGACGCGCCCGTCGAGGCACTCGGGGAAGCCGGTCAGCTCCTCGACCTTGGTGACCGGGACGCCGGCGGCGGCGATCTTCCCGGCGGTGGAGCCGGTGGAGACGAGCTCGACACCGGCCTCGTGCAGACCGCGGGCCAGCTCCTCCAGACCGGTCTTGTCGTAGACGCTGACCAGCGCGCGGCGGATGGGCTTAACGGTGTCCGTGTTCACCGATCTGAACCTTTCGTCCCTCAATGCGGTAGCCGTGCCGGGCGAGGCGCCCCACGACGTCGACGAGCAGCGAGCGCTCGACTTCCTTGATGCGCTCGTGGAGCGCGGCTTCATCGTCCGACTCCCGCACCTCGACCACGCCCTGGGCGATGATCGGGCCGGTGTCGACGCCGTCGTCGACGAAGTGGACGGTGCACCCGGTGACCTTCACGCCATGGGCGAGCGCGTCACGCACCCCGTGGGCACCGGGAAAACTGGGGAGGAGCGCCGGGTGGGTGTTGACGACCCGGCCGCCGAAGCGGGCGAGGAACTCCTTGCCGAGGATCTTCATGAACCCGGCGGAGACGACGAGGTCCGGCTCGTACGCGGCGGTCGCCTCGGCCAGGGCGCGGTCCCACTCCTCGCGGGTCGCGTGGTCCTTCACCCGGCAGACGAAGGTGGGCAGCCCGGCGCGCTCGGCCCGCTCCAGACCCGCGATGGCCTCGCGGTCGGCGCCGACGGCGACGATCTCGGCGCCGTAGCCCTCGGGGTCGGCGGCGATGCCGTCGAGCAGGGCCTGGAGGTTGGTACCGGACCCGGAGACCAGGACGACAAGTCGGGCGGCAGCCACTGGGTCACTCTTTCCGTGGTGTTTGTACGGTCCTACGAACGAATCGTGCCCGTCGATACGGGGAACCCTACGAATGGCTCGACCGTCAGCAACGATACCGGCACACCGGACGGCCCCCACGGGACGGGGGCGGAGCAGGGGGGTAGCGTCAGGGTCCGACGCCGGTGTGCCACCCGGTGCGACGACGGTCACGACGACAGAGGGAAGACGTCCAGCAGATGCCGGATCGCCAGTCCACGAACGACAACAACCCGTTCGCCCCGCCGCCCGAGGGCAAGCCCGACGAGCCGTGGCAGCCGCGCCGCCCGGAGGGCCAGGACGGCCGGGGCGGGCCGGACGGGGAGGACGACGCGCCGTCGTCGCCCGTGACCGGCTCGTCCGACGGGCGCTGGAGCCCGCGCCAGCCGGGCCGTTCGTCGGACGGCTTCGGGCGCGGACCCGAGCGCCAGGGCGGCCAGGGCGGCTCCGGCGGCCAGGGGCCCGAGCGGCAGGGGCTGCGCTGGGACCCGACGGACCCGGCCCAGCGGCGGGCGCGGTACGCGATCCTCGGCGGCATGTGGGCCTTCTTCTTCGCGATCTTCGACATCCCGGAGCTGGCCCTCCTGCTCGGCGCCCTCTCGCTGTACTGGTCGATCAGCTCGCTGCGCGCGAAGCCGAAGGCCCCGGCCGAGGTGTCGCCGGAATCACAGGCCGCGTCCCAGCCCTCGGGACGGCCGTCCGCGGCGCCGGGCTCCCCGAACCCGGTCCGCTCGATGCGGACGGCCGCGATCAGCGGCCTGGTGGCCTCGGCCGTCGCCCTGCTGATCGTGGGCTTCGGCTTCACGATGCAGCTGGTCTACAAGGACTTCTACGAGTGCCGGGACGACGCCCTCACCCACGCGGGCGCGCTCTCCTGCAACGACCTGCTGCCCAAGCCGCTGCGGGACGGCTTCGGGGTGCGCGAGTAGCCGCATCCGCCTCCCCGGCTCCCCTCGCTCCGCCCCGGCCGTCCCCGACGGCCGGGGCGGCTCCGTCCTCGGGGCCGCCGGGGCGGAGGGGACCGGCGGGGTCCGCGGGCTCTGCGGGGTTTATGGGCTCTGCGGGGTCCGCGGGCTCTGCGGGGCTTATGGGGTCGGCGGGGTCGGCGGGGTCTGCGGGGTCTGCGGGGTCTCCCAGGACGCCGGGAGGTAGTCGTACGGCTCGTAGCCCTCGTCGCCCTCCAGGGAGAAGTCGAAGCCGGGGCCCAGGGGATCCTCCGGCTCGGGGACGGCGGCCTGCGCGCCCGTGACCGCCCCGGCCAGGGCCGGCTCCGGCGCCTTCCGCCGCTTGGGCCGCTTCGGCGGCTTGGGCGGCTTCGGGGTCCTGGGCTTCCGCACGCGGGGCACCCGGCGGCCCCAGGCCCGTACCGCCAGCGCCGCCGGCAGACCGACGCCCACCCCCCACAGCACCGCCGCCGCGCCCGCCTGCCACCACACCGGGCCGAAGGCGAGCAGCCGGCCCGAGCCGAGCGGGCCGCCCGCCGCGCCCGCCAGGACGGCGACCACCGCGCCGGAGGCCCAGGCCGCGCCCAGTGCCGCGAGCGCCGTCTCCCGGGCCCGGCCGGTGCCGGTGGACCGGCCCACCGAGCGGCCCAGGGCCACCGCCGCGACCAGCGGCACGGCCACCGCGGCCCACTGCGGCCAGCCGCCGCGCCCGTCCGGCGGCAGGGCCGCGAGGAGCGGGAAGGGCGGGACGGCCGGGTCGCCCACGAGACCCAGCGGGGTCGCGAGGGCGCCCGTGCCGAGGGCGAAGCCGGGCCCGAGCCCGTAGGCCGCCGCCCACACCGCCGCGTTCGGCAGCAGGGCGACGACGAGCAGGGCCAGCGTCACCCGTCCGGACCATTCCCCCGCGAGTCCTTCGTACGAGGCCCGGGCCGCGCCCGCGTGCCAGGCCAGCGAGGTCCCGGCCAGCACCGCCCCGCCCGCGAGGAGCGTCACCAGGCCGGTCCCGGCCCCGCGCAGCGCGGCGGCGGCCTCCTCCCGGCCCGGCAGGGGCCTGCCCAGGGCGGTCCAGACGCCGGCGCCGGCCGCGCCGAGCACGACGCCGGGCAGCCACAGCCCGGCGGTGACGAGGTCGGCGGGGAGCGGGCCGCTCTCGCTGTAGACCACGATCACGGCCGCGACCAGCAGATATCCCCCGGAGATCGCGCCGAGCGCACCCGCGGGCGAGGGCCGCGGGCGGGTCGCGTCGGCCGGGTCGAGGGTGGAGCGGGCGGTCCGGAAGACCAGCCAGAGCGGCAGCACGGCCGGCAGCAGCGGCACGATCCCCAGGGGCGCGGGCAGTCCGCTGAGGGTGTCGGTGCGGACGAGGTCCACGCCGTGGGCGAGCAGCCACAGCCCGGCGGCGAGGTGGAGGGCGCCGCCGGCGCCGCTGTCGGGGTGGGGCGAGCCGATCCAGGCGGCGATCACCAGGACGGCGAGCGCGCCGGCGCCGAGTCCGGCGGCGACCCCGCCGCGGACGCAGGCGGTGGCGAACGCGGCGGAACGCCCGCCCTGGACCAGGGAGTGCTCGGTCAGGTGGGTCACGGGGCCATGCTGCCAACGACACGCGCTTTCACGGCGTAACAGGCAAACATCCGCTGTGTCGCCCAATATACGTTTATGTACTTTTCCGCCCATAGGTACGCAGCGGGAGGTCGACTCCGATGAGCCAGACGAGCCGGGGCGGCGACACCGCGCCCCCCTCCACCGCCCCATCGCTGCCGACACCGAAGGAGCGGCGCAGGCTGCGCGAGGCGCTCGCCCTGAGCGAGGAGCAGGTCGCCGAGGCCATGGGCGTCACGAAGGCCACGGTCAAGGCATGGGAGACCGGGCGCTCCTCCCCCCGCGGCCGCAAGCGCGAGACGTACGCGAAGCTGCTCGCCGGCCCGCCGGCGGACCAGGAGCGGCCCCCGGACCGGGAGCGGGCCCGAGACCGGGACCAGGCGGCTCCGGACACCGCTCAGGCCGCGGCTCCGGCTCCCGCCGCGGCTCAGGCTCCGGCTCCGGCTCCGGCCGCCTCCCCGAAGGCCGCCGCTCCGACGCCCGCCCCCACCGCCAACGTGCGGCCCAAGGCCGCCGCCAAGCGCGCCGCCAGACCCCCCAGGGCCCCCTCCCCCGCGCCCGCGATCGCCGCCTCCGGCCCCGGCCGGCGCGGCCCGGCGCGGCCCGAGGAGCACCCGGGAGCGGACCCCGCACCGGAGCAGGAGGCGCAGGAGATGGCGCACACGCCGGAGCGCACACCGTCCGGACTCACCCCCGAGCAGGCGTTCGACGCGCTCTACGCGTACGCGGCACCCGGGCTCGTCCACCAGACCTCTCTGCTGACCGGGCGCCGCGCGCTCTCCCAGGAGGCCGTCGAGCACGCCTTCCAGCACGCCTGGGAACACTGGCCCGAGGTGGCCGTGGACGCCGACCCGGTCGGCTGGGTGCGGGCCGCGGCGTACGAGTACGCCCTCTCGCCCTGGCACCGGCTGCGCCGCACCCACAAGCACCCCGACCCCCCGCCGGCCGAGGCCGGACGGCGGGCGCTGCTCGGCGCGCTGCTCGACCTGCCCGCGCCGTACCGGCGGACCGTGCTGCTCTACGACGGGCTCGGGCTCGACCTGCCGGAGACGGCCGCCGAGACCGAGGCCAGCACCCCGGCCGCCGCCAACCGGCTGCTGTACGCGCACGCGGCGATCGGCCGGGCCGTGCCGGAGCTGGCCGACCCCGAGGCGCTCCAGCGGCGGCTGAGCGCGCTGGTCGCGGAGGCGCCGGGGGCGGCGCTCCCGGGGGCGCGCACGGTCCGCGGCGGCAGCGACCGGCGGACCCGGCGGATGACCCGGGCGGTCGCCGGGGTGACGGCGGTCCTCATCGGCGTCACGGCGCTGAGCGCGGCGACGGCGCCGACCCGCTACATCCCGGACGTGGCGCCCGGCCAGACCGTGAACGGCGTCCCGGTGCGCGGCGGGCCGCAGAAGCTCGGCGAGGAGGACGTGGAGCTGCGCGACAAGCTGCGGTCCGAGCCGAACCCGGGCCCGGAGCGGCTGATCCCGGCCGCGGAGTAGGCGTCCGGCACGACGGAGCCGTCTCTGGCACACGCGAGTGGGCCCCGCCCCCGCCCGGTCTCCCGGGAGGGGCGGGGCCCACTCGCTTACGGTCTCGCCGTGGTGCTTCAGCCCGCGAGGATCGCGCGCGCCAGCTTGGCGGTCTCGGTGGGGGTCTTGCCGACCTTCACACCGGCGGCCTCCAGGGCCTCCTTCTTCGCCTGGGCGGTGCCGGAGGAGCCGGAGACGATGGCGCCGGCGTGGCCCATGGTCTTGCCCTCGGGCGCGGTGAAGCCCGCGACGTAGCCGACGACCGGCTTGGTGACGTTGGCCTTGATGAAGTCGGCCGCACGCTCCTCGGCGTCGCCGCCGATCTCGCCGATCATGACGATCAGGTCGGTGTCGGGGTCCGCCTCGAACGCCGCGAGGGCGTCGATGTGGGTGGTGCCGATGACCGGGTCGCCACCGATGCCGACGGCGGACGAGAAGCCGATGTCACGGAGCTCGTACATCATCTGGTACGTCAGCGTGCCGGACTTCGAGACCAGGCCGATGCGGCCCGGCTTCGTGATGTCGCCCGGGATGATGCCGGCGTTGGACTGGCCCGGGGTGATGAGACCGGGGCAGTTCGGGCCGATGATGCGGGTCTTGTTGCCCTTCGCCTGCGCGTACGCCCAGAAGGCGGCGGAGTCGTGGACGGCGATGCCCTCGGTGATGACGACGGCCAGCGGGATCTCGGCGTCGATCGCCTCGACCACGGCGGCCTTCGCGAAGGCCGGCGGCACGAAGAGGACCGAGACGTTGGCGCCGGTCTCCTTCATCGCCTCGGCGACGGAGCCGAAGACCGGGACCTCGGTGCCGTCGAAGTCGACGGTCGTGCCGGCCTTGCGCGGGTTCACGCCACCGACGATGTTGGTGCCGTCACCCAGCATGAGCTTGGTGTGCTTCATGCCCGTGGCACCGGTCATGCCCTGGACGATGACCTTGCTGTCCTTGTTGAGGAAGATAGCCATGGCTGTGTCTCGTCCCTTACTTCGCAGCCGCGAGCTCGGCGGCCTTGTCGGCCGCGCCGTCCATGGTGTCCACGCGCTGCACGAGCGGGTGGTTGGCGTCCGACAGGATCTTGCGACCCAGCTCCGCGTTGTTGCCGTCGAGGCGCACGACGAGCGGCTTGGTGACCTCTTCGCCCTTCGAGGCGAGGAGCTCCAGGGCCTGCACGATGCCGTTGGCGACCTCGTCACAGGCGGTGATGCCGCCGAAGACGTTGACGAAGACGGACTTGACGTCCGCGTCGCCGAGGATGATCTCCAGGCCGTTCGCCATGACCTCGGCGGAGGCGCCGCCGCCGATGTCGAGGAAGTTGGCCGGCTTCACGCCGCCGTGGTTCTCACCGGCGTACGCGACGACGTCCAGGGTCGACATGACCAGGCCGGCGCCGTTGCCGATGATGCCGACCTCGCCGTCGAGCTTGACGTAGTTGAGGCCCTTGGCCTTGGCGGCGGCCTCCAGCGGGTTGGCCGCGGCCTTGTCCTCCAGGGCCTCGTGCTCCGGCTGGCGGAAGTCGGCGTTCTCGTCGAGCGAGACCTTGCCGTCGAGGGCCAGGATGCGGCCGTCCTTGGTCTTCACCAGCGGGTTGACCTCGACGAGGAGGGCGTCCTCGGCGACGAAGGTGTCCCACAGGGTGACCAGGACCTCGGCGACGCCCTCGGCGACCTCGGCCGGGAACTTCGCCTGGGCGACGATCTCGCGGGCCTTCTCCAGGGTGACGCCGTCGTTGGCGTTGACCGGGACCTTCGCGAGGGCCTCGGGGGTCTTCTCCGCGACCTCCTCGATGTCCATGCCGCCCTGCACCGAGGCCATGGCCAGGAAGGTGCGGTTGGTGCGGTCGAGGAGGTACGAGACGTAGTACTCGGCCTCGATCTCCGGGGACAGCTCGGCGATCATCACCTTGTGGACCGTGTGGCCCTTGATGTCCATGCCCAGGATGTCCGTCGCGCGGGCGACGGCCTCGTCCGGGTTCGCGGCCAGCTTGACGCCGCCGGCCTTGCCGCGGCCGCCGACCTTCACCTGGGCCTTGACGACCGACTTGCCGCCAAGACGCTCGGTGGCCTCGCGCGCCGCCTCAGGCGTGTCGATGACTTCACCGGCCAGCACCGGTACACCGTGCTTGGCGAAGAGGTCCCTCGCCTGGTACTCGAACAGGTCCACGCGCGTCCCTTTTCTAGATGATCGCGGTTCGTTGTCTGCGTGGGCGTGCCGCGGAGGGCAACGTGACTGCGCTGTCACTAGGGAGGCGTACACGGTGTCCGTGGACGCGGCATGTCCGTCTCGCAGGTTATCCCCGTGGGCCGTGGGTCCCTAAATCGCAGATCACAACCGAGCGGTGATACGGGTCACAGAACGTAGGGGTGACGGGGCTGTCCGTGGGCGGACCCCCACCCCCGCCCCGGGCCCACCGGGCAGGCGGGGAGCGGGGTTTGCGCCCCTCACGCCACGCCGGCGCGGCGGGTGAGGGGCGCGTGGCGCCGAGTGTGATATGGGCCTCAGTGGGCCCGCGGACGCCCGTCCGGGTGGCGGGGCGACGACGGATTCCGCACGGCCGGGCCGCCGCGGCTCAGGCGGTGTCGGGGATCGGCAGCGGCCGCTTCTCCAGGGCCGCGGCCATCACCTCCGGGAAGAGGTCGGGGGTGCAGGCGAAGGCGGGGACGCCGAGCGCGGCGAGCGCGGCGGCGTGGTCGCGGTCGTAGGCCGGGGCGCCCTCGTCGGAGAGGGCGAGGAGGGCGACGAACTGCACCCCGGACGCCTTCATCGCGGCGACCCGCTTCACCATCTCGTCGCGGATCCCGCCCTCGTACAGGTCGCTGATCAGGACGACGACGGTGTCGGCGGGGCGACCGATCCTCGACTGGCAGTAGGCGAGGGCGCGGTTGATGTCGGTGCCGCCGCCGAGCCGGGTGCCGAAGAGGACGTCGACGGGGTCGTCGAGCGCGTCCGTGAGGTCCACGACGGAGGTGTCGAAGACGACGAGCCGGGTGGCGACGGCCCGGAGGGAGGCGAGGACGGCGCCGAAGACGGAGGCGTGGACGACGGAGGCGGCCATCGACCCGGACTGGTCGACGCAGAGCACGACCTCCTTGCGGACCGCGCGGGAGGCGCGGCCGTGGCCGACGAGCCGCTCGGGGACGACCGTGCGGTGCTCGGGCAGATAGTTCCCGAGGTTGGCCCGCAGGGTGCGGTTCCAGTCGATGTCCCGGTGGCGGGGGCGGTCGATCCGGGCGGAGCGGTCCAGGGCGCCGGTGACGGTCGCCCGGGTACGGGCCGCGAGCCGGGCCTCCAGATCGGCCACGACCTTGCGGACGACGGCCCGGGCGGTCTCCCGGGTGGTCTCCGGGAGCGCCTTGTTCAGCGACAGCAGGGTGCCGACGAGGTGCACGTCGGGCTCGACGGCCTCCAGCATCTCCGGCTCCAGGAGGAGCTCGGCGAGACCGAGGCGCTCGATGGCGTCGCGCTGCACGACCTGCACGACGGAGCTGGGGAAGTAGGTGCGGATGTCGCCGAGCCAGCGGGCGACGGAGGGCGCGGAGCCGCCGAGCCCGCCCCCGCGCTCACCACCGCCTTCCCGGGCCTCCCTGCCGTCCCGGCTGTCGTAGAGGGCGGCGAGGGCGGCGTCCATGGCGGCGTCCGCCCCGGACAGGCCGCGGCCGGTGCCCTCGGCCGCGGCGCCGCCGAGGACGAGGCGCCAGCGGCGGAGCCGCTCGTCGGCGGCGGGGACGGTGGCGGGGGCGGGGACGGTGGCGGTGACCGGGCTGCTGCTCATGCGGGTGCCTCCGTGCCGAGGACGAGGTGGAGGAGGGGCAGGACTCCGTCGGCCCGCTCCGCGTCGGGGTCGGCGGCGAAGCCGGGGACGAGGGCGGCGGTGCCCGGGGCGCCGGCCCCGGGCCCGCGGGCGACGAGCTCGCCGAGGGTGCGGCGCACCCCGGGCTCGTACCCGCCGAAGGTGCGCCGCAGCAGCGGCAGGACGTCGGTGAACGCCTCGGCGGGGACGCCGGCGAGCCAGGCGTCGAGGAGGGCGAGGAGCCGCTCGTCGTGGACGAGAAGCAGCCCGCCGCCGGAGCCGCCGACGAAGCCGTCGATCCAGGCGGCGGCGTCGGCGGGCGGGGTGCCGGGCGAGAGGGCGAGCCCCATGAGGCGGGCGGTCTCCTCGTCGCCGAGACCGCCTTCGTCGAGGAGCGTCCGCGCCGCCCGCCCGCGGACGACGCCGGGCACGCGCTCCGCCCCGGCGAGCCGCCGCAGCACTCCGGTCCACCGCGAGGCGAGGGAGCCGGGCCCGGCGGCGCCGGCGGGATCGGGTTCGGCTTCGGGATCGGCTTCGGGATCGGGATCGGGATCGGGATCGGGTTCGGGACCGGGGCCGGGACCGGGGCCGGGACCGGGATCAGCGAGGAGGGCGATCGCGGTGTGGACGGCGTCCAGGCGGTCGCGCATCTGCGCGGCGGCGTCGGCGTCCAGGTGGACGCAGGCGGGCGGGAGGCCGACGCAGATCCGCTCGGCGAGCCCGGCGGCGACGCCGGCGAGGGCGGCGGTGTCGGTGCCGCGCACGTCTCCGTAGCGCAGGGAGCGGGCCAGGGCGGGGAGCGCGTCGGCGAGGTGGGCCACGTCGGTGTCGAGCGCGGCCCGGTCGGCGAGGGCGCCGAGGACGGCGGGCAGGGCGTCGCCGAGGCCGGCGAGCAGGCACCGCTCGGCGAGGGCGGTGATCTCGCCGAGGGTGCCGGCGGCGAGGGCCCGGGACGCGGCCCGGGCGGTGGCGGCGGCCTCGACGGTGGTGCCCCAGACGCCGGCCTCGGCGACCCGGACGTGCAGCTCTGGCTGCCAGCGCAGCCGCCAGGACTCGCGGAAGGTGCCGGTGCCGGCGCGGCCCGCGGCGGGCTCGCCCCAGTCGACGCCGAGGAGCCGGAGCCGGTGCAGGAGCCGGCTGCGGGCGGCGTCGGTCTCCCCGCGCAGGTCGAGGTCGAGCTCGCGCTCCGCGGCCTCCGGCTTGAGGCGGAGGGAGCGCTGGAGGCGGTTCAGGTCGCGCTGGAGCGGGACGGCGGGGGCGGCGGCCGGGACCTCGCCGAGGACGTCGCCGACGACGAGCCGGTCCCGGACGAGGGCGAGCGGCACGTCGGAGCCCTCGCAGAGGACGGCCCGGACGGCGTCGGTGGTCTCGCCGAGGCCGGGACGGGGCCGGCCGCGCAGGGCGGCGAGGGCCTCCGCGAGGCGGACGGCCTCGATGACGTGGGCGGAGGAGACGGGGTGGTCGGCCTCGCGGAGCAGTCCGGCGACCTTGGTCATCCAGCGCTCGACGGGCCGGTCGGGGGCGGCGAAGAGGTGCCCGTACCAGCCGGGGGACTCGATCCCGGCGCCGTACCCGGAGCGGCGGGCGAGCCTGCGGTGGGTCCAGGGGACCCAGGTCAGTTCGGCCTTGACCTTGGGCAGGCCCTTGAGGAGGGCGCGGTCGGCGGCGACGGTGGTCCGCCGGGCGAGGGCGGGGACGTGCCAGGCGCCGCAGACGACGGCGACGTCGTCCCCGAACTCCTTGCGGGCGGCGCGCAGCCGCAGTCGCATGTGGGCCTCGCGGACGAGGTCGCGCGGGTGTCCTCCGTGGCCGTACCGCTCGCGGAGGGCGGTCATGGCGTCGGCGAGGGCGTCGAAGGGGGCGAGGGGGTCGGTGTCGCCGCGGAGTTCGACGACGTCCTCCCACCACTGCTCGGGGTCCTCGTGTCCGGCGGCCCGGGCGAGTTCGGCGAGGGGGTCGATCCGGCCGGCGCCGTCGGCCTCCTCGCTGTCGTCCCAGGTGGGGTCGGACGCGGCGAGGGTGTGGGCGGCGGGGAGGTCGACGAACCGGACGGGGACGTCCCGGTCGAGGGCCCAGCGGACGGCGGTCCACTCGGGCGAGAAGGCGGCGAAGGGCCAGAAGGCGGCGCGGCCGGGGTCGTCGGCGGCGTGGGCGAGGAGGGCGACGGGCGGCCGCGTCGCCGGGTCGGCGGCGAGGGCGACGAGCGCGTCGGCCTCGGCGGGTCCTTCGATCAGGACGGCGGCGGGCCGGGCCGCGTCCAGGGCGGCGAGCACCCCGCGCGCGGAGCCGGGCCCGTGGTGCCGCACCCCGAGCAGCAGGGGCCCGGGCGGCCGCTCGCGGCGGTGCGCCGCGGCGGGTGCCGTGGCGAGGGCCGTCATGCGCTCACCTCGCGGCAGGCGCGGTAGAAGTCCTTCCAGCCGTCCCGCTCCCTGACCACGGTCTCCAGGTACTCCTGCCAGACGACGCGGTCGGCGGCCGGGTCGCGGACGACGGCGCCGAGGAGGCCGGCGGCGACGTCGGAGGGGCGCAGCACGCCGTCGCCGAAGTGGGCGGCGAGCGCGAGTCCGCCGGTGACGACGGAGATGGCCTCGGCGGTGGAGAGCGTGCCCGAGGGGGACTTGAGCCGGGTGCGGCCGTCGGCGGTGACGCCGTCGCGCAGTTCGCGGAAGACGGTGACGACCCGCCGGATCTCCTCGACGCCCTCGGGCAGGGCGGGCAGTTCGAGGGAGCGGCCGAGCTGTTCGACGCGGCGGGCGACGATGTCCACCTCGTCCTCGGGGGTGGCGGGCAGCGGCAGCACCACGGTGTTGAAGCGGCGGCGGAGCGCGCTGGAGAGGTCGTTGACGCCGCGGTCGCGGTCGTTGGCGGTGGCGATCAGGTTGAAGCCGGGGACCGCCTGGACCTCCTCGCCGAGTTCGGGGACGGGCAGGGTCTTCTCGGACAGGATCGTGATGAGCGTGTCCTGCACGTCGGCGGGGATGCGGGTGAGCTCCTCGACGCGGGCGGTCATGCCCCGGTCCATGGCCCGCATCACGGGGCTGGGGACGAGCGCGGCGCGGCTGGGGCCCTCGGCGAGCAGCCGCGCGTAGTTCCACCCGTACCGGATGGCCTCCTCGGGGGTGCCGGCGGTGCCCTGGACGAGGAGGGTGGAGTCGCCGCTGACGGCGGCCGCGAGGTGCTCGGAGACCCAGGTCTTGGCGGTGCCGGGGACGCCGAGGAGCAGCAGGGCCCGGTCGGTGGCGAGCGTGGTGACGGCGACCTCGACGATGCGGCGGGGGCCGACGTACTTGGGTGTGATCACGGTGCCGTCGGGGAGCGTGCCGCCGAGGAGGTAGGTGGCGACGGCCCAGGGCGAGAGGCGCCAGCGGGCGGGCCGGGGGCGGTCGTCGGCGGCGGCGAGCGCGGCGAGCTCGTGGGCGAAGGCGTCCTCGGCGTGGGGCCGGAGGGCCTCGGCGTGGGGCCGGAGGGCCTCGGCGGCGGGCCGCGGCCGGCCAGGGCCGGTGTCCGTCACGGCACCGGCGCCGGGCTGCGGGATGGTTTCGGGCACGGTCATGGATCCCCCTCCAGATCGTTCGACCTGTTGTGCGATCCACGGTGCACCACGCCACTGACAATCGGCTGTCGCCGCGGTCGGGGCGGGCGCGGGGGCCCGAAGGGCGGGGCGGTGAAGGTCAGTTGAAGACCGGGGAAGCGGCGACGCAGCCGCCGGCCATGGCCTGCTCTCCCTTGGCCTCCTTGATGACCTTGCCCTGGTAGACGACCTTGCAGACGAGGTCGGCGGGCTTGGTGGAGACCGGCATGACGGCGGGCGGCATGATGCCGTGCAGCTTCACGGTCTTGGTCCACGGCGCGGTGGGCTTCTTCTCCGTCTCGACCTGCGGCTGCATCGCGCTGCCGTCGCCGGCGTGGTAGTCGATGGACAGCAGATCGGTGCCGGTGACCTCGTAGGTCACCTCGTAGCTCTCGGCGACGGCCTTGTCGACCTCGTCGGCGGCCTTGTCGGCCGCGGCGGAACAGGCGCCGAGCCCGAACGCGAGGCCGGTGACGGCGAGGGCCGAGACGGCGGTGCGGACGGTGCGGTTCATGGTGGTACTCCCCCTGCACGGTGGTGCGGACGTAAGGTCGCACGCTGGTTCGAGCGACCTCGCAGAGCACCGTAAAGGACCGGTAAAACAGACGCGTCGCCGGGGCGGCCACCGGTGGCATTTGTGCAGGTCAACTGCGTTGTCAGTGGCGGAGAATACCGTCAAGTACATGAATGCCATGGGGGTGCGCTGGACGGCTGAGCAGGTGCTGGCACTGGCTCCTGACGAGGCGTCGCGCAGAGCGGGGAGCAGGCTCGGCGCGGCCGGGCCGTGGAGCGGCGCGGGCGGCGGCGAGGGGGTCGTCTGGGGGCAGTGCGAGGGCAGCGGCCGGGCGCCGTACCGGACGGTCGTGGACCCGGCCGGGCCGGCCTGCTCGTGCACCTGTCCGAGCCGCACGTCCCCGTGCGAGCACGCGCTCGGACTGCTGCTGCTGTGGGCGGCGGACGCCTCGGCCGTGCCGGACGGGGCCGAGCCGCCGGACTGGGCCGCGCGCTGGCTCGCGGCCCGGCGGGCCCGGACCGAGGGTGCCGCACGGAAGGCGGAGGGGACGCCGGCCGACCCGGAGGCCGCCCGCCGGCGGGCGGAGCGGCGGGCGGCCCGGGTGACGGCGGGCGCGGAAGAGCTGGAGCGGCGGCTCGCCGACCTGGTGCGCGGCGGGCTCGCCGCGGCCGGGCAGCGGGGGTACGGCCTGTGGGAGGAGACCGCGGCCCGCATGGTGGACGCGCAGGCGCCGGGGCTGGCGGCCCGGGTCCGTGAGCTGGGCGCCCTGCCGGGCTCGGGCCCGGACTGGCCGGTGCGGCTCCTGGAGGAGTGCGCGCTCACCCACCTCCTGGACCGCGCGTGGCTGGCCGCCGACCGGCTGCCCGCCCCGCTGGCGGCGACGGTGCGGACCCGGGTCGGCCTGCCCTCGGTGCCGGGCGGCGCGGCGGTGCGGGACCGGTGGCTGGTCCTCGCCGGGTACGACACCGGGGACGGCCGGCTGACGACCCGCCGCTTCTGGCTGTACGGCGCGGAGAGCGGCCGTACGGCCCTGCTGCTCTCCTTCGGGGCGGCGGGCCGCGCGCCCGCGCTCGCGCTGCCGGTCGGGGCGGTGGTGGACGGCGAGCTGACCCCGCACACGGGTTCCGGGCAGCTCCGCGCGGATCCCGGCGCGCGGCTGCTCCCGGTCGCCGGGCCCGCCGCGCCGCCGCCGGGCGGCCCGGTGGGTGCGGCGCTGGACGCGTACGGGCGGGCGCTGCGGGAGGACCCGTGGCTGGACTCCTGGCCGGTGACGCTCGCCCGGGTCGTGCCCGCGCGGGCGGAGTACGGCTGGCAGCTCGCCGACGCGGACGGGGGCGAGGCGCTGCCACTGACCGGCGGCGACCGGTCGCGTCCCGGCCTGTGGCGGCTGCTGGCCCTGTCGGGCGGCGGGCCCGTGACGGTCTTCGGGGAGTGCGGCCACCGCGGTTTCACCCCGCTGTCCGCCTGGTCCCCGGACGACCCGTCGGAAACGGTCCCGCTCCTGTGACCGCCCGCCGCAGCCCCCGCCCGCCCGATGCCCGCGCCCGCGGACGAGACCGTGCCCGAGGAGTGCCCGTGCCGACGCCCGACCCGCAGACCGAGATCCGCCCGGCCGCCGCGCCGGAGCCCGCGCCCGGCGGGGCGTCCGGCGACCCCGGCTGGGAGGCGCTGGTGACGTCGGCGCTGCTCGGCACCGACCGGAGACCGCCCGCGGGGGCGCGGGGCGCCGGGGCCGCCGGAGAGCTGCTGGACGCCGCCGCGCGGCGGACGCTGCGGCGGCGGGCGGGGCTGCGGCCCGGACCGGCCGCGGGGCCGCCCGCGCCGGCTCCGGACGACCCCCGGCCCCCGCTGCCCGAGGCGGCCCGGCGGCGGCTCGAAGGGCTGCTGGCCGGACGGGCCGCGCCCGCCCCGGCGGGCGGCCGCAGGGGCCCCGCGCCGGACCTCGCCGAGCTGCTGCCGCAGTGGCTGGCGCTGGCCGGGGAGCGCGGGTTCAAGGCACCGCCCTCCGCGCTGCCGGCGCTGCTCGACGCGGCCAGGGCCCGGACGGATCTGCGGCCGCGGGCGCTGGCCCTCGCCGGGCCGCGCGGGCGGTGGCTGGCCGGGCTCAACCCGGACTGGCGGTTCGCGCTGCGGGCCGGCGGCGCGGGCGGCCCGCTGCCGGGCCCGGGGGACCTCGGGGACGCCGCGGCGGTGCGGGAGCTGTGGGAGGAGGGGCTGTTCGCGGAGCGGGTCGCGCTGCTCGGCGCCGTGCGGGCGAAGGACCCGGCGGCCGGGCGGGCGCTGCTCGCGGGGAGCTGGTCCGGGGAGCGGGCCGAGGACCGGCTGATGTTCCTGGACTCGCTGCGGGCGGGGCTGTCGGCGGCGGACGAGGAGTTCCTGGAGGCGGCGCTCTCCGACCGCAGCCGCAACGTCCGGGCGACCGCCGCCGAGCTGCTCTCCGCGCTGCCCGGCTCGGCGCTCGCGGGCCGCATGGCGGGCCGGGCGGTCACCTGTGTGGGCCTGGACCGGACGGCGGCGGTGCCGACGGTCGTCGTGGAGGCGCCGCACGAGTGCGACGAGGAGATGCGGCGGGACGGCGTGACCGCGGTGCCCCCGTCGGGCCGGGGCGAGCGGTCCTGGTGGCTGGGGCAGCTGGTGGAGGCGGCGCCGCTGTCCTGCTGGCCGGCCCGGTTCGGCGGGCGGCCGCCGGAGGAGATCGTGGCGCTGCCGGTCGCCGACGACTGGCAGGCGGAGCTGCACGCGGCCTGGTGCCGGGCGGCGGTGCGGCAGCGGGACGCGCTCTGGTCGCGGGCGCTGCTGGGCGCCCCCTCGACCCCGCCGGCCACGGGCCCCGGCACCTCGTCGCTGGCCGAGCGGGCCCAGCTGCTGGCGACGCTCGATCCGGCGGAACGGGCCGGGTGGGTGGCGGCCTTCGTGGCGGCGCACGGCCTGTCGGAGGCGTTCCAGCTGCTCGGGGTCTGCGCGGTGCCGTGGGCGGATCCGCTGGGCGAGGCGGTGATCGACGCCCTGGACATCGCGCGGGACGCGGGCAGCTACCCGTGGAGCTTCAGCGGCGTGATGGGGCTGGCGGAGCGCTGCCTCTCCCCCGCGGCGGCGCGCCATCTGGAGTCGCTGGCGGCGACGGTGCCGGACGCCGAGGACACCTCGCCGGGCGCGGGCGCCTACTGGTCCGAGGCGTTCCAGCGCCTGGTGGCCACGCTGGACCTGCGCGCCTTGATGCGCGCGGAGCTGGACGGGGCGGGGACGACGGCCTGAGGGCGTCGGCGTGGGCGGGCCCGGGGGGCGCCCGCCCGCCCCCCCGGCGCCGCCGGGGCCGCCCCGGCCGCGGCGGCCCCGCGCCCGGCGCCCGGGCCGGGGAGGGCGGCCGCACCCCGC
>NZ_JBHVRX010000039.1:0-65456 GCF_042885515.1 Streptomyces sp. NPDC058052 | reverse complement strand
CCGCCGCACCCACCACATGCTCACAGTTGTCCAGCAACAACAGCATCCGCCGCCCCGCACAATGCTCGACGAGACGCGACAACGGATCCCCGCCGGTGCGCAGTTCCTCCGCGCCGGCGCCGCGGAGCACGGTCTCGCGGGCGCCGAGGGCGGTGAGGACGGCCTCGGGGACGGTCTCCGGGTCGCGGACGGGGGCGAGTTCGGCGACCCAGACGCCGTCGGGCCAGGCGCCGGCGACCCGCTCGGCCGCCTCCTGGGAGAGCCGGGTCTTGCCGGCGCCGCCGGGCCCGAGCAGGGTCACCAGCCGGGCGGTGTCCAGGTCCTGGCGGAGGGCGGCGATCTCCTCGTCGCGCCCGACGAAGGAGGTGAGCCGGGCCCGCAGATTGCCGGGCACGGGGGCCGGCACGGGGACGGGAGCCGGGACCGGTGCCGGGACGGGTGCCGGGGCCGGGGCGGATGCCGGTGCCGGGGCGGGTGCCGGGGCCGGGACGGGTGCGGCGGGCGCGCTGTCCGCCGCCGGGGCGGGGGCGGGCGGGCGTACGGGCTCCGCCGGCGGGGCGAGCAGGCCCTCGTGCAGGGCCCGGAGGGCGGGGCCCGGGTCGGTGCCGAGGCGGCCGGCGAGGGTCCGGCGGACCTCCTCGTACGCGGCCAGCGCCTCCGCGGCCCGGCCCGTGTCCCGCAGCGCCCGGATCCGCAGCACCTGGAGGGGCTCGTCGAGCGGCCGGCCGGCGCAGAGGGCGGTGAGCTCGGGCAGGGCGTCGGCGGCCCGGCCGAGGGCGAGGGCCGCGTCGAGGCGGCCGCGGCGGGCGTCGAGGCGGCGGGCCTCCCAGCGGGCGGCCTCGGCGTGCCGGTCGGGCAGGTCGGCCAGGACGGGACCGCGCCACAGCCCCAGGGCCTCGTCGAGGAGCGCCGCCGCCCGCCCGGCGTCCCCGGCCGCGAGCGCCGCGGAGCCGTCGGCGGCCAGCCGCTCGAAGCGGAACAGATCGACGTCCTCGCGGACCGCGCCGAGCCGGTAGCCGCCGCCCTCGGCGGACTGGACCCGGTCCCGCCCGAGTGCCTTCCGCAGCCGTCCGACCAGGGCCTGGAGGGCGGCGACGGCGTCGGCGGGCGGTTCGCCGCCGTACCAGACCTCGTCGACGAGCGCGGAGACGGGCAGCGCCCGCCCGGGTCGCAGGGCGAGGGTGGTGAGCAGGGCGCGGACACGGGGGCCGCCGACGGGCAGCTCGTCGCCGTCGGCGGTCAGCACACGGGTCGGTCCCAGGAGGCAGTAGCGCACGCCCCCATTCTCCGTGAAGACCCCGGGCGCGCGAGGAGGCGGGGGAACCCGGGGCCGGAGCGGTACGTTCTCCCGCACACAGTCCGCACCGTGCCCGTGGGCGGCGGCCGGCCCCCGGCCGCGCACCGGGCGCGGGCACGCCCCGGGGAGTCCGTGATGAGTTCGGCAGCCGTCCGCCGCCAGGAGCGCCGGATCAGTCCCGTCTTCCTGGCGGTCCTCGCCGTCATGGCGGTCACCGGCTGGGCGGTGTGGGCGGACTTCGCGGCCCTGCCCGGGGTGGCGGTCTTCCTCTTCGTCGTCTCGGCGTGGATCGTCTCGCTCTGTCTGCACGAGTACGCGCACGCCCGCACGGCCCTCCACAGCGGGGACATCACGGTGGGGGCCCGGGGCTATCTGACCCTGAACCCGTTCGCGTACACCCATGCCGTCCTGAGCGTGATCCTGCCGGTGCTCTTCGTGATCATGGGCGGGATCGGTCTGCCGGGCGGCGCGGTCTTCATCGAGCGCGACCGGATCCGGGGCCGCTGGAGGCACAGCCTGATCTCGGCGGCGGGCCCGCTGGCGAACCTGCTGTTCGCGGTGGTGTGCACGGCCCCGTTCTGGCTGGGCATGCTCGACGGGGTGCCGGCCGCCTTCCGGTACGCGCTGGCGTTCCTGGCGTTCCTCCAGGTCACGGCCACGCTGCTGAACCTGCTGCCGGTGCCGGGCCTCGACGGGTACGGGATCGTCGAGCCCTGGCTGTCGTACGGGGTCAAGCGGCGGATCGCGCCGTACGCGCCGTACGGCTTCTTCGTCGTGATCGGCCTGCTCTTCGTGCCGGCGGTCAACGCCGCCTTCTTCGACACGGTCGACGCGCTGATGCGGTCGCTGGGCGTCGACGACCTGACCCGTTACTGCGGCGCGGAGCTGTTCCGCTTCTGGCAGGGCACGCCGGAGTACTGCCCGCTCTAGCCGATCGCGGCCTCGGCCTCGGCGGCCTTCTCGGCCTTCGCGCGGCGGACGTAGTACCAGGCCATGTTGGAGGAGAGGCCGGCGAGGAGGACCCAGACGATGCCGATGAAGCTGCCGTTGACGAAGGAGATCACGGCCGCGGCGACGGCCAGGGCACAGACCGCGAGGGCGTAGAGGGCGAGACGGGGCATGGGGGTCGGCTCCTGTCGGGTACGGCTGACGGTGCCCGACCAGTGTCCCCCATGCCCCGAAGCGTCCGTTCTCCGGCTCCGCCCCCGGGCGCGGCGGGCGGGGCGGCGGAGGCTCAGACGTCGGTGACGCGCAGGCCCGCGTGGGCCTTGTAGCGGCGGTTCACCGAGATCAGGTTGGCGACCAGCGACTCGACCTGGTGGGCGTTGCGCAGCCGGCCGGCGAAGACGCCGCGCATGCCGGGGATGCGGCCGGCCAGCGCCTGGACGATCTCGACGTCGGCGCGCTCCTCGCCGAGGACCATCACGTCGGTGTCGATCTCGGCGATCGAGGTGTCCTTGAGGAGGACGGCGGACAGGTGGTGGAAGGCGGCGGCGACGCGGGAGTCCGGAAGCAGGGCGGCGGCCTGCTCGGCGGCGGAGCCCTCCTCGGGCTTGAGGGCGTAGGCGCCCTTCTTGTCGAAGCCGAGCGGGTTGACGCAGTCGACGACGAGCTTGCCGGCGAGCTCCTCACGGAGCGATTCCAGGGTCTTGGCGTGGCCGTCCCAGGGCACGGCGACGATGACGACGTCGCTGCGGCGGGCGCACTCGGCGTTGTCGGCGCCCTCGACGCCGTGGCCGATCTCGGCGGCGACGGCCTCGGCGCGGTCGGCGGCGCGGGAGCCGATGATCACCTTCTGGCCGGCGGCGGCGAGGCGGTAGGCGAGGCCGCGGCCCTGGTCGCCGGTGCCGCCGAGGACGCCGACGACGAGGCCGGAGACGTCGGGGAGGTCCCAGGGGTCCTTGGGGGGACGGGGGGGAGTCGAGGAAGTCATGGGGCGACCCTACCCACCGGTTCGGTCCCCGTTCGGGTGGATCGGGGACAACCGGCGGCGCGCGGGCTTCCGCTGGGGCAGGATGCGGCGCCATGGATGCCGTACGGGTCGCGCTGCTGCGGGAAGTGCTCGCCGGGACGGAGTGGCCGGCGGCCGCCCGCCGCTTCGCCGGGGCGCTGCGGGCCTCGGTGGTGCCGCAGCGGGGCGGGCTGCTGCTCGTCGGCACGGAGGCGTACGAGCCCTGGCACCTGGCGGCCCACCTGGTGGACGAGGCGGCCTGGTCCGGGCTGCCGGAGCTGGCGCCCACACTGGTCCGGCACCGGGCGCGGCCCGGCGACCCGGCGCACCTGGCGGTCGGCCTGGGCCGGCTGGAGGCGGCGGGCCGGGGCGCGACGCTGCTCGTCGTGGCGCCGGAGCGGCCGGAGGCGGGGCTGCTCCAGCGGGTGCACGACGCGCGGCGGGCCGGGGCGACGGTGCTGTCGCTGGACGGCGGGGACACGGAGGTGCGGGGGCTGGCGCACGAGACGCTCACGGTCGCGGAGGGGTCGGGGGTGGACCTCGACACGGTCCAGCACCTGGTCAGCGCGGCGGCTGGCGAGAACGTGCTGCCGTCTCCCCGGGGCCGCCGCCTCCGCGACCGGCTGACCCTCCTCGCCGACCGTCTGACCGCTCCGCCGCCCACCCGCTGGTGAAGCCGAATTCGGTTGCCCGAGGCGATCGGCGGACGGAACATGGCTCCTCGTGTCCTCCTCCGCTCCGCCCACGCTCCGCGCCCGGCTCGCCGCCGTGCTTCCCGACACCGCGCCCTGGCGGTCCTCACGGGACTTCCGCCTGCTGTGGGGCCAGGGGCTCGTCACCTTCTTCGCGAGCGCGATGGCGATGGTCGCGCTGCCGCTGCAGATCAAGGAGCTGACGGACTCGCCGCTCGCCGTGGGCGCGATGGGCGCGGTGGAGCTGGTGCCGCTGGTGGTGTTCGGCCTGTACGGCGGGGCGCTGGCGGACGCGGTGGACCGGCGGCGGGTGATCATCGGCACGGAGGCGGGCCTGGGGCTGCTCGCGCTGCTGCTGCTCCTGAACTCGCTGCTCGACGAGCCGCTGCTGTGGCCGCTGTACGTGGTCGCCGCGGGTGTCTCCGCGCTGGCGGGGCTCCAGCGCCCGGCGCTGGACTCGCTGATGGCGCGGATCGTGCCGCACGCGCAGCAGACCGCGGCGGCGGCCCTGAACTCGCTGCGCTGGCAGCTGGGCGCGATCGCGGGTCCGTCGCTGGCGGGTCTGGTGGTGGCCTACGCGGGGCACGCCCCGGCGTACGCGGTGACGCTGGCGGGGTTCGCGGCGTCGGTGCTGATGTGCCGGCGCCTCTCCCCCGCGCCGCCCGCGCACGACGCGGAGAAGCCGTCGCTGCGGTCGATCGCGGAGGGCGCGCGGTACGCCTGGTCGCGGCCGGTGCTGCTCGGCACGTACGCGATCGACCTGGCGGCGATGTTCTTCGCCTTCCCGAACGCGATCTTCCCGTTCCTCGCGGACGACCTGGACGCGCCCTGGGCGCTGGGCCTGATGTACGCGGCCGGCTCGATCGGCTCGCTGGTGCTGGGGCTGACCAGCGGCTGGACGTCGAGGGTGCGGCGGCACGGGCTGCTCGTGGCGGGCGGCGCGGCGGGCTGGGGTCTGGCGATCGCGGGCGCGGGCTGGTTCGGGAACGTGTGGCTGGTGCTGCTGTGCCTGGCGTTCGCGGGCGCCGGCGACATGCTGAGCGGGCTCGGCCGGTCGACGATCTGGAACCAGACGATCCCGGAGGAGCTGCGCGGCCGGCTCGCGGGCATCGAGGTGCTGTCGTACAGCGTGGGTCCGCAGCTCGGCCAGGTGCGGGCGGGCGTGATGGCGGGCTGGACCGGCACCCGTTCCGCGGTGTGGGCGGGCGGCGTGGCCTGCGTGGCCTCCGTGGGCCTGCTCTGTCTGGCGCTGCCGAAGCTGCTGCGCTACGACGCGGCCACGGACGAGGACGCGCTGCTCCGCAAGGCCCAGCAGGAGGCGACGGCGGCGGCCGGGACCGGCTGACCCGGTCCCGGCCGCCCGCGGCCGTCAGTCCTGGTTCTCGTCCGGGCGGGGCGTGTCGTGCCAGCGCGGGTCGGTCTCCCACTCCAGGTTGCGCTCGCGGGCGGTCTCCAGGGCGTGGGCCGCCTCCTCACGGGTGGCGTAGGGGCCGAATCGGTTCTTCGCCGGGCATTCGGGCCCTTCCTCGACCTTCTTGTGTTCCAGGCAGTAGTACCACTCGCCCGGCTTTCCGGCCGTGCGCTTCTTGAACAGGGCCATGGTCGTCGGCTCCTTCCTTCGGGACCATGCTGCCCCAGACGCGGTCGTTAGACTCGCTGGCATGTCTGGCCAGTCGCTTCTCGTTCCGGGGGAGCTCTCCCCCGCCCGCTCCGTCCCGGGCTCGATCCGCCGTCCCGAATACGTCGGGAAGCCCGCCCCCACCCCGTACACGGGGCCCGAGGTGCAGGATTCCGACACGATCGAACGGATGCGGATCGCCGGCCGCATCGCCGCGCAGGCGATGGAGGAGGCCGCCAAGCACATCGCCCCGGGTGTCACCACCGACGAGCTCGACCGGGTCGCACACGCGTACATGTGCGACCACGGCGCCTACCCCTCGACCCTCGGCTACCGGGGGTTCCCCAAGTCGCTCTGCGCCTCGGTCAACGAGGTCATCTGCCACGGCATCCCGGACTCCACGGTGCTCCGCGACGGCGACATCGTGAACCTGGACGTCACGGCGTACATCGGCGGCGTCCACGGCGACAACAACGCCACCTATCTGTGCGGGGACGTCGACGAGGAGTCGCGGCTGCTCGTGGAGCGCACCCGGGAGTCGCTGAACCGCGCGATCAAGGCCGTGAAGCCGGGCCGGCAGATCAACATCGTCGGCCGGGTCATCGAGTCGTACGCCAAGCGCTTCGGCTACGGCGTCGTGCGCGACTTCACCGGGCACGGCATCAACTCGTCCTTCCACTCCGGCCTGATCGTCCCGCACTACGACTCGCCCCACCACACCACCGTCATCCAGCCCGGCATGACCTTCACGATCGAGCCCATGCTGACGCTCGGCACGCACGAGTACGACATGTGGGACGACGGCTGGACCGTGGTGACCAAGGACCGCAAGCGGACCGCCCAGTTCGAGCACACTCTCGTGGTCACCGCGACCGGGGCGGAGATCCTGACGTTGCCCTGAGCCCCCTCGGGGGTACACCCTTTACCGACAGGTCGTCGGGAACCAGTTGACTTAGGTAAGCCTAACCTTGCATCATCGGGTCACTGGTTCCCGCCCCATCGGTCCCGGAGGCACGCCTTGGACACGCCCTTCTCCACCCTCATCCGCACCGCCTCGCACGAGCAGCACACGGAGGCGGAGACCTCGTCCTTCATGGGCGACCTCCTCGGCGGACGACTGGGAGTGGACGCCTACGCCCGCTACACGGAACAGCTCTGGTTCGTGTACCAGGCCCTGGAGGAGGGTGCGGAGGCGCTGCGAGACGACCCGGTCGCCGGGCCGTTCATACAGCCCGAGCTCTTCCGCACGGCCGCCCTGGAGGCGGACCTCGCCCATCTGCGCGGCCCGGAGTGGCGCTCCGGCGTCTCGGCGCTGCCGTCGACCGAGGCGTACGCGGAGCGGGTCGCCGAGTGCGCCCGCGCGTGGCCCGCCGGCTACGTGGCCCACCACTACACGCGCTACCTGGGCGACCTGTCGGGCGGTCAGATCATCCGGGACAAGGCCGAGCGGACCTGGGGCTTCGACCGCAAGGGCGACGGCGTGCGGTTCTACGTCTTCGACGCGATCGGGAACCCGGCCGCGTTCAAGCGGGCCTACCGCGAGCTCCTCGACGGGGTGAACGCGGACGACCTGGAGAAGCAGCGGATCGTCGACGAGTGCAAGCGGGCCTTCGCCTTCAACACCGCCGTCTTCCGCGAGCTGGGCGGCGAGTTCCCGCTCAGCGCCTGAGACCCGCGGGGAACGCTCAGCGCGTGAGCGTGCCCTCCAGGCGGACCCGTCCGCCCAACTCCACGATGCCGTCAGGGCCGGGGGCAGTGAGCAGCTGCGAACCCCGGCCCTGTGTGATGTTCAGGGCCCGGCCCAGCTCGGCGGTGAGCAGCAGGGCCGCCGCGCCGGTGGCCTCGTCCTCGTCGATGCCGTCGCCTCGGCCGGGGAAGGCGCGCGCCCGGATCCGTCCGGCGGCCTCCTCCTCCCACGCCCAGGCGTAGATCCACTCGCCCGGCGGCGGCACCTCCAGGGCGTCCACCTCGGCGGCGGAGCCGTACTGGCGCAGGGTGCGCGGCGGCGCCCATTCGGCGCGCGCCTCGATCCAGGTGAACTCGCCGTCGCCGCGCACCCAGACCTCGCCGGCGGGCGGGCAGATCACCTCCAGGTCGAGCAGCCAGGCGGTGCCGACGAGCGGGTGCCCGGCGAAGGGGAGCCGCAGCCCCGGGGTGTAGATGTCGACGACGCCGCGCTCGGGGTCGTCGACGAACACGGTCTCGCTGTAGCCGAGCTCCTTGGCGAGGGCCTGCCGGGACGCCTCGTCGGGGTGGGTGCGCCCGTCCCGTACGACGCCGAGGGCGTTGCCGTGGCGGCCGTCGCCCGCGCAGAAGACCCGCAGGACGTCGATCTCCGTGACGTCGGTGACAGTCGTGTTCATGGCGGAATTGAACCATCCAGGGGCATGCGGCAGGGCCGCGCCTCCGTTTCCGGGGTGCGGCCCTGCCTGGGGGGTGGCGGTCCTCGGGTGGTGCGGGCCGGTCAGCCCTCGGCGCCGCCGGTGCGGCGGCGGGCGGCGACGACGACGGCCCCGCCGGCCGCGACGACGAGCGCGGCGGCGCCGGCCAGGAGGCCGGCCGGGGCCGAGGAGCCGGTGGCGGCGAGGGCGCCGGAGCCGCCGGCGGTCCCGCCGCCGACCGTGCCGCCGCCGACCGTGCCGCCGCCGACCGTGCCCGCGCCGGTGGTGCCCGTTCCGGTGGAGCCGGCCGTGCCCGTGCCCGCGCCGGTCGCACCGCTGGAGCCGGTGGAGCCGGTCGTGCCGCCGGTGGCGGGCGGGAGGGTGGCGTCCTCGTCGAGCGCGAGGGAGACGGTCACCGGGTCGAGGGCGAGGCCCGCGTCGTAGTAGGACGCGCCGCCGGGGGCGGCGAACAGGGCGGCACCGTCGGCGGTCAGCTCCGCCGGGAGGGCGGCGAGGGTGACGACGCCGTCCTTCGGGGTCCAGTCGGCCTTCGCGAGGTCGAGCGCGGCGAAGCGCACGTCGTTCCTGGTGCCGGAGGCGGTGGTGACGTCGGCGGTGAGGCTGCCGGTGGTGCCGTCCGCGGTGATCCGCACGTCGCCGATCCGCCAGTCGATGCCGTGGGCGGCGCAGACGAAGTCGAGACGTCCGGTGAAGGACGCGGCGAGGGTGCGGGCGTCCGCGTCGAGCTCGGCCCCGTCGACCTGGAAGGCGTACGCGGAGCCGGACTTCGTGGCGCCGGCGGCCGGGGTGACGGTGCCGCCGCAGCGCTCGTCGACGTAGACGCGCCAGCGCTCCAGGACGCCCCAGGTGAGCCGGCCGGCGACGACGCCGGGCTCCTCGGAGGGCGTGGTCGCGGTGGAGGTCGGGCTCGGGGCGGTGGCGGTCGGGGCCGGCGTGGTGGGCGCGGAGGTGGTGGGGCTCGGGCCGCCGGTGGTCGGGGCCGTCGTGGCGGGGGTGGTCGGCGGGGTGGTGGCCGGGGTGGTCGGGGGCGTGGTCGGCGGGGTCGTCGGGGGCGTGGTCGGCGGCGTGGTGGGCGGGGTGGTCGGGCGGGAGCCGGCCTTCACGGTGAGGGTGGCGGTGTCGAGGGCGTCGCCCTCCTTGTAGAAGCCGGCGAAGGCGGCGGCGCCGTCCTTGGTGAGCGTGGCCGGTATGTCCTTGAAGACCATGGCGCCGCCGGCGCCCTGGCCCGGCCGGACGCCGCTCATGTCGAGCGCGGCGAAGGAGACGTCGTCGCGGGTGGTGAAGGAGCCGTCCTTCTCCTTGGTGACGACGTCGGCGGTGATCTCGCCGGTCGGGGCGGCGGAGCCGGCGGTCTTCAGCCGGACGTCCGAGACGCGGATGTCGAGGACGCCCTCGTGGGCCTCGAAGTGGACACCGCCCTTGAAGGCGGTGGCGGTGGCGTGGCTCGTCGTGTCGTAGGTGCCGGTGCCGTCGACGAAGGTGAAGACGCCGTTGCCCGCCGCCTGGGTCGCGCCGCCCTCCATCGTCGTCCTCCCCTTGGCGAAGGGCTGCGCGAGGTAGGAGCGGAAGGACTGCTTGATGCCCCAGTCCAGGGTGCCGTCCACGAGGGACAGGGGCGGGGCCGGGGTGTCGGCGGCGGCCGCGGGGAGCGCGAGGGTCAGGGCGCCGGCGCCCAGGGCGGCGGCCGTGGTGACGGCGGCGGCCAGAGTGACGGAGCGGCGCATACGGGTGGCCATGTCGGGTGGTCTCCTCGGCGGGAACGGGGGGTTCGGGGGGTGTGCGGGGGTGCACGAGAGTGTGGGGGGCCGCCGCACGGGCGTCTTGCGCCTGCCCGTGCGGGGGACTTGGGGGGACTTGCGGGGGACTCGGGGGGGCAGCCGGTGGGCTTGGGGGGCAGTCGGTGGGCTTGGGGGGGGTCAGTCGGTGGGCTTGGGGGCCTCGGACGGGTCGGGCCGCTCGGACGGCTCCGCCTGTCCGGTCGTGGCGGCCGTGGCGGTCGTGGCGGTCGTGGCGGTCGTGGCGGTCGTGGTGGCCGTGGCGGCCGACTGTGCGGTGCGGCGCCGGCGGAGGAGCGCGTACGCGGCGACGGCGGCGGCCAGGACGCCCGCGCCGATCCCGGCGTAGACACCGGCGGGGGTGCCGGAGTCCGAGGAGGCGGCGGCGGTCGCGGGCGCGGCGGAGGCCGACGGGCCCGCGGGGGCCGGCGGCGCGGCGGAGGTGGCGGACGGCGCGGCGGTGGGGTCGCTGCCGAGGTCGGGCAGGGCCGGGAGCGCGGCGGCGGGGTCGACGGAGACGGCGAGGGAGACCGGGTCCATCGCGGTGCCCGCCTTGTACATGCCGCCGAAGGCGCGGGCGCCGCCCTCGGTGAGGGTGGCGGGCGCCTCGGTGACGACGGCGAGGCCGTCCTTCGGCGCGAGGGTCCCGGCGGCGAAGGTGACGAGGGGGACCTTCTTCTCGGTCTTCCCGGAGCTGGTGACGTCGGCGGCGAGGGTGCCGGTGCCGTCGGCCACCGTGACGGTGACCTCGGCGAGGGTGAGGTCGAGGTGGGTGCCGGTGAAGCGGACGCTGCCGGTGAAGGCGGCGTCGAGGGTGCCCGCGCCGGGGTCGTAGTCGCCGGTGCCGGAGGGGAAGCGGAAGAGGGCTCCGCCGTCCTGGGCGCCGCCGGCGAGGGTCCATCCGCCCTGCGCGATGGCGCCGGTGACGTACTCGCGGAAGGTGCGGCGGACGCCCCAGTCGACGGCGGCGGTCCGCAGCGGGGAGGCGGCGGTCGCCGCGGGCTTCGGGGCGGCCGTGCCCGGCGCGGTCGTGCGCGGCGTGGTCGTGCGCGGCGTGGTCGTGCGCGGCGCGGTGGAAGGCGACTTCGCCGCCGGGGTGGTCGTCACGTCCACGGTGAGACTGATCGGGTCGAGCGCGGTGCCCGCCGGGTAGTAGCCGGCGAAGGCGGTGGCGCCCTGGGCGGTGAGCGTGGCGGGGACGCCGGCGAGCGAGACGGGGCCGGCGGCGCCGCGCATGTCGATCCCGCCGAGGTTCAGGGTGGCGAGCGGGACCTGGGGGCTGACGGTCACGCGTCCGCTGCCCTTGGCCTTGCTCGCCATGTCGGCGTAGAGGGTGCCGGCGCCGCCCTGGACGCGGATCCGGGGCCGGCTGATGGTGAGGTCGAGTTCGTTCGTCCCGTCGGCCTTGCGGTGTCCGGTGAAGTGGACGCCGCCGCCGAAGGCGGCCTCGAAGGCGCCGGTGGCGGGGTCGTACGAGCCCTGCGCGGAGTGGAAGCGGTACTGGGCGCCGACCGTGGCGGCGCCGCCGGTGAGGTTCCAGCTGCCCTGCGCGATGGGCCCGGTGACGTAGCTCTGGAAGGAGGACTTGATGCCCCAGTCCAGCCGGCCGCCCTGGACCGGGCGGCTCTCCGCGTGGGCGCCGGCGGCCGGGACGAGGGCGGCGAGCAGGGCCGCGAACAGGGTCACGGCCAGTGCGCGGCAGGGTCTGGACAGCAGCATGGAGCACCCCTCCGAGGGCTAGCGGGTGAGGTAAGGCTAACCTAAGCTACATCCAGTCCCGGCCGGAACCCTTCCCACCGAAAGCCGGGCGACGAACCTCCGAAGCGGAACGACAGGACGGTGTCCGGTGCGCAGAACTCGCCTCGCGGGAGCGCTGACAGCAGTAATCGCCCTCGCCCTCGCGGCGACCGGATGCGGCGGCGGGGACGCCCCGGAGGCCGCCCCGGCCGCGAAGGCGGCGGCCGCCCCGGACCGGGTCGAACCGCTCCCCTCGCCCGCTTCCCCCCGCCTCCCCGTCACCGTCGGCTCCGCCGACGGGCGCCGGGTGACGGTGGCCTCCACCGAGCGGATCGTGCCGCTCAGCGGCTCGCTCAGCGAGATCGTCTTCACCCTCGGCCTCGGCGACCGGGTGGTGGCCCGGGACGTCACCGCCACCTTCGAACAGGCCGCGGACCTCCCGGTGGTGACCCGCGCCCACGACGTCTCCGCCGAGAGCGTCCTCTCCCTCAGGCCGACCCTCGTCCTGGCCGAGTCCACCACCGGCCCCGCCGAGGCGATCGCCCAGATCCGCGACGCGGGCGTCCCGCTCGTCGTCGTCCCGGCCGCGAAGGACCTGGACGACATCGGCGGCCGCATCGACGACGTGGCCGGCGCGCTCGGCGTGCCCGCCGCCGGCGGGGAACTGCGCGAGCGGACCGCCGAACGGCTCGACGCCGTACGGGAGAAGATCCCCGCCCACGCCGAGAAGCCGCGCGTCGCCTTCCTGTACGTCCGCGGCTCGGCCGCCGTCTACCTCCTCGGCGGCGCCGAGTCCGGAGCGAGCTCGCTCCTGGAGGCCGCCGGAGCGGTCGACGCGGGCAAGGAGTCGGGGCTGAGGAAGGACTTCACCCCCATCACCAGCGAAGCCCTCGCCCAGGCGGCCCCCGACGCGATCCTCGTCATGAGCAAGGGCCTGCAGTCCGTCGGCGGGGTCGACGGACTGGTGAAGATCCCCGGCGTCGCCGAGACCCCGGCCGGAGCCGACCGCCGCGTCGTCTCCGTCGACGACGGCGTCCTCCTCAACTACGGGCCCCGCACCGACCAGGTGCTCGCCTCCCTCGTGGACCAGCTCTACGGGGAGGAGAAGTGACGGCGCTCCAGGAACGTCCGGTGGACGCGCCCGGGGAGACGGCCGCCGGAGCGCCCGGACCCGCGCCCCGGCGCGGCCGCACCGCGCTGCTCACCGGCGGGCTGCTCGCGGCGCTGCTGCTGCTCGCCCTGCTGTCGGCCGGGATCGGCGCGTACGAGATCCCGCTCGGCGACGTCCTCGCCTCGGTGCAGCACCGGATCGGCCTCGGCGGGCATCCGCTCGACCGGACCGCCGAGAGCGTGCTGTGGAACATCCGGCTGCCCCGGGTGGTGCTCGCCCTGCTCGTCGGCGCCTCCCTCGGCTGCGCCGGCGCGCTGATGCAGGGCGTCTTCGGCAACCCGCTCGCCGAACCCGGCGTCATCGGCATCTCGTCCGGCGCCGCCGTCGGCGCGGTGGGCGCGATCGTGCTCGGCGCGGGCTTCCTCGGCACCTGGACGGTGACCGTCTTCGCCTTCGCGGGCGGGCTGGTCACGGTGGTGCTGGTCTACGCGATGTCCCGCTCGGGCGGCCGGACGGAGGTCGTCACGCTGATCCTCACCGGCATCGCCGTGACCGCCTTCGCGGGCGCGCTCATCGGGCTCTTCATCTTCTTCGCGGACAACGCGCAGATCAGCCAGATCACCTTCTGGCAGCTGGGTTCGCTGGCGCAGGCCACCTGGCCGAAGGTGCTCGCGGTGCTGCCGTGCGCGCTGCTGGGCCTGGCCGTCGCCCCGCTCTACTCCCGCCGGCTCGACCTGCTCGCGCTCGGCGAGCGGCCCGCCCGGCATCTGGGCGTGGAGGTGGAGCGGCTGCGGATCGCGCTGATCCTGGTGGTGGCGCTGCTGACGGCGGCGGCGGTCGCGGTCTCCGGCATCGTGACCTTCGTCGGCCTGGTCGTCCCGCACGTGCTGCGGATGGCGAACGGCCCCGGCCACCGCTTCCTGATCCCCGGCAGCGCGCTCGGCGGCGCGGTCGCGCTCACCGCGGGCGACCTGGCGGCCCGCACCCTCGCGGCCCCCGCCGAACTCCCCCTGGGCGTCCTCACCGCCCTCATCGGCAGCCCGTTCTTCTTCTGGCTGCTCCGCAGGACCCGTCGGAAGCAGGGTGGTTGGGCGTGATCGGCGTGATCGACGTGTTCAGGAGGCGTACGAGGGAGCTGCCGGCGCCCGTGGAGCCCGGCGGACCCGTCGTCGAGGCGGACGGGGTACGGGTGGTGCGGGGGCGGCGGGCCGTCCTCGACGGAGCCCGGATCGGGGTGCGCGCCGGCGAGGTGCTGGCCCTGGTGGGGCCCAACGGGGCCGGGAAGTCGACGCTGCTGTCCGTGCTCGCCGGGGACCTGGCGCCCGCGGCGGGGACGGTACGGATCGGGGGCCGGGCCGCCGGCGACTGGAGCGCGCCCGAACTGGCGCTGCGGCGGGCGGTCCTGCCGCAGACCGCCGAGCTGTCCTTCCCCTTCCCGGTCGCGGACGTGGTCCGGATGGGCCGGGCCCCGTGGGCCGGGACCGAGCGGGAGGCGGAGGACGGGGCGGCGGTGGCGGAGGCGATGGCCGCGACCGAGGTCGCGGAGTTCGCCGCGCGCCCGTTCTCCGCGCTGTCCGGCGGGGAGCGGGCCCGGGTGGCGCTCGCCCGGGTGCTGGCCCAGCGGACCGGGCTGCTGCTGCTCGACGAGCCGACGGCGGCGCTCGACCTGCGCCACCAGGAACTGGTGCTGCGGGTCTGCCGGGAGCGGGCGGCGGCCGGGGACGCGGTGGTGGTCGTGCTGCACGACCTCGGCCTCGCGGCGGCGCACGCGGACCGGGTGGGGATCGTCCACGGGGGCGGGGTGACCGCCGACGGGCCGCCCGCCGAGGTGTTCGGCGAGGAGCTGCTGAGCCGGGTCTACCGGCAGCCGGTGGAGGTCTTCCCGCACCCGCGGACGGGCGTCCCGCAGGTGGTCCCCCGCCGGGACGCGCTCACGGCCGATTCCGGGGCGAAACGCCCTGCTTGACCGGTACTTGACCGGGCGATGGGGCGGTCATGGCGCGGCCGTGACCGCCTCGTGTCCGATCCGCCGGACGTGAGAGTCACCTCACTGGACGGGCGGGTTTGCCTGAGGTAAGCCTCGGTTAAGTTAGGTCCGCCTCAGTGGCACGTCCCGTCCCCTCGCCCCGTCCTGGAGCCGTCATGCGAGCCGTCCGCACCACCGCCGCCACCGCCCTGGCGGGCGCCGCCGTCCTGGCCGCCGTCACCGGATGCACCGCGAAGAGCGACGCCAAGGCGGACGGCGGCGGGATCACCGTCACCGCCAAGGACGACTCCTGCGAGGTGTCGAAGAAGGAGTTCCCGGCCGGCCACGTCACCCTGGACGTGGAGAACCGCGGCTCCAAGGTCACCGAGGTCTACGTCCTCTACCCGGACGACCGGATCGTCACCGAGCGGGAGAACATCGGCCCCGGCACCAGGGCCACGCTCACCGCCGAGATCAAGGCCGGCGCGTACGCGATCGTCTGCAAGCCCGGCATGACCGGCGCCGGCATCCGCCAGGCCGTCACCCTCACCGGCGGCGCCGCCGCCCCGAAGCGCTCCGCCGAGATGGACGCCGCGGTCGCCGCGTACCGCCAGTACGTGCAGGCCCAGGCCGAGGAGACGCTGCCGAAGGTGAAGGTCTTCACCGACGCCGTCCGCGCCGGTGACCTGGAGGCCGCGAAGAAGGCGTACGCCCCCTCCCGGATCGGCTGGGAGCGCACCGAGCCGGTCGCCGAGTCCTTCGGCGACATCGACCCGAAGGTCGACGTCCGCGAGGACGGCCTGGAGGAGGGCCAGGACCCGGCGAAGGACTGGACCGGCTGGCACCGCCTGGAGAAGGCGCTCTGGCAGGACAAGAAGATCACCCCCCGCGAGAAGCAGCTCGCCGACCTCCTCGACAAGGACCTCGCGGACTGGGTGAAGCGCGTCGGCACCGCCGAGATCACCCCCACCTCCATGGCCAACGGCGCCAAGGAGCTCCTCGACGAGGTCGCCACCGGCAAGGTCACCGGCGAGGAGGAGCGCTACTCCCACACCGACCTGGTCGACTTCAAGGCCAACGTCGAGGGCGCCCAGAAGTCCTTCGACCTGCTCAAGCCGGTCGCCACCAAGAACGACGCCGCGCTCGTCGCCGAGATCGACAAGCAGTTCGGCGCGCTGAACACGCTGCTCGACAAGTACCGCGCCGACAAGGCCGGTTACGACTTCACCTCCTACGACAAGGTCGGCGAGGCCGAGCGCAAGAAGCTGTCGGACGGTGTCAACGCGCTGGCCGAGCCGCTCTCCAAGCTCGCCGCCGCGGTCGTCAAGTGACCACCGGGACCGGCGGCCCGGGCCGCCGCACCGTCCTCGCCGCCGGCGGCGGACTCGCCCTCGGTGCCGCCGTCGCCGGCGGCGCCGCCGCGCTGACCCGCGACGGCGACCCCACCGCGCCCGTCGCCGACGGCGGCGCCGCCGTCCCCTTCCACGGCCCGCACCAGGCCGGCATCGCCACCGCCGTCCAGGACCGGCTGCACTTCGCCGCCTTCGACGTCACCACCGACGACCGCGGGAAGCTGGTGGAGCTCCTCAAGGAGTGGACCCGGGCCGCGGAGCGGATGACCGCGGGACGCGAGGTCGGCGAGGGCGCGTACGGCGGGCTCCCGGAGGCGCCGCCGGACGACACCGGCGAGGCGCTCGGCCTGAAGCCGTCCCGCCTCACCCTCACGATCGGCTTCGGCCCCTCCCTCTTCGACGGACGGTTCGGGCTGAAGGACAGACGGCCCGGGGCCCTGGTGGAGCTGCCCAGGTTCCCGGGCGACAACCTCGATCCGGCGCGCAGCGGCGGCGACCTGTGCGTCCAGGCGTGCGCCGACGATCCGCAGGTCGCGGTGCACGCCGTCCGCAACCTCGCCCGGATCGGCTTCGGCACGGTCGCCGTCCGCTGGTCCCAGCTGGGCTTCGGCAAGACGTCCTCGACCACCCCGGACGCGCAGACCCCGCGCAACCTCTTCGGCTTCAAGGACGGCACCCGGAACGTCTCCGGCACCGACACCGCCGCCCTCGACCGGCACGTGTGGGTCGGCGCGAAGGACGCCGCCGGCGGCGGCGCCTGGATGGCCGGCGGCTCGTACCTGGTCGCCCGCCGGATCCGGATGAACGTCGAGACCTGGGACCGCACCCCGCTCGCCGAGCAGGAGGACATCTTCGGCCGCGACAAGAAGGAGGGCGCGGCCGTCGGCAAGGCGAAGGAGCACGACGAGCCGTTCCTGAAGGCGATGAAGCCGGACTCCCACGTCCGGCTCGCCCACCCGGACACCAACGGCGGGGCGACGCTGCTGCGCCGCGGCTACTCCTTCACCGACGGCACGGACGGCCTCGGCCGGCTCGACGCGGGCCTGTTCTTCCTCGCCTACCAGCGGGACGTCCGGTCCGGCTTCGTCCCGGTGCAGACCGCGCTGGCCCGGGCGGACGCCCTCAACGAGTACATCCAGCACGTCGGTTCGGCGGTCTTCGCCGTCCCCCCGGGCGTCCGCGACGCGGACGACTGGTGGGGCCGCGGCCTTTTCTCGTAACCCTGGGAGGTATCCGCCGTGTTCGGCAACTATCTGATCGGCCTGCGCGAGGGGCTGGAGGCCAGCCTCGTCGTCTGCATCCTCATCGCCTATCTGGTGAAGACCGGCCGCCGGGACGCCCTGAAGCCGGTCTGGGCCGGCATCGGCGTGGCCGTCGGCATCGCGCTCGCCTTCGGCGCCGGCCTGGAGTTCGGCTCGCAGGAGCTGACCTTCGAGGCGCAGGAGCTGCTCGGCGGCTCGCTGTCGATCCTCGCCGTCGTCCTGGTGACGTGGATGGTCTTCTGGATGAAGAAGACCGCCCGGCACCTCAGGGCGGAGCTGCACGGCAAGCTGGACGCGGCCCTGGCGATGGGCACCGGCGCGCTGGTCGCCACCGCCTTCCTGGCCGTGGGCCGGGAGGGGCTGGAGACCGCCCTGTTCGTGTGGGCGTCGGTACGGGCCTCCTCCGACGGCAGCCACGCGCCGCTGACCGGTGTGGTGCTGGGCCTGGCGACGGCGGTGCTGCTGGGATGGCTCTTCTACCGGGGCGCGGTGCGGATCGACCTGGCGAAGTTCTTCACCTGGACCGGCGGGATGCTGGTCGTGGTGGCGGCGGGCGTGCTCGCGTACGGCGTGCACGACCTCCAGGAGGCGCGCTTCCTCGGCGGCCTCGCGGACAAGGCGTTCGACGTCTCGGCGACGGTCCCGCCGGACAGCTGGTACGGCACGCTCCTCAAGGGCGTCCTGAACTTCCAGCCCGACCCGACGGTCCTTCAGGTCACGGTGTGGACGCTGTATCTGATCCCGGCGCTCGCGCTCTTCCTCGCCCCGATAGGGTCGGGTCCGTCCGTGCGCGTGGAGAAGCAGAAGGCGACCGATGAGAAGGCTGAGGCCGGAACGGCAGACCCGGCGGTCTGAGGAGCGGCGGGGCGGGCGTCCCGCGAGGGCCCTGGCGACCGTCGCCGCGGCGACCGCCGTGGCGCTGACGGCGAGCGGCTGTGTGACCGTCCACGGCGAGACCGCGGTCGTGCCGGGCGCGACGGCGGAGGAGGCGACGGCGGCACTGGCCGGTTTCGTCACCGCCTTCAACCGGGCCGACAAGGCCAACGACCCGGCGCTCGACGCCCGCCAGGTGACCGGCCCGCTGGGGGCGATCAACCAGGCGGGCCTGAAGGCGAAGTCGGTGACCCAGCCGGAGGGCAATCCGCGCCACAAGCCGCTGGAGCTGAGCGACGCCCGCTTCCTGGTCCCCAGGAAGGCGGGCTGGCCGCGCTGGTTCGTCGCGGACACCGACGCGAACCGGGACGACGGCACGTCCGGGGCGGACAACCGCTGGCTGGTGGCCTTCGTCAGGAACGGCCCGGACGAGGCGTGGAAGGCCGCCCACCTGGTGATCCTCGGCCAGGACGAGATGCCCGAATTCGCCGAGGCGGAGGGGGACGAGGTGAGCGTCGCGGCCGGCTCGGACGCGGTCGCGGTCGCCCCCGGCACGCTGAGCGAGCGGTACGCCGCGTATCTGAAGGACGGCGGGGAGAGCCCGTTCGCCGCCGGTCCGCACACGAGCGAGTGGCGCGACGAGCGGGCCCGTACCGCCCAGCGGCCGGGCCTGGCCACCCAGTTCATCGACCGGGCCGCCGACACGGGCGACTTCGCGCCGCTGGCGCTGGGGACGAAGGACGGCGGGGCGCTGGTCTTCTTCGCGAGCCGGCACTTCGAGCGGCAGACGACGGCGAAGGGCTACCGGCCGAAGCTGGGCGCGGAGCTGCGGGCCCTGATGAAGGGCGAGATCGTGAACACGGTGACCAAGGAGTGGGTGTCGAGCCAGGCCGTCCTGGTGAAGCCGGCGGGCGCGGACCGGGACGCGGTCACCTTCGCGGGCCGGCTCCAGGGCGTGGTGTCCGTCGAGGGCTCGTAGGTCCGGTCCGGGCGGCGGGCCGGGCGGGAATCCCGGACGGGTCCCCGGCTCCGGTCCGGAGCGGTCGCCTGCCGCCCGCCCGGTACGGCTCCGGGGGCGGGGTGCGGCGGGCGGGGACTCAGCGCGTGAGGGGCCAGGCGACGCCGTGGGCGGTGTGCTCGTCGCCGTCGGCCTTCCGCTCGGCGGCGTGCCGGGCGCAGGCTTCGGTGAGCGTCTCCAGGAGGTTCAGCGGGTCGGGCAGCGCGTGCTCGGGGCCGCGGACCCAGCCGACGACCGGGTGGTCGTCCTCGTCACCGGGCAGCCGGGCGGGCGGGACGAGGACGTAGCTGCCCCGGCAGTGCCAGCGCAGGCCGGGATGCTCGTCCATGGTCTCGGGGTGGCAGTCCAGCTCGCAGGGCCACCACTCGTCCTCGTCCTCGGGGGTGCCGCGGGTGGCGGTGAAGAAGAGCATCCGGCCGCCGTCTCCGGTGCTGTCCGGGGACTCGGCGACGGGTCCGACCTCGACGCCCTCGGCGAGGAGGCGGTCCAGGGCGGCGCGGCCGGCGGACAGCGGCACGTCGAGGACGTCGTGGACCATGCCGGTGGCAGTGATGAAGTTCGCCTCGGGCTCGTTCCGCGCCCAGCGCTCGATCTGCGCGCGGTCGGTGGTCGACTGGGTCTGCCAGGCGAAGGAGACCGGGTGGCGGGCGGGGGTGGGACAGCCGATCCGCTCACAGGAACAGCTGTAGCCGACGGGGTAGGCGGCGGGGGCCAGGGGCAGGCCGGCGGCGGCGATGGCCAGGAGCAGCGTCTCGCGGGTGTTCCCGTCGTCGGCCGCGGTGCGTTTCGGGCGCCTGCGCAGCCACTGTGCGAGTTTGCTCTCCGTGCCGCGGTAGCGGCCGATGCCGTCGCCCATCTATCCCCTCACACCTCATGCTCGCCCGTTCGGCTCTGCCCATGGTCCCACCATCCTGCTCCCCGGGTGACCGGAGTGGGGAACCGGGGGCCGGTGACGACGCTCACGCTCGTCACGGGCGGGGCGTGAGGCCGCGCAGGGCGAGGTCGACGAGGGCGTCGGCGTAGGCGTGGGTGAGGGGGCCGGTGCGGTGGAGCCAGCGGTGGTGGAGGGGGCCGACGAGGAGTTCGGTGGCGAGCCGGGGGTCCACGCCGGGATCGGCCTGGCCGGCGGCCTGGGCGGCCTCGATGCGGCGGGCGAAGACCTGGAGCTGGGGTTCGAGCAGGGCCTCGGTGAAGCGGGCGCCGAGCTCGGGGTCGGTGGAGCCCTCGGCGGCGAGGGCGCGGGTGGGGGCGTCGTAGCGGGGGTTGGTGAGCTCGTCGACGGTGGCCCGCAGGACGAGCCGGAGGTCGGCGGCGAGGTCGCCGGTGTCGGGCAGCTCGGTCTGTCCCTCCGCGGCGCCGGCCTCCTCGGCGGCGCGGGCGGCGAGGTCGAGGAAGGCGTCGAGGAGGACGGCCGCCTTGGAGGGCCACCACCGGTAGATGGTCTGCTTGCCGACCCCGGCGCGGGCGGCGATGCCCTCGACGGTGGTCTTCGCGTAGCCGGTCTCGGAGACGAGGGCGAGGGCGGCGTCGAAGATGGCGCGGCGGGAGCGCTCGCTGCGGCGGGAGGCGTCGGGGGCCTTGGGTGCGGACATGGCGCCCAACCTACCACCAGGCGAGACGATACGTCTCGCCATCCTGGCCCGGGCGTCGACCAGGTGTGCGGGGGACGAACCACCCGAACGGTCCACTGCGCGCGGGGCCGCGACGGCGGACCATGGCTCCACCGATCCACGGCCCGCCCCGCGGGCCGCCCGTCCGTGAGGAGGCCCGATTGCGCCCCACTCCGCGCGAGTCCTCGCCCCGCCGCTACCTGATGTGCCCACCCGCGCACTTCTCGGTGACGTACTCCATCAACCCGTGGATGGATCCGACGAAACCCGTCGACCTGCCGCTCGCCCTCGCCCAGTGGGAGGACCTGCGCGACCGCTACCGGGCCCTCGGCCACACCGTCGAACTCCTCGCCCCCGACCCGGCGCTGCCCGACATGGTCTTCGCGGCGAACGGCGCGACCGTCGTCGGCGGACGGGTGCTCGGCGCCCGGTTCGCATACCCGGAGCGGACCGCGGAGGCCGACGCGCACCTCGCCTGGTTCCGCGGCAACGGCTGGGCCGAGGAGGACCTGTGGATCCCCCGGCACGTCAACGAGGGCGAGGGCGACTTCGCCGTCACCGCCTCGTGGATCCTGGCCGGCACCGGCTTCCGCTCCAGCCCGCTCTCCCACGGCGAGGCCCAGGAGTTCTTCGGCCGCCCGGTGATCGGCCTGGAGCTGGTGGACCCGCTCTACTACCACCTCGACACGGCGCTGTGCGTCCTCGACGAGGCGGGCGACGAGGTCATGTACTTCCCCGGCGCCTTCTCCCCCGGCAGCCGGGCCGTCCTCGCCCGGCTCTTCCCCGACGCCCTCCTGGCGACCGAGGAGGACGCGGCGGCCCTCGGGCTCAACGCGGTCAGCGACGGCCGCCACGTGCTGCTCCCGCAGACGGCGACGGGCCTCTTCGGCCCGCTGCGGGACCGGGGCTTCGAGCCGCTCGGCATGGACCTCGGCGAACTCCTCAAGGGCGGCGGCAGCGTGAAGTGCTGCACCCAGGAGCTACGGCCCTAGGCTCCGTCCTCCGGCGGCCAGGAGTCGCCCCACTCGGCGTCACGGGCCTGCTTGTAGAGGGGTCCGTGGCGCTTGGTGACGGTCTCGCGGCCGAGTCCCTCCGGGGCGCAGAGGTCGAGCAGGACGAGGCCCTTGCGGATCTGCGGCCTGCGGACGACGCGGCCGGGCGCCGGGCGCACGGGGAACCGGGTGGCGGCGACGTACGCGTACTTCTCGTCCTCGTAGGGCAGCGAGCCGCCCTTGACCTTCCGGTGCAGCGAGGAGCGGCTGACCCGCGCCGAGAAGTGGCACCAGTCGGTGCCGGGCTCGATCGGGCAGGCGCCGCTGTGCGGGCAGGGCGCGGCGACGGTGAGGCCGGCGTCGATCAGCACGGACCGGGCGGCGATGATCCGCTCGTAGCCGTCGGGGGTGCCGGGCTCGACGACGACGACGGCGCCGCGCGCCGCCCGGGCCGCCTCGGTGACGAGCGCGGTCCGGTCGGCCTCGGTCAGCTCCTTGAGCACGTACGAGACGGTGACCAGGTCGGTCTCGGCGAGGCGCAGCGCCGTGCCGATGCGCTCGCGCCGCCACTCGGCGTCCAGGACCCCGCCGGCCAGCTCGCGCCCGAGGACGAGGGCGGGCTCGGCCCAGTCGAGGACGGTGGTGCGCGGCGGGGCGTCGCCCCACGCCTCGGCGACCGCCCAGCTCGCGGCGCCCGTCCCGCCGCCCACGTCGGTGTGGGTCGCCGGGACCCACTCCGGCGCCGCGTCCCGCAGCGCGTCCAGCGCCCCGCGGGCGGCCTCGAAGGTGGCGGGCATCCGGTAGGCGGCGTAGGCGGCCACGTCCGAGCGGTCCCGCAGCACGGGCGCGTCGGTCGGTGTCGCCCCCCGGTAGTGCGTGATCAGCCGGTCCACGGCCTTCGCGGCCTGCGTGGGCGGCAGCCCGTCCAGCAGCCCGGCGAGGGCGGCGCGCAGGGACTCGGCGGAGGCGGCGGTTTCGTTCACCGACCCAGTCTAGGCGGCGCCGTCGCCCGCCCCGGCCGGGGCGACGGGGCGGCCGTGGACCTCGCTCCAGGCGGTCATCGCCTCGTTCCACTGGGGGCCCGTGAGCTCCGTGAGGGACGCGGGGAAGAGGCCGTCCTCCTCCTTGGCGATGTGGTGGTGGAGCTCGTCGACCGCCGCGGCGAAGGCCGCGCGCTGCGCCGCGTCCTCCAGGTCGAGGCCGGTGAGGAACGCGTCGAGTGCGCGGTGCTCGGAGGCGAGCGCCGCCACGTACCCCGCGTACTCCTCGTTCTCGGCCATGACCCGGAAGAGGCCCGCCTCCTCGCCCGCCCAGTGGCGGCGCAGCAGCACCGCCATCTCGGCGGCGAGGAGCGCCGCCCGGGCGCGGTCGCCCGTGCCGAGGGCGCGGACCGCGTCGCCGCCGAGGTCGGTGACGGCCTCGTGCTCGGCGATGAACTCCTTGATCAGCGGGATGTCGCGGCAACCGCAGTAGTGGCACATCCCGGGATCGTCACATCAGATCCCGGTCTTCTCCCGGGCGGCGCGCCAGGGCCGGCACAGCAGCAGGAAGCAGGCGAGCGCGGCGGCCGCGCAGACGAGCTGGACGACGGCCATGGGGACGGCGGTCCGCTCGCCCGCGATGCCGACGAGCGGCGAGGCGATCGCGCCGATGAGGAAGGAGGAGGTGCCGAGGAGCGCGGAGGCGGAGCCGGCGGCGTGCGGGGTGCGCATCAGCGCCTGCGCGTTGGTGTTCGGCATGGCCAGGCCCATCGCGGACATGAGGACGAAGAGTCCGGCGGCGATCGGGACGAGGCCGACCTCGCCGAAGACGCCGGTGGTCATCAGGAGCAGCGCCGCCGAGGCGAGCAGGATGACGGTGAGGCCGCAGCCGAGCGCCTTGTCGAGGCTGACCCGGCCGACGAGGAGCTTGCCGTTGACCTGGCCGACGGCGACGAGCCCGATGGAGTTCAGCCCGAAGAGGAGGCTGAAGGTCTGGGGGGAGGCGCCGTAGATCTCCTGGACGACGAACGGCGAGGCGGAGATGTAGGCGAAGAGGGCCGCGAAGGCCAGGCCGCCGGCGAGCATGTAGCCGGTGAAGACGCGGTCGGCGAGCAGTCCCCGCATGGTCCTCAGCGCCTGCCCGACGCCGCCCTGCTGGCGGCGTTCCGGGGGGAGGGTCTCGTGGAGGAAGCGCCAGACGACGAGGGTGAGGAGGACGCCGATGACGGCGAGGACGTGGAAGACGCCCCGCCAGTCGGTGATCCGCAGGATCTGGCCGCCGATGAGCGGCGCGATGATCGGCGCGACGCCGGAGATCAGCATGAGGGTGGAGAAGAAGCGGGCCATCTCGACGCCGTCGTAGAGGTCGCGGACGACGGCGCGGGCGATGACGATGCCGGCGGCGCCGGCGAGGCCCTGGAGCAGCCGGAAGGCGATGAGGAGCTCGGCGCTGGGGGCGAAGGCGCAGACGGCGGTGGCGAGGACGTAGACGACCATGCCGGCGAGGAGGGGCCGGCGGCGGCCCCACTTGTCGCTCATGGGGCCGACGACGAGCTGGCCGAGGGCCATGCCGGCGAGGCAGGCGGTGAGGGTGAGCTGGACGGTGGCGGCGGGGGCGGTCAGCGCGCGGGTGACCTCCGGCAGGGCCGGGAGGTACATGTCCATGGACAGCGGCGGGAGTGCGGTGAGTCCGCCGAGGACGAGGGTGACGAGGAGTCCCGCCCGCCGGGCGGCGGGGGCGGGAGCGGCCGGGGACGGTCCGGTTATGTGTCCTTGTGTTGTTTTCTGGCCGCTCTCCGGCATCGACTGCTCCATTTCGTTGAAACCTTGCCTATGCTCTCAGCTCGATCGGACAGGGCGAAACCAGTGGGGTGGCACGCATGAGCGACGGCATACGGTGGGGCGTTCTCGCGACGGGCGGGATCGCCGAGCGGTTCGCGACGGATCTCGCGGAACTGGACGGCGCCGAGGTGGTGGCGGTGGCGTCCCGCACGGAGGCGTCGGCGCGGGCCTTCGCCGACCGGTTCGGGATCGCGCGGGCGTACGGCGGCTGGGACGGCCTCTTCGCCGACCCCGAGGTGGACGTGGTGTACGTGGCGACCCCGCACCACGCCCACCGGGAGGCGGCCGGGCGCGCCCTGGAGGCCGGCAAGGCGGTCCTGTGCGAGAAGGCGTTCACGCTGAACGCCCGGGAGGCCCAGGAACTGGTCGGCCTCGCCCGGGACCGCGGCCTCTTCCTCATGGAGGCCATGTGGATGTACTGCAACCCGCTGATCCGGCGCCTCGCGGAACTGGTCCGGGACGGGGCGGTCGGCGAGGTGCGGACCGTCCAGGCCGACTTCGGGCTCGCCGGCCCCTTCGGCCCGGACCACCGGCTGCGGGACCCCGCGGTCGGCGGCGGGGCCCTGCTCGACCTGGGCGTCTACCCGGTGTCGTTCGCCCAGCTGCTGCTCGGCGAGCCGGACTCGGTGCGGGCGCACGCGCGGATCTCCCCCGAGGGCGTCGACCTGAACACGGCCATGCTGCTGGGCTGGGAGTCGGGCGCCTCGGCGCTCCTCTCCTGCTCGCTGGAGGCGGACACCCCGCTGACCGCCTCGGTGACGGGCACGGAGGGCCGGATCGACGTGCCGCGCGGCTTCTTCTTCCCGGAGCGGTTCACGCTGCACCGGAACGGGGCCGAGCCGGAGGAGTTCGCGAACACGGACGACCCGCACTCGCTGCGCCACGAGGCCGCCGAGGTCATGCGCTGCCTGCGGGCCGGGGAGACCGAGTCGCCGCTGGTCCCGCTGGACGGCACGCTCGCGGTGATGCGGACGCTCGACGCGGTGCGGGACCGCGTCGGCGTCCGCTATCCGCAGGAGGCGGCGCTCACGCGGGGGTGAGGCCCGGGTCGCCGGCCTCCGTCACGAAGGAGCCGGCCGTGGTGACCGGGGCGCCCGGCGTCGTCACGTACGGGACCGTACGGAAGTCGGCGCGGGCGCTCTCCTCGGTGAGCGCCACCGTGACGTAGCCGCGCCGCCCGTTGAAGAACTTCAGGTGCGGGTTGGCCTGCATGAGCTTGTCGTAGTTCGACGGGCGGTCGGCGCCGTCCTTGCCGCTGGCGATCGAGGTGGCGACGATCTCGGTGCCGACGGTGCGGGAGCCGGGGTCGCGGAAGTCGGCCTTGAGGTCGAAGCCGTAGCCGACGTGCACGTCGCCGGTGAGCACCATCAGGTTCTCCACCCCGGCGGACTCGGCGCCCGCGAGGATCCGCCCCCGCGAGGCCGGATAGCCGTCCCAGGAGTCCATGGAGAGCTTGAAGTCGGCGGTGGAGCGGTCCCGGCGCTCGGCGAACACGACCTGCTGGGGCAGGACGTTCCAGCGGGCGTCGGAGGCGCGCCAGCCGTCGAGGAGCCAGCGCTCCTGGGCGGCGCCGGTCATCGTGCGGGACGGGTCCTCGGAGAGCGGGCCCGGGACCTGCCAGCCGTCGCCGTACGCCTGGTCGGAGCGGTACTGGCGGGTGTCGAGGATGTCGAACTGGGCCAGCCGGCCGAACCGCAGCCGCCGGTACAGCCGCATGTCCGGTCCCTCGGGGAGCTGGGGGCGGCGCAGCGGCTGGTGCTCCCAGTAGGCGCGGTAGGCGGCGGCGCGGCGGAGCAGGAACTCCTCCGGCGGGACGCCGTTCTCGGGGATGCCTCCCGCGTAGTTGTTCTCGGTCTCGTGGTCGTCCCAGGTGACGACGAAGGGGTGCGCGGCGTGCGCGGCCCGCAGGTCGGGGTCCGTCTTGTAGAGGCCGTACCGGAGCCGGTAGTCCTCCAGGGTGATCGTCTCGCGGTTGAAGACGGCCGGGAGGGTGCGGTCGGTGTAGGCACGGGCGCCGCCGGTGGCGTTGACGGCGTACTCGTACAGGTAGTCGCCGAGGTGGAGGACGACGTCGAGGTCCTCCTCGGCGAGGTGCCGGTAGGCCGTGAAGTACCCGTCGTGGTACGCCTGGCAGGAGACCGCGCCGAGCCGCAGCCCGGCGGGCCGGGCCCAGGGCGCGGGCGCGGTGCGGGTCCGCCCGGTCGGGCTGGTCCACTCCCCCGCCCGGAAGCGGTAGAAGAACTCCCGTCCCGGCTCCAGGTGTTCGACCTCCACGTGCACGGTGTGGCCGAACTCCGGGTGCGCGGTGGCGCGTCCGCGCCGCACGGGCCGGGCGAAGCGCTCGTCGCGGGCGAGCTCCCAGTGGACGGACACCCGCTCGGCGGGCAGGCCGCCGCCGGGCTCGAAGGGGCGCGGGGCGAGCCGGGTCCACAGCAGGACGGAGCCGGGGTGCGGGTCGCCGGAGGCGACGCCGAGGGTGAACGGGTCCTCGGTGATGCGGCGGCCGTCCAGCTCCGCGGCGGCGGCGGTGCCGGCGGCGGGCAGCTGGGTGGCGAAGGCCAGCGCGGCGGCGGCGCCGGTGACGGTGAGGAACCGGCGGCGGCCGAAGTGGCGTGCGGCGGCGCGGAGTTCCTCGCTGTGCTGCGGTGCGGGTGTCATGTGCCCCTCCCCTGACGGTTGGTGTCCGTCGGTATTCGAGGGGTCCGGGGCGACATCGCATTGTCGGGGACAGGTCATCCACGTGTCGGACGGATGAGTTCATGGGGCACGCGTCTGGCGTACGCTGCGCGGCCGGGGGCGACACGAAGCTGGAAGGTGGGTTCGGCATGGGCGTCGCTGTGGTGACGGGAGCGGGTTCGGGCATCGGCCGGAGCGTGGCGCGGGCACTCGCGGAGGCGGGCTGGTCGGTGGCGCTCGCGGGCCGGCGGCTCGCACCGCTGGAGGAGACGGCCGGGGGCCTGGCGGACGACCGCGTCCTCTGCGTCCCGACGGACGTGACGTCACCGGAGGCGGTGGCGGCCCTCTTCGGCGCGGTACGGGAGCGCTTCGGCCGCGTCGACCTGCTCTTCAACAACGCGGGGACGTTCGCCGGCGGCGGCACCCCGGTCGAGGAGCTGTCCTACGACACCTGGCGCGCGGTCGTCGACGTCAATCTGACGGGCGCCTTCCTCTGCGCCCAGGCCGCCTTCCGGGCCATGAAGGAGCAGTCCCCGCAGGGCGGCCGCATCATCAACAACGGCTCGATCTCCGCCCATGTGCCGCGCCCGCACTCGATCGCGTACACGGCCACCAAGCACGCGATGACGGGCCTGACCAGGTCCCTGTCGCTGGACGGCCGCCCGTACCGGATCGCCTGCGGTCAGATCGACATCGGCAACGCTGCCACGGAGATGACGGCCCGCATGCAGACCGGCATCCTCCAGGCCGACGGCGGGCTGGCGGCCGAGCCGGTGATGGACGCGGCGGACGTGGCCGCGACGGTGGTCCACATGGCGGCCCTCCCCCTGGAGGCGAACGTGCAGTTCGCCACGGTCATGGCCACGGCGATGCCGTACATCGGCCGCGGCTGACGGTTCACTCCGCGGGGGCCTGCCCCGTCTCGAAGCGGGACACCTTCCCTCCCTCGACGGTGAACCGCCAGGCGGTCCGCATGGCCCCCCACGTGTCGTTGCTGTAGGTGGCGACGAGGGCGAGGCCGTCCTCCTCCTCGCTCTCCACCTCCATCCGCCCGCGCGAGGAGAAGACCTCCCGCTCGGTCCACTCCCGCAGGTCCCGCTCCGACCCGTCGTCGGACATGGTCGCGCCGGGCGCGAGCGCGTCGGCGAAGGCCGCCCGGTCGTTGGCGTTCAGGGCGGCGACGAAGGCGCGCACGGCGGGCTCGGTGAGGCGGTCCACGGGAAGGGTCATGGACCAGCCGTACCCGCCGCGGGGCCCGGCGCCCCGCTCCGGCGCCCGGGATGGGCCAGTCGGGCGAGCCCCGTACCGGCCCCCCGGCAGCCTCCGGCGGCCCGGCCGCCGTCCCGTGCAGTATCGGGGGGCCAGGCCCCCGTCCCCGCTGGAGGAGCGATGTCGGAGCACGACCGGATCGTCAGGCTGTACGCGAAGGGGGTCCCGGTCGGGGTCCACGAGGGGAGACTGGTCGGCTTCCCGGCCGACGGGCACCGCACCGCCGAGTGGGCGCTCGGCCGGGCGGACGGCGGCTTCCGCCTCACCGTCAAGGGCACCGAGGACTCCGTCACCGCCCCCGGCAGCGACCGCGCCCCCGCCCTGGTCCGCCCCGACGACTCCCCCGCCTCGGTCTGGCGCCTCCAGCGCGTCACCCCCGAGGGCACCATCCCCGTCACCGAGCTCGCCGGCCTCGGCACGGGCACCTACGTCATCACGCAGAACGGCCTCGCCCTCGGCCGCGACCTCTTCGAGGACCCCGCCGCCACCCCGAGACCGATCGTCATCCGCACCGACGACCGCGCGCCCCACTGGACGGTGGAGGTCCTGGTCTGAGCCCCGGACGCCACGAAGGGCCCCCGAGGGGGCCCTGAGGGGCAGACGAGCCGGGCTGTACGCCGGGTTCTGTACCCCGGGACCTCGCGGTCGTCGGGGTGACGGCCATCCATCTAGGGCCGGCGTCGCCGCCGGCCTCGTGCGGTCTACCCGCGAACTCGGGCGAGCAGCCCTCGATCATTCGCGCAGGGACACCGGGGTGTCCCCTCTTGACCTTGCTCCGGGTGGGGTTTACCTAGCCGCCTGAGTCACCTCAGGCGCTGGTGGTCTCTTACACCACCGTTTCACCCTTACCGTGGGCCGAGGCCCCCGGCGGTCTGTTCTCTGTGGCACTGTCCCGCGGGTCACCCCGGGTGGCCGTTAGCCACCACCCTGCTCTGTGGAGCCCGGACGTTCCTCGGGGGGATCCGAAGACCCCCACGCGGCCGCCCGCCCGGCTCGTCTGCCGTGCCGACCATGCTACCTGGCGGGACGGAGCCGGAGGGACGGAGCCGGCGGGACGGCGCTTGACCTTGTCGTAGCGTCAGGGTTTCTACTGAGGTCATGCGTATCGGAGAGATCGCCGCCCTGGTCGGGGTCACCCCCCGCGCGGTGCGGCACTACCACCGGCTGGGTCTGCTGCCCGAGCCCGAGCGGCTGCCCAACGGCTACCGGGAGTACGGCATCCGGGACGCGGTGCTGCTCGCGCGGGTGCGGCGGCTGACCGAGCTGGGGCTCGGGCTCGACGAGGTGCGCGACGTGCTCGCGGACGACGAGGGGCGGGAGCTGGTGGAGGTGCTGGAGGAGCTGGACGCGGACCTCGCACGCCAGGAGGCGGTGATCCGCGCGCGGCGGACACGGCTCACCGGGCTGCTCGCCGAGGCCAGGGCCGGGCGGATCACCGCCGAGGGGCCGGTCTCGCCGGAGCTGGCCGCGCTGCTCGCCGGGGTCGGCGAGCTGCCGGACTCGCCGATGGCCGTGAAGGACCGGGAGATCCTCGCGCTCCTCGACACCGTCGTGCCCGAGGAGGAGCGCGCGCGGCTGATGGAGCTGATGCACGAGGTCGCCGGGAGCGCCGGGCACGTGTACGGGCTCCTCGACGCGCTGGCCGGCGCCCCGGTGGACGACCCCCGGGTCGAGGAGGCCGCGCGGGCGCTCGCCGGGGCGCTGCCGGACGGGATCGGCGGCTTCGAGCTGCCCGCGGAGGGATCCGGCGGGCTGGCGGACGTGTTCTTCGCGGATCTCGCGCCCGCCCAGGCGGCCGTCGTGCGGCGGGCGCTCGGGCTGGTCCAGGAGCGGCAGGAGGGTGGCGGTCATGGCGGGCGGTGAGCGGGGGCCCGTGCTGCGGGTGCTGCGCGGGGTGGCGTACGCGGCGCTCCCGGCCGAGCTGGTGGTCCTGGTGCTGCTGCTCGGCGGGGTGCGGATACCGGGGGCGGTGCTCGCCGGCGCGGAGCTGGTCATGGTCGCGCTGCTCGCCGCCGAGGCGGTGGTGTGGCTGCGGCTGCGGCGGCGCGGTCTCTCGCGGCGGGAGGCGCTGGCGGAGCTCGTGCCGGAGCGGGTGCTGCGGCTGATCGGGCACGAGCTGGCGCTGATGGCGAGCCTCGGGCGGTGGGTGGCGCGGCGGCCGCACGGGACGGCGGGCGCCGCGGGGGTGTTCCCGCACGCCCGGGACCAGGCCGCCCTCATGTACGGCTTCGCCTTCGTCTGCCTGGTCGAGACGGCCGGCATGTCGTGGCTGCTGGCGGAGTGGCCGGTGGTCCACGCGGTCGTCCTCGTCCTCGACGTGTACACCGTCCTCTTCGTCCTCGGGCTGCACGCGGCCTCCGTCACCCGGCCGCACGTGCTCGCCGGGGGCCGGCTCCGGGCCCGGCAGGCCGCCCACGTGGACGTGTCCGTCCCGCTGGACCGGATCGCGGCCGTGCGCCGCGAGAACCGTTTCACCCACGAGAAGAAGGACGGCGAGCTGAACCTCGCGGTCGGGTCGCAGACCTCCGTCACCCTGGAGCTGAGCGAGCCGGTCGACGTCGTCGGGCTGCTCGGCCGGGTCCGGCCCGTGACGACCGTCCGGCTGCACGCCGACGACCCCGGGGCGCTGTACGCGGCGGTGCGCGACGCCGTCGCGCTCACGCGGGCGCGAACAGCACCTTCGCCCGCCCCGGATCCGCTTCCGCGAGCCTGACCCGCAGCCACTCCCCCAGCGGCAGCGCGGCGGTGCCGCCCGCGACCCGGGCGACGACCGCCGGGTCGTCGACGTGGACCGTGCCGACGGACGGCTCCCGCTCCTTGACGTCGATCACGTACGCGTCGAAGAGCTCCCCGACCCGGCCGCTGAGCAGCGCCGCCTCGACGATGTCGACGCTCTCCCGCTCCACGGTGTTGGCGCGGCGCGAGCCGGCCGCCATGGTGTCGGGCAGGCCGGGGAGCGCGGCCCGCACCCACTCGGGCGGCTCGTTCCCGGCCACCGCCGCCACGCACAGTTCGGAGGCGTACCGGTCGACGAGCCGGCGCAGCGGCGCGGTGCAGTGGGTGTACTCGTCGGCGACGGCCGCGTGGACGGCCGGGTCGGGGAGCTGCCCGTCGGTGAAGACGGTGTAGCCGGCGCCGCGCAGCAGGGCGGTGCACTCCTGGAGGAAGGCGGCCTGGCGCGGATCGGTGGGGTCGGCGTTCCTGACCACCTCCGCGTACGGCACGTGGTGCGGCCAGGCGACGCCGAGCGCCTCGGCGGAGCGGCGCAGCCGGGCGACGGCCCCGTCGGGGGCGACCGGCAGGGTGCGCAGGATGCCGGTGCCGGCGGCGGTCATGAGGTCGGCGGCGGCCATGCCGGTGAGAAGGGAGATCTGCGCGTTCCACCCCTCGGCGGGGACGGGCGCGCGGTAGGCGAGCGTGTAGGTGTGGTCGCCGGGGAGCTCGACGATCTCCTGCTCCGGCACGTCGAGGGAGATCCCGCCGCGCTCGATCTCGCGCTCCTCGCGGAGCCGGCCGATGTCACGGAGGAGGGCGAGGGGCTCCTCGGCGGTGCCGGAGTCGATGAGCCGCTGGACGCCCTCGTAGTCGAGCTTGGCGCGGCTGCGGACGAGGGCGCGGCGCAGGTCGGTGGCGACCCTGCGGCCCTCGGCGTCGAGGTCGATCCGCCAGAGGAGGGCGGGCCGGGTCTCGCCGGGCAGCAGGCTGGCGGCGCCCTCGGAGAGGACCGGCGGGTGGAGGGGGACCTTGCCGTCGGGGAAGTAGAGGGTGAGGACCCGGCGGTGGGCCTCGGCGTCGAGCGCCCCGCCGGGCGCGACGAAGGCGGCGACGTCGGCGATGGCGTAGTGGACGCGGTAGCCGCCGTCGGCCCGCCGGGCCAGGTGCATGGCCTGGTCGAGGTCGGTGGAGGCGGGCGGGTCGATGGTGAGGAACGGCAGGTCGGTGGCGTCGTACGCGGGGAGGCGCGGGTTCTTCGCGGCGGCCTCGGCCTCGGCGAGGACGGCGGGCGGGAAGCCCTCGGGGACCGCGAGCTCGGTACGGAGTGCGCGCAGGGCGGCCCGCAGCGGAGCCTCGGCTGCGCCGGTCACGTGGATGTGGCGGCGGGGCATGGAACCGAGCGTAGGGCGGGGGACGGTGCCCGGCACCTCGTACGCTGGCATGCCGGGGCCGCATCCCCGTTCCCGTCCGCATGAAGGAGAACCACCGTGCTCGTGCTGCTGCCGCCCTCCGAAGGCAAGGCCCCCTCCGGGTCCGGGGCGCCGCTCAAGCCGGAGTCGCTGTCGCTGCCCGGGCTCGCGGAGGCGCGGGCGGCCGTCCTGGACGAGCTGGTCGAGCTGTGCGCCGCCGACGAGGAGAAGGCGCGCGAGGTGCTGGGCCTGAGCGAGGGGCTGCGCGGCGAGGTCGCCAAGAACGTCGGGCTGCGCACGGCCGGCGCCCGCCCGGCCGGGGAGATCTACACCGGTGTGCTGTACGACGCGCTGGGCCTGGCCACGCTGGACGCGGCCGCCCGGAAGCGGGCCGGGGCCTCGCTCCTCGTCTTCTCCGGGCTGTGGGGCGCGGTGCGGGTGACGGACCGGATCCCGTCGTACCGCTGCTCGATGGGGGTGAAGCTGCCGGGGCTCGGCGCGCTGGGCGCGCACTGGCGCGGGGCGATGGCCTCGGTGCTGCCGGAGGCGGCCGGGGACGGTCTGGTGCTGGACCTGCGGTCGTCGGCGTACGCGACGGCGTGGAAGCCTAAGGGCGAGCCGGCGGCGCGGACCGCGACGGTGCGGGTGCTGCACGCGCCGACCCGGAAGGTGGTCAGCCACTTCAACAAGGCGACGAAGGGCCGGATCGTGCGGAGCCTGCTGGAGGCGGACGCGGCCCCGGGCACGCCGGCGGAGCTGGTGGAGGCGCTGCGGGACCTCGGGTACGTGGTGGAGACGGGCGCGAAGGCGGGGGCCCTGGACGTGCTGGTGGACGAGATCCACTGAGCCGCCGTTGCATTCTCCGCAACGGTCGTTGCGTGCGCTGGGGGCGCTGGGCAGGATGAGGCCATGCTCAGCACCCCCGGTCTCTTCGCGCTCGCCCCGCACGCCCCCGTCGTCCCGGTCGTGGTGATCGAGGACGCCGCCGACGCCGTGCCGCTGGCCCGCGCCCTGGTCGCGGGCGGGCTGCCGCTGATCGAGGTCACCCTGCGCACCCCGGCCGCGCTCGACGCGGTGCGGGCCGTCGCGGCCGAGGTGCCGGAGGCGGTGGTCGGCGCGGGGACGGTGGTCTCGGCGGCCGGCGCGGCCGGCGCGGTGCGGGCGGGCGCGCGGTTCCTGGTGAGCCCGGGGTGCTCGGGACGGCTGCTCGGGGCGCTGCGGGAGTCGGGCGTGCCGTTCCTGCCGGGCGTCTCGACCGCCTCCGAGGTGCTCGCGCTGGTCGAGGAGGGCGTCACGGAGCTCAAGTTCTTCCCGGCCGAGGCCGCGGGCGGCGTCCCGTATCTGAGGTCCCTGGCGGGTCCGCTGCCGCAGGCCCGTTTCTGTCCGACGGGCGGTGTCTCGGCCGCCTCGGCCCCCGCCTACCTCGCCCTGCCGAACGTCGCCTGCGTCGGCGGCACCTGGATGCTGCCGCCGGACGCGCTCGCGGCCCGCGACTGGGGCCGGGTGGAGGCGCTGGCGCGGAAGGCGGCCGGGCTGCGGACGGCCGGGACCGCGGCGGGAGCCGGGGGAGCTACCCCCGGGGCGTGAGCCGGACGCCGAGGTGGTCGGTCACCGGGCGGTAGCCGAGGCGCCGGTAGAGGGCGTTGCTGGTGGGGTTGGCGAGGTCGGTGAAGAGGAGGACGTGCGCGGTCCCGGCGTCGAGGGCGGCGCGGCTGATCGCGGTGGTGGCCCCGGCGGCGTAGCCCCGGCCGCGCTCGGCGGGCGGGGTGTAGACGAGGTGGACGCGGGCCTGGCCCTCGATCGTGCGGGAGACGGCGGCCATCGACACCGCCTGTCCGCCGGGCGCCTCCCAGAGGTGGAGCCGGCCCTCGCTGACGCGCTCGGTGAGGAAGCCGGTGTAGTCGGCCGCGGGTTCCTCGCCGATGGCGCGGACGAAGGCCGTGGTCCAGGCGCCGAGCAGCGGGAGGTCCGCCTCGGTCGCGGGCCGGGAGCGGCCGGCCGGGGCCGGGTCGGGCGGGGTGAGCTCGCCGAGCCGGAAGAGCCGCATCCGCGCGAGCGGGGTCGCGGCGCGGCCGGTGGCGTCGAGGTACGCCTCCACCGCCGCGGTCTCGCCGCGCACCTCCAGCGGCTCGTCGCCGTCGGGCAGGACCAGCGCCCGGGCCGCCTCGTCGGGCATCGCGCCCAGGGACGGCATGCCGGCCGGGGACTCGGCGAGGACCCCGGTGACGGTCCCGTCCGGCGCGGTCCACCAGCCGAGCCGTTCCGCCCCGTCCATCAGGGTCAGCACGGCGGTGTTGCGGGCCGGTTCGGCGGCGAGACGGGCGCCGGCTGCGGCGCGGAAGACCTCCGGGTCGGAGGTGAAGTGCCAGCTCATGCCGGGATGGTGGTCCAGGGGCGGGGGTGTCCGCCACCGGTTTCCCGGACATCAGCGCCGGAGGTGCGAGGTGTCGTTGAGGAGCCGTACGGAGGCGTTGCCGTCCGCGTAGTAGGCGACGGCGGAGAGCGAGGCGGCGGACAGCTCCATCTTGAACAGGGACTCCGGCGGGGCGCCGAGGGCCAGCCTGACCAGGGTCTTGATGGGCGTGACGTGGCTGACGAGGAGGACCGTGCGGCCCGCGTGGGCGGCGGCCAGCCGGTCGCGGGCGGCGGCCACCCGGCGGGCGACGGCGGCGAAGCTCTCTCCGCCGCCGGTGGGCGCGGCCTTCGCGGAGGCGAGCCAGGCGTCGAGGTCCTCGGGGTGGCGGGCGCGGACCTCGGCGAAGGTGAGGCCCTCCCAGGCGCCGAAGTCGGTCTCGCGCAGCCCGGGTTCGACGACGACGTCGAGGCCGAGGCGGGCGGCGACGGCCTCGGCGGTCTGGCGGCAGCGGACCAGCGGCGAGCTGACGATGTGCTGGACGGTGCCGCGCGCGGCGAGCGCCTCGGCGACGGCGGCGGCCTGGCGGCGTCCCGCCTCGGACAGCTCGGGATCGCTCCCCCCGCTCCCGGAGAACCGCTTCTCGGGCGTGAGCGCCGTCTCCCCGTGCCGGAGGAGGACGAAGGTGGCGGGGGCGGCCATGTCCGGCGGCGCGGCGGCCGCGGGCGCCTGGGCGGCGGCCGAGGGCGTGGGGGCCGCGGCCGCGGGTGTCTGTGCGGCGGCCGAGGGCGTGGGGGCCGCGGCCGCGGGCGTCTGTGCGGCGGCCGGTGCCGGCGCGGGCTCGGCGGCGGACGGGTCCTGGGGGGCGGTGCCCGGCACCGGGGGCTGTGCCCACCCGTTCCCCACGGCCGCGCCGGCGCCGCCCGCCGCGGGCGGGGTCGCGGCGGCACCGGCGGCCGACAGGGCCGCACGGGCGCGGGCGGCGCCCGCCGCCGCGTCGCCGGGCGGGCCGGACGGGGGCGGCGCCGCCGCGTTGCGCGCGGCCGCGCCGTCGCGGGCGGACGGCGTCCACTGCTCGCCGCGCCGGCCCGCGTCCATCGCCTCGTTCGCCAGCCGGTCGGCGTGCTTGTTGCGCTCGCGGGGGATCCACTCGTAGGTGACCCGGTCGCGCGGGAAGGCGCGGGCGGCCTCCGCCGCCAGCGGCTTCATGTCGGGGTGCTTGATCTTCCAGCGGCCCGACATCTGCTCGACGACGAGCTTGGAGTCCATCCTGACCCGGACCGTGGCGTCGGGCGCCAGGTCCAGGGCGGCGCGCAGGCCCGCGATGAGGCCCTTGTACTCGGCGACGTTGTTGGTGGCGACGCCGATGTACTCGGCGGCCTCCGCGAGCGTCTCGCCCGTGGCCGGGTCGAGGACGACGGCACCGTAACCGGCGGGTCCGGGGTTGCCCCGGGAGCCGCCGTCCGCCTCGACCACGAGCGCGCGCATTACAGGCCGGACTCCGCCGTGCGGACGAGGATCCGGCGGCAGTTCTCGCAGCGCACGACGGTGTCCTTGGCGGCGGCGCGCACCTCGTTGAGCTCGGTGATGTTGAGCTCGATGTGGCAGCCCTCGCACTTGCGCTGGTAGAGGCGGGCCGCGCCGACGCCGCCCTGCTGCTCGCGCAGCTTCTCGTACAGCTTGATGAGGTCGGCGGGGACGGTGCCGGCGACGACCTCGCGCTCCTTGGCGACGCCGGCGGCCTCCTCGTCCAGACCGGACTGGGCGACGTCCCGGCGGCCGGTGGCGTCGTCGACCTTGGCCTGGACGGCGGCGGTGCGCTCGGTGAGCTCGGCGACGCGCTCCTGGGCGGACTCGCGGCGCTCCATCACCTCCAGGACGATCTCCTCCAGGTCGCCCTGGCGCTTGGCGAGCGAGGTGATCTCGCGCTGGAGGCTCTCCAGGTCCTTCGGGGAGGAGACGGCGCCGGAGTCGAGCCGCTGCTGGTCGCGGGCGGCGCGCTGGCGGACCTGGTCGACGTCCTGCTCGGCCTTGGTCTGCTCGCGGGAGCAGTCGCTCTCCTCGGTCTGCGCGGCGACGAGCAGGTCGCGCAGCTGGGTGAGGTCCTTGGTCAGCGCCTCGATCTCCGCGTGCTCGGGCAGCGCCTTGCGCTTGTGGGCGAGCTGCTGGAGGCGGACGTCCAGGGCCTGGACGTCGAGGAGGCGGATCTGGTCGGCGGGCGCGGCGTTCAGTTGGGGGCTCCAGGAGAGGTGTGGTGGGAGGACCAGGGGTCGGTGACCGTCTTCGAGACGTGGACCCGGAGGTCCCAGCCATGGCGGTCGGAGATCTCGTCGAGCTGGGCGGCGGCCAGCTCGCACCAGGGCCATTCGGTGGCCCAGTGGGCGGCGTCGACGAGACCGAGCGGAGAGTGCTGGGTGGCCTCGGAGACGGGGTGGTGGCGCAGGTCCGCGGTGAGGAAGGCGTCCACCCCCGCGGCCCGCACGGCGTCGAAGAGGCTGTCGCCGGAGCCGCCGCTGACGGCGACGCGGCGGACGGTCATCTCCGGGTCGCCGGCGACCCGGACGCCCTGCGCGGTGGCGGGCAGCCGCTTCGCGGCGCGCGCGGCGAACTGCGCGAGGGTCTCCGGCTGGTCGAGCTCGCAGATCCGGCCGAGGTTGTTCTCGGGGACGAGCGGACCGGTGACGCGGAGGTCGAGGGCGCCGGCGAGGGCGTCGGAGACGCCGGGGTCGGCGGTGTCGGCGTTGGTGTGCGCGACGTGCAGGGCGATGTCGTGCTTGATCAGGGTGTGCACGACGCGGCCCTTGAAGTGGCCCGCCGCGACCGTCGTCGTCCCGCGCAGGTAGAGCGGGTGGTGGGTGACGATCAGGTCGGCGCCGAGGGCGACGGCCTCGTCCGCGATCTCCTGGACGGGGTCGACGGCGAAGAGGACGCGGGTGACCCCGGCGTCGGGGTCGCCGCAGACGGTGCCGACGGCGTCCCACTGCTCGGCCCGCTGGGGCGGCCAGAGGGCGTCGAGCTCGGCGATGACTTCAGACAGACGGGGCACGGAGGAAAGGCTACCTGTCCTCCGTGCCCCGCCGTCCTGGCCCGTGGACGACCGGGCGTCCCGGTGTCCCTACTTCTTCACCAGGTCGGCGCGCAGGTCGTCGAGGACGCTGTTCGCCGCGGTGACGCCGAGGCCGAGGTACCAGGTCTCGTCCGGGACGTCCTTGGCCTGGCCGGCCTTGACGGCCTTGAGGTTCTTCCAGAGCGGGTTGCCCTGGGCGGCGTCCTTCTTGGTCGCCTTGGCGTCGCCGTAGACGCCGGTGAAGATCCAGTCGCCGTCGGCCTGGTCGATCTTCTCGGGGCTGATCTCGGCGGCCAGCTCGTCGATCTGCTGGTTCTTCGGGCGGGGCAGGCCGGCGTCCTCCAGGATGGTGCCGATGAACGACGCCTTCGCGTAGAGGCGGATCTTGCCCGGGAGGTAGCGGACCATCGAGACGACCGGCTTGTTCGGGCCGACGTCCTCGCCCAGCTTCTTCGCCTTGGTCTCGTAGGCGGCGAGCTTCTCCTTCGCCTCGGCGGTCCTGTCGAGCGCGGCGGCGTTGAGGAGGTAGTTCTCCTTCCAGGTGAAGCCCGGGCGGATGGAGAAGACGGTCGGCGCGATCTTCGACAGCTCGTCGTACTTGTCGGCGGCGCGCAGCTGGCTGCCGAGGATGAGGTCGGGCTGGAGGTTGGCGATGGCCTCCAGGTTGAGGTTGTTGATGGTGCCGACGGACTTGGGGGCGCCGGCGTCCTTCGCGAGGTAGCCGGGGATGCCGTCGTCGCCCTCGGAGGGGGCGTAGCCGACGGGCTGGACGCCGAGGGAGACGACGTTGTCGAGCTCGCCGACGTCGAGGACGACGACCCGCTTGGGGGCGGCCTTGAGCTCGCTCTTGCCCATGGCGTGGGTGAGGGTGCGGGGGAACTGGCCGGGCTTCGCGTCGGTGCCCAGGGCGGCGGTCCTGGCGGCGGCGTCGCCGAAGTCCTTCCCGCCGGTGGCGACGTCCTTCTTCTTCGCCGTGTCCTCCTTCGTGGAGGCGTCGGACGAGTCGCCGCCTCCGCAGGCCGCGAGGGAGAGCGCGGCGGCGAGGGCGACGGCGGCGGCGGTGCCGCGGCGGCGGAGGGACATCGGGAGGGCTCCTCTTCGATGGCGGACGTCGAGGTGGGACGACGGACGGGCGGCTCACGGCGGAGTCACAGAATCCGCTTAGGTTCGCCTTACCTTACGTACCCCTGGCCCCGTCAGCACAATCGGCCCCTCCGCTCAATGGAACCCGCGGACCGCCATCCTTATGTGTGAAGTGCGGGGGCTCGTGTTGTTCGGCTGGAAGTGCGAAAACTAGCTTCGTGGCCGGAGGTGACGAGTCGATGACAGCGTGTGCCATCGAGACCACGGCCGAGGACGGCGACCGCGAGAGGACGGCCGTCCGCCCCGCGGCGGGATTCGCGATCACGGCGAACGGCGCGTACGGGGCCAGGCTCGCGGGCTCCGGGGACGCCCTGTACGCGGAGCGGTGGACGCTCGACGGCCCGGAGCCGTACGCCGTCCCGCTCCCGCTGGACCAGCCCGAGGAGCCGGACACCCGGCTGCTGCCGCTGGCCGACGGCCGGGTCCTGGTGTGCCGCCGGGTGGACGGACGGCGCCACACCTTCTCGCTGCTCTACCCGACGGGTCCCGGCACCGGCGAGCTGCGGCTCGGCTCGGTGGAGGCCCCGGGCCCGGGGCGCGTGGAGCTGCTGCCGCCGTCCCCGGACGGCATCTGCGCGTACGCGATGCACGCCGGCCCGGACTCCACCACGCTCTGGCTGGTGGCGGGCGGGGCCTTCGGCCCGGAGCGGGTCGCGGAGCTGCCGGGGCACTGCGCGGGCGGGGTCTGGCTGGACCGCACCGGGCGGATACTCGCCCTCGACCGGCGGCTCGGCGACGGGCCGGTGAAGACGGTGGCGGTGGACCTGGAGCGGGGCGGCGAGGTGTCGCCGCTGCTCCAGATCACCGGGGCGAGCCACGACCGGCTGCTGCTCGCCGACCCGGACAGCGGGCTGCTGCTGATCCGTTCGGACGCGCCGTCACCGGGGCACGAGCGGCTGGGCTGGGGGGTGCTGGGGAGTCTGCTGCCGGTGCGGTTCCCGGAGTGCCTGCGGCTGGACGACGCGGCGGTGACGCCCTTCGCGATCCAGCCGGGGCAGGTGCTGATGCCGGAGAGCTGCGGGGTGGCGCTGCGGATCGACGCGGCGGGCGGCAGCTGGGTCGGCCTGTGGCGGCCGTCGGGGCGGCGGATGCAGCAGGTGGCGGCGCCGCCCGGGTGGGTGGCGGGGGCGGGGACCTGGTCGCCGGAGGGGATACTGCGGCTGCCGTGCTCGACGGAGGAGCTGCCGTGCGCGCTGGCCGGGCTCCCGGTGCCGCGGGAGGCGGATCCGGAGCCGGGAGCGCTGGCCGGGCTCCCGGTGCCGCGGGAGGCGGAGCCGGAGCCGGGCGCGCGGGCGGCGGAGACCGCCGCGGCGCCGTCGGCGGGGGCCGGCGGGGAGCCCGGGCCGCCGCGCGCCTGCCGGCCGGTGCCGCTCCAGCAGGCGCCCCTGACGGACCGTAAACCCGCTGGTTAGACTCACCGCCGCACCACAGCACAGCACAGCACAGCACGTTCCAACGGGGTGAGTACGTCCATGACGCAGAACAGCACGGAGGCGACGCAGGAGTCGCAGGACACGGGTGCCGGACGGCACCGCGGTTCGGCCGCGGCGGCGGAGGAGTCCTCCTCCGCCCCGCACGGCCGGCACCGCCGGGAGGCGGACGAGCGCTAGCGCTCGCACGCGCGCGTGACGAAGGGCCCCGGGGGATCCGCTCCCCCGGGGCCCTTCGTCTCCCCTCCCCCTCCGTGACGGTCCGGCGCTTCCCGGCGCCGTCACCCCCCGGGGCCGGTTCAGCCCTTCTTCAGCCCCAGGACCTCGGAGGCCGCGAAGGTCTCGCCGGGCGGGCGCTCGGCGAAGTACGGGGTGAGCAGCCCGTCCAGTTCCTCGAAGCCGAAGGCTTCCTTGGTGGTGTCGAACTTGGCCGCCACCCGGGGCCGTTCGACGACCGCGACCATCCCGCCGTGGACGACGAGCAGCTGTCCGTTGACCCGGGCCGCCGCCGGGGAGGCGAGGTAGCCGACGAGCGGTGCCACGTGCTCCGGCGACAGCGGGTCGAGCTCGTCCTCGGCGGTGGGCTCGGCGAAGCCGGCGAAGACGTCCTCCGTCATGCGCGTGCGGGCGCGGGGGCAGATGGCGTTGGCGGTCACCCCGTAGCGGGCGAGGGCGAGCGCGGTCGAGGTGGTGAGGCCGACGATGCCGCCCTTGGCCGCCGCGTAGTTGGGCTGTCCGGCCGAACCGGCGAGGAACGCCTCGGAGGAGGTGTTGACGATCCGGCCGTAGACGCCGGCCTCCCCCGCCTTGGACCGTCCGCGCCAGTGCACGGCGGCGAAGTGGGTGGTGTTGAAGTGGCCCTTGAGGTGGACGCGGACGACCGAGTCCCACTCGTCCTCGCTCATCGAGAAGACCATCCGGTCGCGGAGGATGCCCGCGTTGTTGACGAGGACGTCCAGCTTGCCGAACTCGGCGACGGCCAGGTCGACCAGGCTCCGCGCGGTCTCGAAGTCGGAGACGTCGCCGAGGTGGGCGACGGCGCGGCCGCCGGCCGCGGTGATCTCGGCGGCCACCTCCTCCGCGGGGGTGGCGGACGCCTCCCCGGAGCCGTCCCGGCCGGGCTGCCCGTAGTCGTTGACGACGACGGCGGCGCCGAGCCGGGCCAGTTCGAGCGCCTCGGCGCGGCCGAGCCCGCGCCCGGCGCCGGTGACGATCGCGCTGAGCCCCTCTAGAGGCAGTGACATGTCCGGTTCCTCTCAGATCTCGATGCAGGTACGGAGGGACGCGCCGGTCCGCATCTGCTCCAGGGCGTCGTTGATGCCCGCGAGCGGGACCCGGTGGGTGATGAGCGACTCCAGGTCGATGCGGCCGGCCCGCCAGAGCGCGATGGCCCGCTCGTACGACCGGAGCACGTCGCCGCCGCCGTACATGGAGGGCAGGATCCGCTTCTCGTCGAAGAACAGCTCGAACATGTTGAGCTGGAGGTTGTCGTCCATGGCGCCGGCGCCGACCACGCAGAGGGTGCCGCCGCGCCGGGTCGTCTCGTAGGCGGTGCGGGCGGTGGCGGACTTCCCGACGACCTCGAAGACGTAGTCGAAGCCCTCGCCGGCGGTGATCCGCTGCTTGGCGTCGCCGAGGGCCTCGGGGGCGACGGCCTCGGTGGCGCCGAAGCGGAGCGCGGCCTCGCGGCGGGACTCGACGGGGTCGACGGCGACGATCTGGGCGGCGCCCTGGAGCCGGGCGCCCTGGATGGCGGAGATGCCGACGCCGCCGCAGCCGATCACGGCGACGGACGAACCGGCCTCCACCTTGGCGGTGTTGATGGCGGCGCCGAGGCCGGTGGTCACCCCGCAGCCGATGAGGGCGGCGATGTCGAAGGGCACGTCGTCGGGGATCGGGACGGCGCAGCCGGCGTCGACGACGACCTCCTCGGTGAAGGTGCCGGTGCCGGCGAAGCCGAAGACGTCTCCGCCGGGGCGCTTGAAGTTGGGGGTGCCGGCGTTCATGAAGCCGGCGAGACAGAGCTGGGTCTGGCCGCGCCTGCAGGCGGCGCAGGTGCCGCAGGCGGGGAGCCAGCAGAGCAGGACGCGCTGGCCGGCCGAGAGTCCGGTGACGCCGTCGCCGACGTCGAGGATCTCGCCCGCGCCCTCGTGGCCGGGGATGAACGGCGCCGGCTGCGGCAGGACGCCGTTCATGGCGGAGACGTCCGAGTGGCACAGGCCGGTGGCCCGTACCCGGATCCGCACCCTGCCGGGGCCGAAGCCCACCGCCTCGACGTCGTCGAGGACTTCCAGTTTGTCCTGGCCGATCTCGTGCAGTACGGCTGCGCGCATGGTGCGGCTCCCCTCGTTCGAGGTGGTGGGTCGGGTCAGGAGTGCTCGACGACGGTGTCGGCGAGCACGGGTGCGTCGTCGCGCTCCACGGCGGTGACGGTCGCCTGGACGCGGCCCTCGCCGGCCCACATCCGGATGCGCAGGGTCTCGCCGGGGAAGACGATCCCGGCGAAGCGGGTGCGGTAGGCGCGGACGCGGGTGACGTCGCCGTCGAGGAGGGTGTCGACGACGGCCTTGAGGGTCATGCCGTACGAGCAGAGGCCGTGCAGGATCGGGCGGTCGAAGCCGGCCAGGGCGGCGAACTCGGGGTCCGCGTGGAGCGGGTTCCAGTCGCCGGAGAGCCGGTAGAGGAGGGCCTGCTCCTCGCGGACCGGACGCTCGACGGTCTTGTCCGGCTCGCGGTCGGGCACGTCGAGGCGCTCGGACGGGCCGCGGTCGCCGCCCCAGCCGCCCTCGCCGCGGACGAAGATCTGGGCGTCGGAGGTCCACAGCGGGCCGTCGGCGTCGGCGGCCTCGGAGCGCAGCACGAGGATGGCGGCCTTGCCCTTGTCGTACACGGCGGCGACGCGGGAGGTGGAGACGGCCCGGCCGCCGGTGGGCAGCGGTCGGTGGAGGGTGATCGACTGGCCGCCGTGGAGGACGGCGGCGAGGTCGATGTCGATGCCGGGGGCGGAGAGCCCGCCGACGACCCCCATGCCGGCGCCGGCGACGGTGGCGAAGCTGGGCAGCACGTGGAGCCGCGATTCGAGGGTGTAGCGCAGCTCGGCGGGGTCCGTGGCGGGGCTGCCGGCCCCGAGGCCGAGGTGGTAGAGCTGGACGTCCTTGTGGTCCCAGGCGATCTCGGCGCTGCGGGGTTCGGCGGCGAGGGCCTTGGCGGGGTCAATGGGCATCGACTTGCTGCTCCTTGGAGGTCCTTGGAGTGGAAGACCTCGGCGCGACCGTCCGCACCGTCGGTCACGCCGAGGCCGTGCGGGAACCGTTCCGTACGCGCCCTTCTAGAACGCGTTCCAGTTCGGTGTCCCCCATGTATAGCGGAGGGCCGATGGGTTGGGAACCCTCGCACGCCACACTTCTGACGGTACGTCAGACACTTGTGCGCGGGTAGCCGGCGACGTCCGCCCAGGACTTTTGTCACGGCCGGATCCGTACGCGGACGCCTGCCGCGGCGGGCCCGCCCCTCCGTAGCGTCGAGGCATGACGAACGAACCCGCGGCCGTCCTCGCGACGGTCACCAAGACGTACGGCTCCGTCCGCGCGGCGGACGGCCTCGACCTCACCATCCGGCGCGGGGAGACCGTCGCCCTGCTGGGGCGCAACGGCGCCGGGAAGTCGACCGCGATCGGCCTGCTCCTCGGCCTCGACACCCCCGACAGCGGCCGGGCCGAGCTCTTCGGCGACCCGCCCGCACGGGCCGTCGCCGCGGGCCGGGTCGGGGCGATGCTCCAGGAGGGCCGGCCGGCCCCCCGGGTCACCGTCCGCGAGCTGGTCGGGTTCGTCGCCGGCACCTACCCCGAGCCGATGCCCGTCGCCGACGCCCTCGCCCTCGCCGGGCTCACCGCCCTGGCCGACCGCCGGGTGGGCGGGCTCTCCGGCGGCCAGGCCCAGCGGGTCCGGTTCGCCGTCGCGCTGGCCGGCAACCCCGGGCTGATCGTCCTGGACGAGCCGACCTCCGCCCTCGACGTCGAGGCGCGCGGCGTGTTCTGGGCGGCGATGCGCGGCTACGCCCGGCGGGGCAACACGGTCCTGTTCTCCACCCACTACCTGGAGGAGGCCGACGCCTTCGCCGACCGGATCGTCGTCCTCGACGGCGGCCGGATCGTCGCCGACGACACCCCGGAGCGGCTGAAGCGGACGGCCGGCGGGGCGCTCGTCGCCGTGGACCTGGCCGGCGCCCCGGCCGCCTTCCTCTCCGGGCTGCCCGGAGTGACGGAGGTGGAGGTCCGCGGCGACCGCGCCCGGCTGCGCACCGACGACTCCGACGCCACCGTCCGGGCCCTGGCGGCGCGGGACGCGATCCACGGCCTGGAGGTGGCCCCGCTCTCCCTCGACGACGTCTTCCTCGGCCTCACCCGGGGCCACGCCACCGACCGGACGCGCCCCGCGCGGGAACTGGAGCCGAACCGATGAGCACCGCCCTGTCCACCACGACCGCGTACGCCCGCCTGGAGATCCGCCGCACCCTGCGGGACCAGGGCTTCGTCATCTCCACCCTCGGCGTCCCCGTCCTGATGTACCTGCTCTTCACCAACCTCGGCGGGCAGGACGACCCCGCCTTCAGGACCGGCGCCATGGTGGGCATGGCCGCGTACGGCGCGCTGGGCGCGGCCCTCTCGCTCGGCGGCGGCGTCGCCGAGGACAAGTCGACCGGCTGGCTGCGCCAGCTGCGGGTCACCCCGATGACCCCGCGCCGGGTGGTCGCGGGCCGGGCCCTGACCGGCGCGGTGGTGGTGCTGCCGGCGATCACGGCGGTGATGCTGGCGGGCGGGCTGGTCAACGGCGTGCGGATGCCGCCGCTCCAGTGGGTGGCGGTGGCGCTCGCGCTCTGGCTGGGCTCGCTGCCCTTCACCCTGCTCGGCCTCGGCAACGGCTACCGGCTGACGCCCCAGGCGACCGGGGCGGTGAACGTGGCGTGCAACCTCGGTCTGGCCGTCGTCGGCGGCCTCTGGTTCCCGGTGTCGCTCTTCCCCGGCTGGCTGGCCGCGCTCTCCTCCTGGACCCCGACCCACCGCTTCGCCGAGGTGGGGACGGCCCTGGCCGGCGGAGACGCGCCGCCGGCGGCCGCGCTGCTGGTGCTCGCCGCCTGGACGGCGCTCTTCGGGGCGTACGCGGCGGTCTCGTACCGTCGTTCCGCACGGACCGTGTGACCGGAGGGGCGGGGGCGGCATGAGGACCTGGTGGCGGAAGCGGTGCGCGGCCCGGGAGGAGCGCGGGCCGAGCGGGATCAGCCTCCTGCCGTGGCTGCTCCTGGGGGTGGGCGCGCTCGCGCATCTGACCAGCGGTGAGGCGGCCCGGCCCTGGCTGGGCCTGCTCGGCCTGGTGACCTTCAACTCCCTGTACATCGCGATCGTCTTCCGCGCCTTCGCGCCCTCGCTCCGCGACTCCCGCACCACCCGTGTGCTGCTCGGCGCGGCCGTCCTGGTCTCCTTCGCCCTCGCGATCGGCTACGGCCGGGAGTGGCTGCTGCTCTTCCCCCTCCTCGGCCTGGCGCTGGGCGCGGTGGTGCGCGGCGGGAGACAGCTGCGGCGCACCGCCGTCCCCCTGGTCGCCGCCGTCGGGGCCGTCACCGTCTGGCGGGACGGCTGGGACTCGCTCGGGATCGTGTACGGGACCTTCATCTCGGTCATGGTGACGGCGGCGATCCTCGCGCTCAACGAGACGGTGCGGGAGCTGCGGGAGACCCGGGAGGAGCTGGCGCGGGCGGCGGTGGAGCAGGAGCGGCTGCGCTTCTCGCGCGACCTGCACGACCTGCTCGGCCACACCCTGTCGGTGATCGTGGTGAAGTCGGAGGCGGCCCGGCGGCTCGCGCCGCGCGACCTGGACGCGGCGCTCGGGCAGATCACCGACATCGAGTCGGTGGGCCGGCAGGCGCTGACCGAGATCCGGGAGGCGGTCACGGGCTACCGCGAGGGCAGTCTCGGCACGGAGCTGGACCGGGCGCGCGACGCGCTCGCCTCGGCCGGCGTGGAGCCGGTGGTGCGGCGGTCGGGGCCGCCGCTGGAGCCGGCGGAGGAGGCGCTGCTCGGCTGGGTGGTGCGGGAGGCGGCGACGAACGTGGTGCGGCACGCGCGGGCGACCCGGTGCGAGATCGCGGTGGAGAGCGGCCCGGAGCGGGTCCGCCTCACCGTCACCGACAACGGCCGCGGCCCCTCCCCCGCCGCCTCCGGCAGTGGCCTGCGCGGTCTGTCCGAGCGGCTCGCGGCGGCCGGCGGCACCCTCGCCGCGGCCGCGGCCCCGGACGGCGGCTTCCGTCTGGCGGCGGAGCTGCCGGCGGGCCGGACCGTGCTCGCTCCGTCCGGCGCGCAGGAGCCGCCCGCTCTAGGCTTTCGGTCGTGAACGAGATGCCGCGGGACCACCGGCCGGTCAAGTCCATCCGGGTCCTCCTCGCCGAGGACCAGGGGATGATGCGCGGGGCGCTCGCGCTGCTGCTCGGGATGGAGGCGGACATCGAGGTCGTCGCTCAGGTCGGGCGGGGGGACGAGATCGTGGACCGGGCGCTGCTCGCCCGGCCCGACGTGGCGCTCCTCGACATCGAGCTGCCGGGGCGGTCGGGGCTCGACGCGGCGGCGGAGCTGCGCGACGAGGTGCCGGACTGCCGGGTGCTGATCCTGACGACCTTCGGCCGGCCGGGGTATCTGCGGCGGGCGATGGAGGCGGGGGCGGCCGGGTTCATGGTGAAGGACGGGCCGGTGGAGGAGCTGGCCGAGGCGGTCCGGAAGGTGCTGCGCGGGGAGACGGTGGTCGATCCGGCGCTCGCGGCGGCGGCGCTCGGCGCGGGGCCCAACCCGCTGACGGCCCGTGAGCGGGAGGCGCTGTCGGCGGCGGTGGACGGGGCGACGATCGCGGACATCGCGGGGCGGCTGCACCTGTCGGAGTCGACGGTGCGGAACTACCTGTCGTCCGCGATCGGGAAGACGGGCACCCGGAACCGGCTGGAGGCGGCCCGGGCGGCCCGGCAGCAGGGCTGGCTGTAGGGCCGGCCGCGGGACCCCCGCGGGAGGCGCGGGTCGCCTCAGGGGGCTGTGCCGCCGGGGCGGACCAGGCCCGTCTCGTAGGCGAGGATCACCAGCTGGGCGCGGTCCCGGGCGCCGAGTTTGGCGAGGGCCCGGGTGACGTGGGTCTTGGCGGTGAGGGGGCTGATGACGAGCCGTTCGGCGATCTGGTCGTTGGAGAGACCGGTGGCGATCAGGCGGGTGACCTCCCGTTCGCGCGCGGTGAGGACGTCGAGGCGTTCGGGGGACTCGGCGGGGGTGACCGGGCGGTGGGCGAACTGCTCGACCACCCGGCGGGTGGCGCTCGGCGAGAGCAGGGCGTCGCCGGCGGCGACCGCGCGGACGGCCTGGCGCAGGTCGTCCGGTTCGATCTCCTTGGTGAGGAAGCCGCTGGCGCCGGCGCGGAGGGCCGCGAAGACGTACTCGTCGGTCTCGAAGGTGGTGAGGACGATGACCCGGCACCCCGTCAGGTCCGGGTCCCCGGCGAGGGTGCGGGTGGCGGTGAGGCCGTCGGTGCCGGGCATGCGGATGTCCATGAGGACGACGTCGGGGCGGACGGCGCGGGCGGTGCGGACGGCCTCGTCACCGGTGCCGGCCTCGCCGACGACCTCGATGTCCTTGGCACGGCCGAGGAGACTGCGGAAGCCGGCCCGCACCAGGGCCTGGTCGTCGGCGAGGAGCACCTTGATCGTCATGAGGGGAAGCCTGGCACGGGGACGACGGCCCGGACCAGCCATCCGGCCCCGGCCGCGGTCCCGCCGCCGGTTCCGTCTCCCGCCCCGGCCCCGTCACGAGCCCCTTCTCCGGCCCCGTCTCCGGCACCGTCCCCCGGCCGTCCGGCGGTGAGTTCGCCGCCCAGCGCGTGGACCCGCTCGGCCATGCCCCGCAGCCCGTGGCCGGGGGCGGGCGCGGGGCCGGCGGCCGGCCGCTCGGGCGGACGGCCGTCGTCGGCGACGGTCACCTCGACGCGGCCGCCGCCGATCCGGACGGTGACCTCGGCCCGCGCGGCACCGGAGTGGCGGACGGTGTTGGTGAGGGCCTCCTGGACGACCCGGTGGACGGCGAGGGAGACCGGGGCCGGGACGGCGGCGGGGTCGCCGGTGGTCTCCAGCCGGATGTCGAGGCCGGGCGTGCGCATCCGGTCGACGAGGGCGGCGAGCTCCGGAAGTCCGGCGGCGGGCTCCTCCGGGGCCGCGGACGGGGACTCCCCGGGTGCGCGCAGGACGTGGACGAGGGAGCGGAGGTCCCGTACGGCGGCGGTGCGGACCTCCTGGGCGGTGGCGAGGGCGGCCCGGGCCTCCGCCGGGGAGTCGTCCAGGGACTCGGTGGCGACGCGGAGCTGGAGGCCGACGACGGTGAGGGTGTGGCCGACGACGTCGTGGAGTTCGCGGGCGATCTCCAGGCGGGCCTCGGCGATCCGCCGGCCGGCCTCCAGGTCGCGCTCGCGGGCCTCCCTGAGCAGGCGGGCGTCGCGTTCGGCCCGCCAGCGGAGGCGGTCGCGGTGGGCGGTGGCGGCGGCGAGCAGCAGCGCCAGCCACAGCGCCTCGGCGCCCAGCGAGGCGAGGGCCTCGCGGGGCCCGGTGCCGAGCGTCGTCACCTCCCAGCCGGCGGCGAAGGCGAGTTCGGTCAGGCCGACTCCGGCGGCCCACGGCAGTCCGGGGCGGCCGGGGCGGTCGTCGGCGGCGAGGCAGGCGTACGCGGCGGAGACCGGCCAGATCCAGCCGAGGTCGGTGAGTCCGGAGGTGCGGAAGACGAGGACGGCCTGCACGGAGAGGAGCAGGACGGCGAGCGGCCACCGGCGGCGGCCGAGGAGCAGCAGGCCCAGCCAGAGGGCGAGCGGCAGGGCGCCCGCCGCGTCCAGCCGGCCGCCGAGGCGCGCGGTGCCCGCCAGGACGGCGACGACGGTGCCGGCGGCGAGGAGCGCGTCGACGGGGCGCACGGCCCGCGCGACCCCCCGCAGCGCGCCGGCGGCACGGCCGGTGGCGGTGGAGCGGGCGCGGCCGGTGGCGGCGGCGGGGGCACTCGGTCGGTCCATCCGTCGATCATGCACGACGGCCCCGCTCCCCGGTCGCGGTCGCGACGAGCGCGACGGCGACCCAGGCGAAGTCGGCGGCGAGCACGAGCCGTTCGACGAGGCCGAGGAGGGTGGGGGCGCCGCCCAGGCCGAGGGAGGGGCCGCCGTCCATGACGTCGGCCAGGAAGACGGCGAGGGCGGCCGTGCTCAGCAGGGAGGCCGCCGTGAGGGCGTTCAGGGCGGTCCGCAGCCGGGGCAGGGCCGCCGTGAGCGTCCGGCGGAGGAGGAGGGCGGCCACCGGGAGGGCGGCGAAGGCGAGGAAGGCGGCGTTGCCGTGGACGAGTTCGGAGGCCGAGGGGCGGTGGTGGTGGCCGGGCGGGTCGGCGGGGAAGACCCCCGCGATCAGGATCCCGGCGGCCCACACCGCCACCACGATCCGCCCGGCCCCGGCCCGGAGCCGTGCCGCGAGGACGGCGGAGGCGGCGCCGACGGCCAGGAGGCCCGCCGGGAGGAGTCCGCCGGCGGTGCCGTGCACGTACCGGCTGAGGGCCTCGCCCACCAGGTCGTATCCGGGGTTGAGCAGCTCCACGGCCGTCAGGGCCAGGGTGCCCGCGCCGATCAGGCCGAGCGGGAGCCGCACCCCCGCGGTCGTCGCCTTCCTCGTCTCCGTCGCCGTCGTCGCCGCCGTCGTCGTCGTCATGCCGTCCTCCTGGTGTCGTGGCCGTGTCCGGTGGTCCGGACGCTACGGAGGGGGCGGGGACGGTCGCGTCCTCCCGGCGCGGTCACTCCGGCGTACGCCGGACGGTGACGGCGGCTAGGGCTTCTGCACCGTCCGGTGTACGGCGCGGGGCAGCCAGGCGGCCATCAGGGCGGCCGCGGTCAGGAGGACGCCGGCCGAGACGCGGAAGGCCAGGGCGTAGCCGGGGACCAGGTGGGAGCCGTCCGGGGGGCCGATGACGGAGAAGTCGGGGCCGGTGGGGGCGGAGGCGGCGACGGTCGTCAGGACGGCGAGGCCGAGGGCTCCGCCCATCGTGCGCGCGGTGTTGACCAGGCCGGAGACGAGTCCGGCGTCGCCGGGGGCGGCGCCGGAGGTGGCGAGGGTCGCGAGGGGGGTGGTGGCGAGGCCGATGCCGCCCATCATGAGGATGCCGGGGCCGAGGATGGTGCCGAGGAAGGTGCCGTCGGCGGTCAGGGTGGACTGCCAGGCGAAGCCGGCGGCGGCGACGAGGATCCCGGTGACGGCGAGGGCCTTGGCGCCGGTGACGGCCATGACGCGGGGCGCGGCCTTGGAGCCGACGAGGACGGCGAGGGAGCTGGGGACGAGGGCGAGGCCGGCCTGGAGCGGGGTGTAGCCGAGGACGTTCTGCGCGTACACCGTCATGAAGAACCACATGGCGAAGGAGCTGGAACCGCAGAGCAGGATCCCGGCGTTGGCGGCGGAGACGGCCCGGTTGCGGAAGATGCCGAGCGGGACGAGGGGTTCCCGGGTGCGCCGTTCGACGGCGACGAAGACGGCGAGGAGGGCGAGGCCGCCGAGGAGCGGGAGGAGGGTGGCGGCGGAGGTCCAGCCGGACATCTCGGTCTGCACGATGCCGTAGGCGAGGGTGGCGAGTCCGGCGGTGACCAGGACCGCGCCGGGCAGGTCGAGGCGGCGGCCGGCGGTGGTGTCGCCCTCGCGGAGCCAGAGCGCGGCGGCGGCGAGGACCAGGACGCCGGCGGGGACGTTGACGAGGAGGACCCAGCGCCAGTCCAGCAGGTCGACGAGGAGGCCGCCGACGAAGCCGCCCGCGGCGCCGCCGGCCGCGCCGACGGCGGTCCAGGTGCCGATGGCCCGGGTGCGGGCGGCGCCGGCGGGGACGGCGGAGGTGACGAGGGTGAGGGTGGCCGGGGAGAGCGCGGCCGCGCCGAGGCCCTGGGCGGCCCGCGCGCCGATGAGCCAGGCGCCCTCGGGGGCGATGCCGCCGACGACCGAGGCGGCGGTGAAGAGCCCGAGGCCCGCCAGGAACATCGTCTTGCGCCCGTACAGGTCGGCCGCCCTGCCGCCGAGGAGCATGAAGCCGGCGAAGGCGATGGAGTAGGCGTTGAGCACCCACTGGAGGCCGAGGGTGCCGAGGCCGAGGTCGGCCTTGATGGAGGGCAGGGCCACGTTCATGACCGACACGTCGAGGACGACGAGGAACTGCCCGGCGCAGGCGACGAGGACGACGAGCCAGGGACGGGGGGCGCGGAGGGAGGGGCGGGGCGGGGCGGATCCGGTGGTGGAGTCGGTCTGCGGCATGGGTGTCATGGTCGCAGACCGCTTCCGCCCCGTACATGCGGGAAAAGTCCTACGCCTTGCGGAGCAGGGTCACCACCGCCGCGCCGCCGAGGCCGACGTTGTGGGCGAGGCCGACGCGGGCGCCGGGGACCTGGCGGGCGTCGGCCTCGCCGCGGAGCTGCCAGACGAGTTCGGCGGCCTGGGCGAGGCCGGTGGCGCCGAGGGGGTGGCCCTTGGAGATGAGGCCGCCGGAGGGGTTCACGATCCAGCGGCCGCCGTAGGTGGTGGCGCCGGACTCGACGAGCTTCCCGGAGGCGCCCTCCTCGCACATGCCGAGGGCCTCGTAGGTGAGGAGTTCGTTGATGGAGAAGCAGTCGTGGAGTTCGACGACGTCGACGTCCTCGATGCCGAGGCCGGAGGCTTCGTACGCCTGGCGCGCGGCCTCCCGGGACATGGGGCGGCCGACGGCGTCGACGCAGGAGCCGGAGGCGAAGGACTCGCCGGTGTCGGTGGTCATGGCCTGGCCGGCGATCTCGACGGCCCGGTCCTCCAGTCCGTGGGCGGCGACGAAGCGCTCGGAGACGACGAGGGCGGCGGCGGCGCCGTCGGAGGTGGGCGAGCACTGGAGCTTGGTGAGGGGGTGGTGGACGGTCTTCGCGGCGAGGATCTCGTCGACGGTGTACACGTCCTGGAACTGGGCGCGGGGGTTGCGGGAGGAGTGCAGGTGGTTCTTGGCGGCGACGGCGGCGAGCTGCGCCTCGGTGGTGCCGTACCGCTCCATGTGCTCGCGGGCGGCGTTGCCGAAGATCTGCGCGGTGGGCGGGGACGCCTCGAAGCCGTGGGCGGCGGCCATGATGCCGTAGTGACGGGCGACGGGTGAGGTCCTGAAGTCTCCGGCGCCGCCCGCTCCGCCGCCGAGGGAGCCCTTGCTCATCTTCTCGAAGCCGAGGGCGAGGACGCAGTCGGCGATGCCGCCCTCGACGAACTGGCGGGCGGTCATGAGGGCGGTGGACCCGGTGGCGCAGTTGTTGTTGAGGTTGTAGACGGGGAGGCCGGTGAGGCCGAGTTCGTAGACGGCCCGCTGGCCGGCGGTGGACGCCTGGAAGCAGTAGCCGACGGCGGCCTGCCCGACCTCCTCGTACGGGATCCCGGCGTCGGCGAGGGCGGCGGTGCCGGCCTCGCGGGCCATGTCCCAGTACTGCCAGTCGCGGGTCTCGGGCTTCTCGAACTTCGTCATGCCGACACCGACGATGTACGACTTCATGGTGTGCCCTCTCAGTCCCTGGGGAGGCCGAGCAGCCGCTCGGCGACGACGTTGAGCTGGACCTGGGTGGTGCCCCCGGCGATGGTCAGGCAGCGGGACATGAGGTGTCCGTGGACGGCCGCCGCGCCGGGGCCCTCGCACACGGCGCCGTCGGGGCCGAGGAGTTCGAGGGCGAGTTCGGCGGTCTTCTGCTGGTGGAGGGTCTGGACGAGCTTGCGGACGCTGGCGCCGGCGCCCGGTTCGAGTCCGGAGACCTGGAGGAGGGTGGTGCGCAGGCCGATGCAGGCGAGGGCATGCGCCTCGGCGAGGAGGGCTCCGGTGCGGGCCCGGACGGAGCCGTCGGCCTCGGCGGACGCCTTGATGAGCGCTTCGAGGCCGGTGTCGAAGACGACCTGGTCGGCCATGTGGACGCGTTCGTTGCCGAGGGTGTTGCGGGCGACGCGCCAGCCGTCGTCGACCTCGCCGACGACGGCGTCGGCGGGGAGGACGGCGCCGTCGAACCAGACCTCGTTGAAGAGGGAGTCCCCGGTGATCTCCTTGAGCGGGCGGATGTCGATGCCGGGGGTGTTCCTCATGTCGACGAGGAAGTAGGTGAGTCCCCGGTGCTTGGGGGCGTCGGGGTTCGTGCGGGCGAGCAGGATGCCGTGGTCGGCCCCCTGGGCGGCGCTCGTCCACACCTTCTGGCCGGTGATCCGCCAGCCGCCGTCCCCGGTGCGCTCGGCGCGGGTGCGCAGGGAGGCGAGGTCGGAGCCGGCGCCGGGCTCGGAGAAGAGCTGGCACCAGCGCTGTTCGCCGCGGAGGGTGGGCCCGAGGTGGCGTTCCTGCTGCTCGGGGCTGCCGTGGGCGAGGAGCGAGGGGACGACCCAGGTGGCGATGCCGAGTCCGGCGACGGTGATCCCGGCCTCGTCGAGTTCGCGCTGGACGGCGAGCTGCTGGAGGGGTCCCGCGCCGAGGCCGTACGGCTCCGGGAGGTGCGGGGCGGCGTAGCCGGTGGGGGCGAGGGCGCGGCGGGCGGCGGCGGGGTCGAGTCCGGCGGCGGGGGCGAGGGCCTCGCGGGCGGCGGCGCGGTACGGCTCGGCGGCGGGCGGCAGGTCGAGGCGGAGGCCGCGGCGCAGGCCGGTGGCGGCGTGCCGGAGGGCGTCGAGGCGGTGGCGGTCCCCGGTGCCGAGGAGCTGGCGGGCGACGAGGGCCCGGCGCAGCAGGACGTGGGCGTCGTGTTCCCAGGTGAAGCCGATGCCGCCGAGGATCTGGATGCAGTCCTTGGCGCAGCTGTGGGCGGCGTCGAGGGCGGTGGCGGCGGCGAGGGCGGCGACGAGGGGCCGGGCGGGGTCGTGGACGGCGCGGGCGGCGTCCCAGGTGAGGGCGCGGGCCTGTTCGAGCCGGACGAGCATGTCGGCGCAGAGGTGCTTGACGCCCTGGAACCGTCCGATGGGGCGGCCGAACTGTTCGCGGGTGCGGGCGTGTTCGGCGGCGGTCTCGACGGCGCGGGCGGCGGTGCCGCAGGCGTCGGCGGCGAAGAGGACGGCGGCGAGGTCGTGGACGAGGCCGGTGTCGAGGGCGAGGACCCGGTCGGCCGGCACGTGGAGGGCGGCGGCGGTGACCTCGGCGGTGGGCCGGGTGGGGTCGGCGGAGGCGTGGGGGCGGACGGTGAGCCCGGTGGTTCCGGCGGCCCCGGTGGACTCCGCGGATCCGGTGGACTCGACGGCCCCGGTGGACCTGGCGGATCCGGTGGGCTCGGCGGCCCCGGTCGTCCCGGCGGCTTTCGCGGCCCCGGCGGCGGGCTTGTCCACGGCGAGCCAGACGGTGCCGTCGGCGGTGGTGGCCTGGAGGAGGAGCAGATCGGCCTGGCCGGCGCCGAGGACGGGGGGCGCGGTGCCGTCGAGGACGTGTCCGGTGCCGGTGCGGACGGCGGTGAGGGTGCCGGTGCCGCCGAGGGCGACGGCGCCGATCCGGCGGCCTTCGGCGAGGTCGGCGAGGAGCGGGCCGACCGCGCCCGCGCGGTGGAGGAGTTCGGCGGCGAGGACGGAGGGGAGGTAGGGGCCGGGGAGGAGGGCGCGGGCGGTCTCCTCCACGACGACGGCGAGGTCGTCGAGGGCGCCGCCGCCGCCTCCGTGCTCCTCGGGTACGTGGATCCCGAGGAGGCCCTGCGCGGCGGCGGCGTCCCAGTGCCGGGGCCGGCCGGCCGGCGGCTCGGGCGCGTCGAGCCACCGGCGGAGTTCCTCGGGGGGTGCGGCGCGGGTGAGCCAGGCGCGGACGGATCGGGCGAGGTCCCGCTGTTCGTGCGTGATGGCGATGCCCATGGCGCGCAGAGTAGAACACGTTCCATTCTGACGGAAGGTCAGATACGGAGCGGATCCTGGCGCGCCGGACCGGTCAGCCCCGCTCCCCGGCACCCTCCGGCCCGGAGGCCGGACCGGACTTCGATCCGGACTCCGCCCCGGATTCCGCCCCGGGTTCCGGCCGCGGCTCCGGCCGCGCGGGCTTCGACAGCAGGATCTCCCGGGCCTGTTCGGCGGCGCGCACTATCCCTTCGCTGACGAAGTCCATGAAGCGGGCGACGTTCTCCAGCCGGGCGGCGGCCGGGGTGCCGGCCCCGAGGACGGCGACGCCCTGCCGGGCGATCTCGACCATCTGCTCGTTGGCCTTGGCGGCGGCGATCATCGACTGGTACCAGAGCTCGTCGTCGACGATGTAGCGCTCGCGGCGGCGGTCGTCGCGCTCGCGCCGGATGAGGCTCTGACTCTCCAGGAAGGCGACGGCCTTGGAGATGGAGCCCGCGCTGACCTGGAGCCGCTCGCCGAGCTCGCCGGCGGTGAGACTGCCCGCGTCGGTGGCGTAGAGCGCGGCGAGGACACGGGCCGTCATGCGGGGCAGGCCGCTCTGCATGAAGACGGTGGCGAACGCCTCCTCGTAGTCGCGCACCGCGGTCGCGTCGCGCCCGTCGCCCCGCGCGGCCGGCCGGGCGTCGCCGCCGGGCCGGCGCCGGCGCGCACGGCCCTCGGTGGCGCGGTGGGCCAGGTCGGGGCGGTAGGCGGTGGGGCCGCCGTTGCGCATGACCTCGCGCGTGACCGTGGAGGTGGGGCGGTCGAGACGCCTGGCGATCTCCGCGTAGGCGAGCCCGTCGCCCAGTCCCAGCGCGATCTGCTGACGTTCCTGCTGGGTGAGTCTGCCTCCCGGCATCGCGATCTCCCTTCATCCGTGCCCGATACGGCGCCAGCATAGCGTTCAGCGTCCAATCATTGCAACGAGACCATCTACACCGTTGCATCAATCTAGCTTCCATTGCAACGAATTTCCAGCATTGACCTGCATGAATTTCATTCCAGTGCAACGAACTAGTTGCTACATCATGGAAAGCAACGTAGCTTTTCCCATGTCGGAAACACCGACCACGACCATACGGGAGCAGTCACCATGCAGTCCTTCGCCACCACCGCCCCGATCGCCGCCGTCGTCACCGTCCCGGCCGGTCACCTCCGCTTCATCGCCGCGGACCGCGCCGACGCGACCGTCGAGGTCCGCCCGGTCACCGCCGGCCGGAGCCGCGACATGAAGGCCGCCGAGGAGACCACCGTCTCCTTCGCCGACGGGGTGCTGCGGATCGCCGCGCCCGAGGCGAAGAGCCAGCTCTTCGGGCCGTCCGGCGCCGTCGAGATCACCGTCCAGCTGCCGGCCGGCTCCCGCGTCGAGGCCAAGGCCGCCGGCGCCGGCCTGCGCGGCGTCGGACGCCTCGGGGACGTCACCTTCGACAGCGCCCAGGGCCCGGTCAAGCTCGACGAGGCCGGCAGCGTCCGCCTCACCCTCCAGGACGGCGACATCACCATCGGCCGCCTCAACGGCTCCGCCGCCCTCACCACCGCCCGCGGCGACCTGAGGATCACCGAAGCCGTCACCGGCGACCTCGCCCTCACCACCCAGTCCGGCTCCATCACCGTCGGCGCCGCCCGCGGCGTCTGCGCCACCCTCGACGCCGGCACCTCCTACGGCCGCGTCCACAACACCCTCCAGAACACCGGCGGCAAGGGCGCCCTCACCATCCGCGCCACCACCACCCACGGCGACATCTCCGCCCACTCCAACTGACCGGGCGTTGTCAGTGGGTCCTGTCACGATGACGGCACCTGGACGACACGACCGCGAAAGGGCGAACACGCCATGGGGACCTGGGACATCGGACCGTTCGACAACGACACCGCCGCCGACTTCTCCTACCGGGTGGACTCCGCGTCCGCGGAGAAGAAGGCGGACGTGCTCCGCACGGCCTTCCGGGAGGTGACGGGGACCGGGGACGCGTACCTGGACGCGGACCTGTCGATGGAGGCGATCGCGTCGGCCGCGCTGGTGGCGGCGCAGTGCCCGGGCGGGGAGGCCGTGACGACCTCGTACGGGCCGAAGGAACCGCTGGGGGTGCTGCCGGTGGAGCTGCGGGCGGAGGCGGTGGCCGCGCTCGACCGGGTGCTGGCCGAGCCGTCCGAACTCCTGGAGCTGTGGGAGGAGTCGGACGGCGAGGAGTGGAAGACGGGGGTCCGCACGCTGCGGGGCGTGCTGGCGGGGGGCTGACCGCCCGCGCGGTCCGGGTGCCGCCGCCTACTGTGGAGGCACGGACGAGAACGGGGGGTGTTCCATGGACGTGCCGACATGGGGACTGGTCATGGAGATGACCGTGGGCCTGGGGGAACGGAAGCACACGGAGGCGTACGTGGTCGCGCACGTCACCGGTTCGCGCGAGGAGGCGCTCGCGGAGCTGGAGCGGCGGGCGCGGAGCCACGAGCCCGCCCATCCGCGAAGTCCGCGGCGCCGCCGGCTGCTCCGGCAGGCGGACGGGTTCCTGCTCGTCGTCGACGGGGCGTGGCAGTCGTACGTCACCCGGTTCACGGTGGCGGAGCTGCTGGAGGACTCGGCCGCGCCCGCCGCCGGGCCGGAATCCGCACCCGACCCCGCACCGGAGCCGGAGCCGGAGGAGGATCCGGTCGAGCGGGACGCGGACGGCGTGCCGGTCCGGCCGGCGTGGCTGGGCCGCGCCGACCTGGCGTGAGACCACGGCTCCGCTTGGACTTCCGTGCGGGTTGTTGGATCCTCGGCCGGCGGGACGGCTGCGGGGGCGGAAGGGCGCGATCATGGCGGCATGACGACCGATGCCGCCCTGCCCCTCGCCCTGGAGTGGGTGACCGCCCCCGCCTCCTGGTCCTACGACGGTGACGTCCTGACGGTCACCTCCGGACCCCGCACCGATCTGTTCACCGACCCGCTGGACGGCGCCCGGCGGCAGGACGCGGCGCTCGCGCTCACCGTGCCGCCGGAGGGGGACTGGCAGTGGTCGGCCCGGGTCCGGGCCGGACTGCGGGACTCCTGGGACGCCGGCGCGCTCGTCGTCCACGCCGACGACGACCACTGGGCGAAGCTGACGTTCGAGCGGGCGCCCGACGGGACGCCGGGTGTCTTCTCGGTCGTGACCCGGGGCCGCTCCGACGACGCCGTCGCCGCGCCCGTCACCGCGGACGCGCTGTGGCTGCGGATCAGCCGGACCGGCGACCGGTTCGCCTTCCACTCGTCCGAGGACGGACGGAGGTGGAGCCTGGTGCGACAGTTCGCCCTCGGCGCCCCCGGCCCGGTGCGGGTCGGCGTCGTCGCGCAGTCGCCCGTCGGGGAGGGCTGCCGCGCCGACTTCGGCGCCCTCCTCCTCACCCCGGCGCCCCTGGCCCACCTGTTCGACGGACGCTGAGCCCGGCGGGCGTTACGCTCCCGCCATGGCGAGCATCGGAGCGTGGCGCGCGGAGGCCGTCGACCACCGCCGGGAGGAGGGCCCGCCCCCGTACGAGCGGGCCCGCCGCCCCGGCGAACCCCTGGCCCGGCGCGGCGAGTTCGCCGTGCACGGCGCGGAGGGATCGGTCCGCGCGACGGACGCCGGCGGCCGCACCCTCTGGACCCACACCTTCGCCGGCCGCCCCAACGCGGCCCATGTCTCCGGCGGCCGGGTCCTCGTCACCACCGACTCCCTGGAGTACACGCCATGGGGCTTCCTCGGCCCCGCGTACCTCCTCGACCTGGCCGACGGCCGGCTCGTCGCCGAGCTGCGCGGCGAGCGCGGGGCGGCCCGCGGCGGCGGGCGGTTCCTCCTGGGCCTGGAGGGCTACGGCATCTTCGAGACCCGCGAGTACGACCGCGACGGCGCCGAGACGGACCGCTGGGCCTCGTACGGGCACTACGCCGTCGGCACGGGCGTCCGCGTGGTCGAGGCGGACCGGCGCGTCCCGACCGGCAACCGGGTCGTCCGGCTCCTGCCCGGCGGCACCGTCTCCCCCGGCCCCCGCCTCGACGACCCGCAGCCGCCGAAGCCGGTCGTCCTCCCGGACGGCACCCTGCTGGTCCTCGACGGAGGGGTGATCCGCACCGTCGGCCGCGACCTCGGCACGACCGTCCTCGCCCGGCTGAGACCCCTCGCCGCCGCCCGGACGATCCGGTCCCTGCGCTGGGACGGCGACCTGCTCGTCGCGACCGTCGCGGAACCGCACCCGGCCGACCCGACCCGCTACACCGTCGACTCCTGGGCCTTCCGGCTCTCCCCTACCGGCGCCGGTTCCTGACCGCCAGCACCGGCGACGCCACGGTCAGCCCCACGGCGGCGAGCGCCAGCAGGAGCAGCCCCGGGTTCACCCACCACGGGACGATCTCCTCCCCCGCGCAGACGAGACTCACCGGCAGCGCGGAGCTGGAGTCCGGCACCGCCATGTGTCCCGCCTTGAACCAGCAGGCGTCCTCCGGCTGGAGGAACGACATGTACGAGAGCCCGTACAGGTGCAGCGCCCCGCCGAGCAGGTACGCGAGCACCGCACCCCAGGCGGCCCTCCGCGCGGCGGACCGCCGCGGCCGGACCCCGGCGCGACGGGCCTTCAGCGTCTCCCCGACGGTGATCCCCGCCCACGTCGCCAGCGCGACGCCGAGGATCATCAGCCCTATGAAGGTCACCGGCGGTCAGCGCCCGACGCGTCCCTCGGCGGCGGCCCGCACGAACGCGGTGAACGCGGCGGCGCCGGCGAGGAGGACGGGGCCCTCGGGATCCTTGGAGTCACGGACGGCCACGTGAGCGGCGAGCTCGGCGACCTCGACGCAGTCGCCGCCGTCGGGGCCGCTGTACGAGGATTTACGCCAGACGGCTGCGCCGAGCGGGGCGCACTCGATGCACTCGCCGCCGTCGGGACCGCTGTACGAGGATTTACGCCACCGCGGGTCCTGGATGGTGCCCATACCGCTCCCTCATGACACGTTCGATCAGTGCCGCCGAGCCCTGCGGGGAGAGGGCAGCGGCCTGAAGCCGAGCGTAGCCGACGGACCGAGCCCTGATCGTGTGCGGATCGGCCGTCATATGACCCCCGCCGTAGACCGGAACGTAGAAGAGCTCCGGGTCGTCGTCGAACCGCAGAAGGGTGAACGAACCCAACAGACCGGAGTGTTGCCCCACCTCGAACGGCAGCACCTGCACCTGGACCCACGGATGCTCCAGGAAGCCCAACAGGTGGACGAGTTGGTTTCGCATGACTTCAGCGCCACCGACCTCCCGGTGCAGCACGCTCTCATCGAGCACGACGAACAGAACCGGCGGATGCGTTCGTTCCAGAATGCGCTGACGTTCCATGCGGGCCGCGACCATCTCGTCCAGCCGCCCGGGGTTCTCCACACGCAGGACCGCCCCGGCGTACTCCTCGGTCTGAAGCAGGCCGTAGACCAACTGCGACTGGTACGTCGAGATGTACGTCGCCTTCGCCTCCATCTCCGCGTACGGCTGGAACCACGTCGGCAGCTGGCTCTTCAGCACCAGCCCCACCAGCCGGGTGAACAGGCCGCCCGTCATCAGTGCCGCGTCCAGCCGGACCGAGAACTCGCGCGTGGGGACCTTCTTCGCCGTCTCTATCTGGCCCACGAGCGACGCCGTGCAGAAGAGGATCGAGCCCAACTGCGCCTGGTTGAGGCCCGCCTCCTCTCTCAGCCGGCGGAGTTCCGAACCGTAGTAGTCCAGCGGCGAGGCGCTCGGATCCAGGTTGCGGATGTTGACCACGGCGAGGTCACCCCCAAGGTCACGCGGCAAGGCGTTGCGTTCACGTCGTAGCCGAGCGTAACCACCCCCGCCCACCCTGGAGGCATGAATGACGCAACAGACCTCCACCCCGCCGCACTTGAGGCCAGTTACCGCATGGGGTTCACCGTCGGTGAGCACTCCGCACGTCACATGCGCCGCATCCTCCGCATGTTCCTCACGCGGTGGGCGCTCGGGCATCTGGCCGGTCCGGCGACGCTCGCGCTGACCGAGCTCGTCGCGAACGTCGTCCGGCACGTGCCGGGGCGCCGGTGCTCGGTGCTGATCCTGCGGGAGCCGTACGGGCTGCGGGTGGAGGTCGCGGACCACGTGCCCGGCGCCCTCCACGCGAAGGCGCCCGCGCCGGAGGCGGAGGGCGGGCGGGGGCTCGTGCTGGTGGAGGGGGTCACGGACCGGTGGGGGGTGGAGGAGCGGCGGGACGGGAAGACGGTGTGGTTCGAGTGCGACGGGTAGGGCACGATGGGCGCCCGTAACGACGTACTACTCGCCAGTAGGAGACCGCCATGTCCGAGCCCAGTGCCGAGATCCTCGCCGCCTTCGAGGCCGCGAAGGGGTTCATGCCCGCCGGGGAGGGCCTGGCCCTGTACGCGGCGGCGGCCGAGGCCGGGAAGCTGGGGCTGCCGCTCCTGGAGGTCGGCACGTACTGCGGGCGGTCGACGATCCTGCTGGCGGACGCGGCGCGGCAGGCCGGGACGGTCGCGGTGACGGTGGACCACCACCGGGGCAGCGAGGAGCAGCAGCCGGGGTGGGAGTACCACGACCCGACGGTGGTGGACCCGGAGGTGGGCGCGATGGACACGCTGCCGACCTTCCGGCGGACGCTGCGGAAGGCGGGCCTGGAGGAGCACGTGATCGCCGTGGTGGGGCGCAGCCCGCAGGTCGCGAAGGTGTGGGGCGGGGAGCTGGGGCTCGTCTTCATCGACGGCGGGCACACGGACGAGCACGCGACGAACGACTACGAGGGCTGGGCCCCCCGGGTCGCCCCCGGGGGCCTGCTGGTGATCCACGACGTGTTCCCGGACCCGGCGGACGGCGGGCAGGCGCCGTACCGGATCTATCTGCGCGCGCTGGAGTCCGGCGCCTTCGAGGAGGTCTCGGTCACGGACTCGCTGCGGGTGCTGCGCCGTACGGCCTGAGGCGCGGGGCCGGGCGGCGGGGTCACTTCCGCCAGAAGAGGTGGTGGGTGACCCCGCTGGGGCTGGGGACGACGTCCAGGTGGAAGCGGTCGGTCAGCTCCTCGGGCGCGTCCCACAGCTTGAGGCCGGTGCCGGCCTTCACCGGGGAGACGGCGACGTGGAGGGTGTCGACGAGGTCGGCGTCGAGGAACTCGCGGACCGTCGTGACGCCGCCGCCGAGCCGGACGTCCTTGCCCTCCGCGGCCTCCTTGGCGCGCTCCAGCGCGGTCACCGGGTCGGCGTCGAGGAAGTGGAAGGTGGTGTCGGAGAGCGTGAAGGACGGGCGCTCGTGGTGGGTGAGGACGAAGACCGGGGTGTGGAACGGCGGCTCCTCGCCCCACCAGCCCTTCCACTCCTCGTCGAGCCAGGGACCGCGCTGGGGGCCGAACTTGTTGCGGCCCATGATCTCGGCGCCGATGCCGTGGTGGAAGTCGCGGACCAGGTAGTCGTCCAGGCCCCGGCTGCCGCCGGGGTCGGTGCGGTTGGGCCAGCTGGCGGTCGCCCCGGCCCAGCCGAAGAGCCGGCCCGGGTCGAGGTGGCCGAAGGGGCGCTCCAGGGTCTGGTCCTCGCCGGCGGCGATCCCGTCGGCGGTGACGTTGAAGTTCTGGACCTTGAGCAGCTGGGGCCGGGGGCCGGCGGTCATGGCTTCCTCCTCGTTCGGGTGTTCCGGAGTCATGACTGCCCGGGCGGCGCGAACTCATCGCAGGTGCGCGTACGCTACTCAAAGGGGTTCGACTGTAGTACTACGAACGGAGTGGTCTTCATGGCCAGGCGGAACGACGAGCGGCGCGCCGCGCTGGTGGACGCCGCGATCGAGGTGCTGGCCCGCGAGGGCGCGCGGGGGCTGACCTTCCGGGCGGTGGACACCGAGGCCGGGGTGCCGACCGGGACCGCCTCCAACTACTTCGCCAACCGGGACGACCTGCTCACCCAGGCCGGCGCCCGCGTCTACGAACGGCTCCGGCCCGACGAGGCCGCCATCGAGGAGACCCGGACCGCGCCCCGCGACAAGGCGACCTACACGCGGATCATGCGGGAGCTGGTCGTCCGCGTCTCGTCCTTCCGCACCGGCTACCTCGCCCTGCTCGAACTGCGCCTGGAGGCCACCCGGCGGCCCGCGCTCCGCTCGATCCTCACCGAGCGGGTCCGGGCCGACGTCGAGCAGAACGTGGCCTTCCACGAGGCGTCCGGCCTCCCCGGCGACGCCACCGCCGTCAAACTGCTCATCCTCACGCTGAACTGGCTGATCGTCGAGCAGCTGACCCTCCCCGACGTCTTCGCGGAGGAGGAGCGCGACGCGCTGGTGGCGGCCGCCGTGGACCGGATCGTCTTCGCGGACCGGTAGGCGCCGGCCCCCGCGGGGGCCGGCCCCGTCCCGGCACGATCCGGAAGAGACGGCCTAGTACACCCCCGACGTCACGTAGAGGCAGTTGGTGTACGAGTAGCCGGACTCGATCTTCGCCTTGCTGCTCTTGGTGTCACCGGCCGTGGAGAAGCCGGTCCCGGCCCGCTTCTGGAGCAGGTGGTACGAGCCCGCCGGCAGCTGGATCGTCACCTTCGGGTACTTCGAGGAGGCGCCGGAGCAGGGCTTGAAGCCCGGCCGGAGGGTGTCGCTCGTCCGGTAGCTGCGGCAGTCGCCGCACGCCTTCAGGGTGACCTTGCCGGTGACCGGTCCCGTGTAGAGGAGCTCGACCGGCTCCGAGGCGTCGTTGCTGATCACCATGGTCATGCGGGCCCCGCCGGGCGCCGTCGCCGGAGGCAGCTTCTTCCCGGCCTCCGGCTCCTCGCCGGCGATCTGCGCGGCGATGGCGATGGAGCGGGCGTGGCCGGCGGACTCGCCGTCCGGGTAGTCCTTGACGTAGGCGTTCATGGTCTCGGCGGCCTTGCCGAACTCCTTGTCCGCGAACTGGTCGGTGCCACAGGCGAAGACGCCCCTGCGGACCCCCCGGTCCGCGTCCGCCCGCGCCCCGTCCAGCGAGACGCCCTCGACCTCGTCCGCGACCGTCCGCAGGGCCTTCAGCTCCTCGGTGGTGTCGCACCGGTCGACCGCGGTGTCGCCGACCGCGGCGACCTTGGTCCTGATCGCGTCCTCGACCGCCTTCTCCGCCTTCGCGACGTACGGCGACTGCGGGAACGTCGAGGTCAGGTCGTTGAACTGGACCGTGGCCCCCGACACGGCGGAACCGCCGAGGGCGGCCGCGCCGCACTCGTACAGCGACTGCGCGAGCGGCTCGTCCATCCGGGCCGGGCGGTCGCCCAGCAGCCCCTTGTCGACGGTGTCCGGCAGCGACCGCAGGTGCTTGAGCGGGGCGACGGCGTCGCAGTACGCCTTCCGCCCGTACGGCTGGGAGACGGTCACGTAGTACGCGTCGAGCCGGTCCGGCACGAGCTTCGCGGCGCGCGAGCCGCCCTCGGACCGGGCGAGGTCCTGGTACGCGGCGAGCGCCTCGCGGTAGCCCGCCTCGGCGCTCGCGAACGGCTTCCCCTCCCCGTCCTTCACCAGCGCGTCGGCGTCCGCGAGCCGGGCCAGCAGGGCCTGCTGGCGCGCCTCCTCGCGGGCGTCGGCGTGGGCACCGGCGTAGGCGACGGCGCCGCCGACGGGCGCGGCGAGCAGCACGACCGCGAGCGGCAGCGCCAGGCGGCGGACCGTGGTCCCGAAGGAGATCCGGGCGCGCAGGCCCCGCCGGGCCCCGTCGGCCGCGGCGGCCGCCAGGAGGACGCCGTACCCGATGAGCACGGCCGGGGGCACGCCGTCCGCGTCCGCCGGGAGCGCCACCAGGAGCAGGCCGGCGGTGGCCGCCCAGCAGAGCGCCGCGCTCACCCAGTGGCGGAGCACGACGTAGCCGAGGCCGAGGCAGGAGAGGTTGAGCAGCGCGACCAGGACGGCCTGGAGGGGCCGGGCCTCGCCGCGCGGTCCCGTGCCGCCGCCCTCGACCATCTGCTGCGCGAACGGGGCGACGAGCGGGTCGGTCGAGGCGAGAGCCTCTTCCATCGCCGACTGGACACCGGGGAAGTAGCCGGTCTCGTCAGCCCACTGCTCAGCGAACTCTCCGGTGGTCATCAGCTTGACGA